>DATMNF010000120.1:0-29615 GCA_035569355.1 Steroidobacteraceae bacterium
CGACCTGGCGCTGCTCGGAGCCGGCGAACAAGCCCGCAGTCACCTTCAGGCGATGCTGACGGTGCGCGCGCTCAAGCGCATTCGGGTCTGGGCTCGGGATCCCGAGAAGTCGGCGGCCTTCGCCGGCATCGAGGGCGCCAAGCACCGGATCGCCATCGAGAGCTGCGCCACCGTACGCGAGGCGGTCGACGGTGCCGACATCATTTGCACTCTGACCAAGGCGCGCGAGCCGATTCTTTTCGGCGAGTGGCTGGCGGCGGGCGCGCACCTGAATGTGGTCGGCTCCAGCATTGCGGCAACGGCGGAAATCGACACGCCTGCGGTCGTGAAATCACGCTTCTTCGTCGATTGTCGGGAATCTACCGTCAACGAGGGCGGCGAATACCTGCGAGCTCTCGAGGCCGGCGCCATCACTCCGGCGCACATCCTCGCGGAGATTGGCGAAGTCGCCAACGGATCGGCGGTCGGTCGGCGCTCGGCATCCGATGTCACCCTGTACAAGTCGCTCGGCATCGCGCCGCAGGATCTTGCCTCTGCACACCATGTGCTCGAAAAGGCGCGCGCGGCCGGTCTGGGCCGGATCATCGAGTTCTAGAGTCGGTGCGATGACCCGGAGAAAAAGCAAACCCGCGAATCGATCGCTGTTCGATGACTTTCTGCCGCATCTGATCGCGAGACTGGCATACCAGCTCGACGGCGATCTGGTCGAGAAGCTGCGGTGCGAGGGAATCAACGTCACGCGCTGGCGGATCCTGGCGGTGCTCGCCATGGGCGATGGCATCACCATCAATGAGATCATCGATCGGGCGATGATGCAGCAGCCCGCGCTCAGCCGCGCATTGATGAGCATGGTGCGCGAGGGTTATGTGCGGCGAGCGGTTCATCGGCAGGACGCGCGTTGCGCGGAAGTCTACCTCACGGCCAAGGGCCGCGCGTTGTTCAACTCGCTGAACATCGTGGTGCGCCGCCGGGAGAAGCGCTTGCTGAAGGGTCTCTCGCCGCGCGAAGTTGCAGCGGCCTTCGCCTTGATACGCCGGCTCAGCCGCAATATCCTGAGCGAATCCCAATGAGCGGCGCGAAAAACTCTCCGGCCATTGCCCATCGCAAGGGGTTCTACTACGAGGTCAAGGCAGGGAAGCGCTACCTCTGGTGCGCCTGTGGGCGCTCCAAAACCCAACCGTTCTGCGACGGCTCGCACGTGGGGAGCGAATTTGTCCCGGTCGCGTTCAAGGCTGAACGCGATGAGGACGTGATCTTCTGCGGCTGCAAGCATACCGGGATGGCTCCATTCTGCGACGGCGCCCACAGCAACCTGCCGGGCGGTTATCTCACGGACGATCCGGACAGCTCCGAGAACCGCAAAGTGGCGATGCTTGATGCGGGCGCCGCGCCCATCGTGCATCTGGACGGCGGTTGCTATGTCTTCTCCACTGCGCGAGCGACCCTGAAGCCGCGCGGTTCGGTGCGGTACTGCGCGGTAGTGAGTCCCGCCTTGGGTGCGTTGTTCCAATCCCAGTTTTACGCCGAAGCGGGTTTCGGCGCCTCGCCGGTGATTTCCGCGGACGGACGGCACACCGTTCTGTTCGTCATCGAGGGCGAAGGCGAAGTCGAAATCAGCGGGCGTCGCTTCGCCGTGGGTCCGCGCACCGGAATCTATGTGCGGCCGTGCGAGGCTTACCGCGTGCACAACCGCCGCACCGCGGCGCTCAGATTCTGCATCTCCAACGGCCCCGGCGGCGAGGACCTTGCTTGGCTCGTCGACATGCCGGCGCGATTCGAGGTGGACTATCCGAACCGCGTTGCCACGATCGATCCTTCGCAGCGACATAAAATGGCCGAGCGCTATTACCAGATGCTCGTCAATCGCGAGCACGGCTCGACGGTCGTGACGCAGTTCATCGGCAACATCCCGCTATCGAAGGCGGAACCGCACCGGCATCTCTACGAAGAGGCGCTCATCGTCCTGAACGGAGCGGGAGTCGTTTGGACCGAGAACGTCAAGACGACCGTCGCCGCGGGCGATGTCCTGTTCCTTCCCCGCAAGCAACTGCACTCCGTGCAATGCACGACCCCGGGAGGGTTCGACATCGTGGGGGTGATCTATCCCGGCGACAATCCGTCGATCAGCTACTGACCTGTCGATCCCGACTGACGCACGCGATCCCGACTGACCCGCCGGGCGGGGTCAGAACCTTGTCGTGACCGCCGTGAGCCACTCGGGAGTGCGGTCGAGAACCCAAGCCTCGACGGATTTATCCATCCCCGTCGCAATCAACGCACCCAAACCCAGCATGACCAATCCCAGCAATTGCTTGCCATACTTACCGGCGCTCAAAAGCCGGCCGCGCACCTGCATCAGCGTGGCTCTGGACAAGGAGCCGAGAAGCACGAGCGGGGCGGCGGCGCCGACGCCGAAGATCAGCATGAGCAAGGCGATCTGACCCAGGTTTCGGCCCTGGCTCGCGAGTGTGGTCGCCGCGCCCAGGGTCGGGCCGACGCAGGGACTCCATACCACCCCCAGCAGGAGCCCGACGAGAAATTGACCGGCGAGCCCTTCGATCGCGACGCGCGCCATCAATTGACCGCCCGAATTGCTCAAAGCACTCGTTGCCCCGGCAAAAGCCGTCTGCAATCGAGGCACCAGCAGGATCAGCCCGAATACGGCCAGGATGACGGCGCCGACGGTGCGAAAAGTATCGGGATCCAGACCGAGGGAGGCCCCCACGGTGGCCAGAAATATTCCGATGAACGAAAAGGACAACGCCAACCCGGCGCCAAGAGCCACGGCCCCCCACCGATGTGCGGTTACCGCGGAGGCGATCAACACGGGGACAAGCGGCAAGACACAAGGCGATAGCGTGGAAAGAGCGCCCGCAACGAGACCCAGTCCATACGTGCCAGCCCCGAAATTCATTGCGGCGAGATCTCGTCTTCAGCTGACGCCGCGGCGCAAAAGCGCCGCCAGGCTCTCTTGCTGCGTATCGCCCGTGGATCGCGCGGTTTCCTTGCCGTTCTTGAACACCACGATCGTACTTTGCTGGGTGACCGCGAGAGACTGCTTGAACGCCTTCTCGGTGTCGAAATTCGCGACGAACAAGGTCACGCCCTTGAACTCAGGCGATTGCATCAATTGTTTCAAGACCGGCGCCTGGGCGCGGCAAGTCGGACACCAATCGGCATGAAATACCACCGCGACAGGTTTTCCGGCCGCGCGCGCCGCATCGAACTGCGCTCGATTGAACGGAGTTTCGGCGGCGGAAGACATCGTTGCCAACAAGGTCAACAGGACCGCCAAAGCAGCGAGTGGGGATTTCATGTTTGGGTCTCCGAGAGAGTGAGTGTCCAGTCGACCGCGAAACCGGGTGATTTATTACCGACTGGCTGGCAATGGCCCCCACCCTGGCCGCGGGCCCGGCCCCGAGCCGCCGAGGCAATGGCCTTTGTCACGACCGCGGGCGTCATTTTGCAATATAGCCTGCGCTAGTATCGTGCGGGTGAAGCCCCTCGACGCCCGCCTGCATGGCAGCAAGGAGGGTTGCAGATGTGAAAGCCAGGCAATTCAGGGCATTCCCGATCTGGCACGAATGTTGCTGGGATGTGTAGTGTAATATATCAGGAGTTTGCCGTGAGGGGTCGCAACGGGAGTCACACCCCTTTTCAAGTACTGGTTGCCTATGCGCTTGCCGTCGCTCAAGTTTCTGAAGACCTTTCAGGTCGCGGCTAAGCTGCAAAGCTTCAAGGCGGCCGCCGAGGAATTATTCGTCACCCCGTCCGCCGTGAGCCACCAGATCAAGGCGCTCGAGGGACAGCTTGGAGTCGCGCTGTTCGAACGCGGCGTTCGCGCGCTCGCGCTGACCGACGCCGGCGCCCACTACCTCGAACACATCAACGATATTTTCGCGAAGCTCGAATCCGTGACCGAGCAGCTTCAGGTGCGCTTCGGGCGCACCATCATCCGGCTGAATGTGCCGCCGTTTTTCGCCAACGAGCTGCTGCTGCCGCGCCTGGCTTCCTTTTCCCAGGCGCGCGAAGAGACCGATATTCGAATAGAGACCACCTTCGCCGCACCCAAGACGCACCCGCCGGAGGCGGACCTCTCCATCGTCGTCGGTTCCGGACCTTGGGAGGGCCTGACCGTTCACGAATTGTTTGCACAGAGCTTCATCGCTGCGTGTTCGCCGGCCTTCGTGCTGGAGAATCCGATCAATACCTATGGCGATCTGAACGGCAAAACGTTGCTGCTGCATGAGGAGAGGCGCGAAGCGTGGGAACGCTGGGCGGCGGGACTCGGCATCGATCCGATCAAGCCCAATCGGCTGGTACGTCTCGACACCATGTCGGCGGTGGTGCTTGCCGCCGAACAGGGCATCGGTGTCGCTTTGGTGCCCGCTCGCTTGAGCGCCGATCGCTTCGCCGCCGGCGGATTGGTGAAGCTATTCGAAGCGGAATTGAGGACAAATGAGAGCTACGTCCTGTTGCACAGGCCCGAGGATCGTCAACGCGAGGACTTGCAGGAACTCACCCAGTGGATCTTGAGCGAGTGCCGGGTTGCATGAAGCGTCTGCCGCGCAACACCTTGCGCGCAAGCAACCTCTCGCGCGCAAATAGATGAGAGAAATTTCAAAAGCACAAAATATTTCTCGTTTGTCGGGATCTTGAGGGACATCTAACGTAGTCGTGGGGTGTTGGTATTTTTGGCCACGAGGAATACCACCATGAAGTTTCGACTACTGGGTCTTGCCGCCGCATTCGCAGCCATCGCTCCCGCAATCTGCACCGCATCTCCCGAACAGGACGCGCTGAATGCCTGCGCGCATGCATTCGCATCGAGCCTCGCGTCGCCGGGCGCCCTCACTCCGACATACAAGGTGGTGTACGGCGGCTATCGGTATGCAGAGTCCGTCACGGATTTCTTTGCGCGCCAGTACACTTTCGAACTGCACGCCAACGATCAAAAGACCGGGCAGCTGATCGCACGCGCAAGTTGTGCGACGGACCTGCACGGCAACGTGGTCGCGCTGTCGGCGATTCCCGCGGAGCAGGAGCGGCCGCGCATCGGCGCTCGCAACTAGGAGGCCGCTGCCGTCCGCAGACGGCGTTGCTGGCGGGTTCTGCGCCGCCGGCGTATAAACTTCGCCATGGAATCGGCATCGAGTGAAGAGGCGGCTGCGGGTGCAGCCGCGCTCGAATTGGTCATCGCAGTGGCGGAGAACGACGTCATTGGCCGCGGCAACAAGCTGCCATGGCATCTGCCCGCGGATTTAACTCATTTCAAATCGTTGACCATCGGCAAGCCGATATTGATGGGCCGCAAGACCTATGAATCCATCGGCAAGGCGCTACCCGGACGATTGAACGTCGTCATGAGCCGCTCTTCGGGATTTTCACCGAGCGATTGCGTCGTGGTGAAGAATCTGGATGAGGCGCGAGTCGCAGCCGGCGGGCGATCCCTGATGGTGATCGGCGGGGCGGAAATCTATCGGCAATGCTTGCCTTTCGCCAGCCGCATTCATCTCACCCTGGTGCATGCCCAAATAGCGGACGGCGACACGGCTTTCGCGGGCTGGCGAGGGACGGAATGGAGTGCATCGTCATGCGAACGCCACGAAGCGGACGGCAAGAATGAGTATGCCTACAGCTTCATTACCCTCGAGCGCAACGCAATCCGCGGCGTCAGCTCAAGGGCGGGAGCCTGACGCGGATCTCCCGTTGCGCACGCTCGAAGTCTATGTCTGCGAGGCTCGAGACCGCGCCGGCCGTCAATTCGGCGAGTAGCTCCGCCTGCACGGTTCCGCGCTGTAGCGCCGTTCGATATGGAATTTCATGGTGGAACATCACCATCGAATAACGCGGAATGAAGCGTTGCGGAAAACGACGTTCGAGTTCCAGCGACAGAGCCTGTTGCAGCTGAAACTTCGGATGTGCGACGCGCTCACGCATCTCCAAGTAGTTGTCGAGCGCCATGGCGGCGATCGCGTCCGTGTTGGGCTTGCGCCGGGCCCCGAATTCCGTAAACACGCGCTCCCATGAAGCGTGCCGGCTCATGCATGCATCGAATTCCACGCAATCTTCAAAACAGCAATTCATGCCCTGGCCGTGAAAGGGCACAATCGCGTGCGCCGAGTCCCCGATCAACGCCGTCATGCCCTCGTGGTGCCAAGGGCTGGCGGAAACCGTGCCGAGAAAGCCGACGGGGTGGTCTTGGAATTCCGAAATGCAATTGGGCATCGCTGCGCGTGCGTCCGGAAAGTTTACCGAGAGGAATGCTTCCACTGCGGCCGTCTCGGTCAAGCTCTCGAAGCTGATTGCGCCGTGCTTGGCCAGGAACAGGGTTGCGGTAAAGCTGCCGTCTTCATTCGGCAGTGCGATCAACATGTGATTGCCGCGCGGCCAAATGTGCAGAGCATCGGGAGCCATTGCGTAGTTTCCGGCGGCATCCGGCGGGATGGACAACTCCTTGTAGCCGTGCTCGAGATCGGTCTCCTGCGCTTCGATCAAATGCAGCGCGCTCATGCGCCGGCGCATCCACGACCCGGCGCCGTCCGTCGCCAGCAGAGGCTGCATTGGAACGCTGATCAAGCGGTCATCGCGTAGATTGCGGATGAGCGCCGTTCCCTGGTCGAATTCAGCGGCCTCGAATCGGTGCTCGAAATGAATGCTCACCTGCGGCTGCCGGGCGGCGACCTCGAGCAGCGTCTGGTTGAGCCGATGGCGCGAGATCGAATAGATCACCTCGTTCGGCCGCTGTCCGTAGGGTTGAAGCGAGGTGCCTCCGTCGGGAAGATGAACGAGCCGCCCACGCATCGGCAGCAGCGCCGCTTCGAGGTCGCCGAACACACCTGCCATTTGCAACGCGTGGATGCCGCGGTCCGCCAAGGCCAGATTGATGGAGCGGCCGCCCTGAGCTGCCGCTCCTCGGGGGTCGGCGCGGCTTTCGTAGAGTTCGACCGCGTGGCCGCGGCGCTGAATCAGGATCGCAAGCAGCGCGCCGGTCGGTCCCGCGCCGATGATACGAACGGTGCTTCGATCGACGTTCACTGGCGCAACGCGAGCGTCAAGGCGTCTACGGCAGCGACCACGTCGCTGTACGAGTTATAGAGCGGGATCGGCGCCAGCCGCACCACGTCGGGCTCGCGCCAATCAGCGACCACTCCCGCCGCCGTCAAGAGATCATGGCAGCGCTTTGCGGCGGCGGGCGGGCGCGCGACCCGAAGGCTCAACTGACAGCCGCGCTCCGACGGTGCGCTCGGCGTGATGATGTCCACCAAGCCGCCCAAACGGGTGTCGACCAGACGCTGCAATAATCCGGTCAGCGCAATCGATTTCTCCCGCAGCCGCCCGATCCCGGCGCGCTGAAAGACATCCAGTGAAGCCAATAACGGCGCCGCTGATAGCACGGGAGGATTGCTGATTTGCCAGCCCTGGGCTCCCGATATCGGAGCGAAGTGAGGTCCCATCTCAAAGCGCACCGCCGGGTCGTGTCCCCACCAGCCGGCAAACCGCGGCAAATCGAAGTTGCGGCCATGGCGCTCATGCACGAAGCAACCACCGATGGCGCCGGGGCCTGCATTGAGATACTTGTAGCTGCACCACACGGCAAAATCGACGTTCCAGTCATGCAAGGACGAGAGCGTATTGCCGATGCCATGCGCAAGGTCCAAGCCCACCACGGCGCCGGCGCGGCGAGCGGCGCCGATCACGGGGGGAAGATCCAACGCCTGTCCGGTGAGATATTGAACACTGGGCAGCAGCACCAGTGCGAGCGCGGCGCCTTGGGCCTCGATGCGATGGATCAGGTCCTCCGTTCTCAAATTGCGCTCGCCGGGACGCGGCCCGATCTCGATCAGGTGCTGCGCCGGATCCAGTCCATGAAACTTGAGTTGCGACGCCACCGCGTAGCGATCGGAAGGAAACGCCGATTTTTCGATCAGCACCCGATTGCGCTCGGTGTCGGGCCGGAAGAAGCTCACCAGCATCAGGTGCAGATTCACCGTCAGGGAATTCATGGCGACGACTTCGCTCTCATGAGCGCCGACGAGAGCGGCGAGCGGGGCCGCTGCCTGTTCGTGGTACGGGATCCACGGACGCTTCGCTTGGGTATGCCCGAGCACGCCCAAACGCTGCCAGTCCTTCAGCTCCTGTTCGACATATTGCGCCGCCGACTTCGGCTGAAGCCCCAACGAATGACCGCAGAGATACACCAACCGTCGTCCTGAGGCGTCGAGCGGGCGATGGAATTGTTCCGCGAAGCAAGCCAGAGGATCGTTCGCGTCCTGCGCCTGCGCGCCTGCCGCGTCGGGCGTCACTTGCCGGGCACCTGCATGACGGTGCCGCAGGCACTGCAGGTGCGATGCGAAACGCTCGAGTAGAATCGGGAAAAGATTTCCGGCAGCTGTGTTTCGATGTTGCGCACGGCAACCCGTTCCAGGTAAAGGCGCTGCCCACACTGCTCGCAATACCAGGAAAAGCCGTCGAGCTCATCCGGATTGCGGCGCCGTTCGACGACGATTCCGACGCTGCCCGCCGGACGTTGCGGCGAATGCGGCACTTCGGCCGGCAACAGGAATATCTCGCCCTGGCGGATGGGCACGTCGGTCAAGCGGCCGTCCTGCACGGTTCTGAGCAATATGTCGCCTTGCACCTGGAGGAACAGCTCCTCGCTCGGATCATGATGAAAATCCTTGCGAGAATTCGGACCGCCCACCGCCATGACGATGAAATCGCTGTCCTGGAACAAGAGTTTGTTGCCTACCGGCGGCACGAGCTGTGCGCGGTTCTGTTCAATCCAGCGCAACAGATCGAGAGGAGGGGCGACTCGCATCACCGCATTATAACTGCCATGCGGTCAGAAAACCGTGGGCGCCGCCGCGCAGCGCACCTGAACCGGCCCCGCCTCGGGGTCATCCAATCGCAATGCCGTCAAGGTGCCGCCCCAGACGCAGCCCGTATCGAGACCCGTGACATCGGCATTGGAAAAAAAGCCCAAGGTCGACCAGTGACCGAACACGATGCGAGGCCCGCGCCAACGCGCCTCGGGCGCCTCGAACCAGGGAACCAGCGACTGCGTCTGCGACTTCTTCGGTGATCCCTTGACCCGCAGCGCCAACCGGCCATTCGTGTCCACGTAGCGCAGACGTGTGAAGCAATTCGCGATGAAGCGCAGGCGCTCTTCGAGCGCGTGGACCTCGTCCCAGTGGTCCGGTTGATCGCCGTAGAGCCGCTCGAACAATTTTTCGGGATGACGCCGCAGAAAGGTCTCGAATTCGCGGGCGCATTGCCTCGCCAGCGGCAAATCCCATTGCGGCGCCAACCCCGCATGCAGCATGCACAGCTTCAGCGCCTGATCCTCGTGAAACAGCGGCCGGCCCGCAAGCCACTCGAGCAGGGCGTCGCGATCGGGGGCGGCCAGGGTCTCGCTCAGCGTATCGCCGCTGCGAAGACGCGCGGATCCATAGGCCACGGCCAGCAGGTGCAAATCATGATTGCCGAGAGTCACCGTCGCCGCATCGCCCAAGGAGCGAATTCTGCGCAGTACCGCGAGCGACTGAGGCCCGCGATTGACCAGATCGCCGACGAACCAGAGTCGATCGCGATCCGCGGAGAAACCTATGGTGTTGAGCAGCGCGCCAAGCTCAGCGTCGCACCCCTGCACGTCGCCCACCGCGTACAGCGCCATCAAGGCTGCCTCAGTGCAATACCCCGGGCATCGCCAGCCTGAAAGGCGCGATGGGCGCGTCGAATTGCTGCCCGTCATCGGCCACCATCTGATAGCTCCCCTGCATGGTGCCGACCGGAGTCTCGATCACGGCGCCGCTCGAGTAGCGAAATCCTTGGCCCGGCTTGAGGTAGGGCTGTTCACCGACCACGCCGTCGCCGCGAGTCTCCTTCACATTGCCGTTCGCATCCGTAATGATCCAGTGACGGGTGAGCAGACGCGCCGGCACTTGTCCCTCGTTGCGGATGGTGATGGTGTACGAAAAAACGAAGCGTTTGTCGCGCGGATCGGACTGCTCCTCGATATAGGAAGTCTCGACCTCGACACGAATTCTTGGGTTCGCCGGCTCGGATGTCATGGCCTGGATCGCCTACCTCAGGCGGACCGCCAACACGTCGCAGTGCGCGGCATGCAGCACGGTGTCTTCCGTAAAATTCACCAAGATGGCGAGGCCGTGGCGCTCGCGGCTGCCGAGCACGATCAGATCGGCCTGCTCCTCCTTGGCGACGCGGAGGATTTCCGACTTGGTGTTGCCGGCTTCGACTCGTCCGGTGGCCCGCGGAAGCTCCAACCGCATGATGAGAGCGCTGAGTCTCTCGCGTGCGCGTCTGATCAACTCGTCCTCGATTTGCCCCGTCGGCATCAATGACTCGCCCAAAGGTTCTACCGGTACGAACTCCACGACATGCAAGACCAGCATCGTAGCATTCGAGTACGCCGCCAGATCCCGTGCGGCAACAGCGACCTGTTCGCTGCCTTCGGACAGGTCCAACAGCACCAGGATCTTCTTGTATGCGGCCATTCGACTTCAAGTATAGCCGACCAGTCGAGAGTAATGGGCCGCGAGCAGGCCGAATTGGGCAGGAGCGAGGGTTTCCGGCCGCAATTGCGGATCGATGCCGCAGGATTCGATATCCCGCGAGCTGAGCAAGCCCTTCAGGGAGTTGCGCAGGGTTTTGCGGCGGTGGGAGAACGCGGCGGTTACGAGGGTCCGCAGCACGCCGTCGCGACCTATGTCGAAGCGGGGAATCTCGGTCGGCCGCACGTGCACGATGGCCGACCACACTTTCGGCCTCGGCTGGAATGCTCCGGGACCGACATCGAACAGCGCTTCGACTTCGGCAACGGCCGCGAGCATGACGGTCAAACGCCCGTACTCCTTGCCTCCCGGCTCTGCGGCCATGCGATCCACGACCTCCTTTTGCAGCATGAAATACATATCCGATATGGCCGCCCGCTGTGTCAACAGGCGAAACAGGAGGGGAGTCGAGATGTTGTATGGGAGATTGCCGACCACGCGCAGAGGCCGACCCGCACCCCGTAGGCGGATGAAATCCGTGTCGAGCACGTTCTCGATGTGCACTCGAAGGCCACTCCTCGCCCGGGGGTCGGCCTTCAGGGATTGAGCCAGATCGCGATCGATCTCGATCACGTCCAAGCCCTTGGCCCGCTCGAGAAGCGCCCAAGTGAGCGCGCCGCGTCCCGGACCGACTTCGACGATGCGCTCTCCCGGGACAGGCGCCAGCGTGTCGATGATCCGGCGGATGACCCCGGGGTCATGCAAGAAATGTTGGCCGAATCGCTTACGAACCGGCACGAACGGAACTCGTACCGGCCAATTCAATGGCGAGCTCGAGGGCCGCGCGCAAGCTGCCGGCATCCGCTTCGCCGCTGCGCGCGAGGCTCAATGCGGTTCCATGATCGACACTGGTGCGCAGGATCGGCAGTCCCAAGGTCACGTTCACCGCATCCCCGAATCCGACGTGCTTGATCACCGGCAGGCCCTGATCGTGGTACATCGCGACTATCACGTCGGCCGTCTGCAGGAATCGGGGAGTGAACGCGGTATCCGCGGGCACCGGTCCTTGAATGTCCAACCCTTCGGCCCGCAGCTCTCGAATCACGGGCCCGATCACGTCGAGTTCCTCACGGCCCAAGTGTCCTGCCTCGCCGGCGTGGGGGTTGAGTCCGAGCACGGCAATTCGCGGCGGCGCGAGCGAGAAATGGCGCTCCAAATCCATGTTGACGATGCGAATGGTGGTGCGCAGCCGCTCGCGGGTGATGGCACGCGGCACGTCGGCAAGCGCCAAATGAGTCGTCACGAGCGCCACCCGCAGCCGATCGCTGATCAGCAGCATCACCGGAAGCGCCGCGCGTGTTCTCGCAGCAAGAAATTCGGTGTGGCCGGTGAAGGCATAGCCGGCTTCCATCAAGGTGCTCTTTTGCACCGGCGCGGTCACCATGGCTGCAAACTCGCCGTTCATGCAGCCGTCGCAGGCGCGCTCCAGCATGCCGATCACGTACGCGGCATTGCGTGGGTCCGGCTGCCCCGCGATCACGGCCGTGAGGGTAGCCACGTGCATGACGCTGAGAATGCCCGCGCGATGGGGAGAGAAGGCTCTCGAGGGATCGTAGCGCTCGATCCGAAGCGGCAGACTCAAGGCTCTCGCCGCGGCGGCCAGCAACTCGGCATCGCCCGCCACCACGACATCGGCATCCCAATCGCTTTGCGCCAAGGCGACGCAGCAATCCGGCCCGATCCCGGCGGGCTCACCCGAGGTAATGACGATGCGCGGTAAGTACACCGCTGTGCGCGCCTACATCTTGATTTCGACGAAGGCCTCGTCGCGCAATCGGCGCAGCCACAATTCGGTCTCTTCGTCCGCCTTGCTCTCGCGGATTGCGGCGAAGGCACGTTGGCGCCGAGCATCGTCGGTGCCGTCGTATGTGCGCGTGCCGAGCATCTGCACGATGTGCCAGCCGTATCGAGTCTTGAACGGTTCGGTGATCTCCTTGTCCTTCAGATCCGCGATCGCCTTGTCGAATTCCGGGACGAAAGTGCCGGGGCCGGTCCAACCCAGATCGCCGCCGTCCGGCGCGGAACCTGGATCCGCCGAATTGGTCGATGCAAGGCCGGCGAAATCCTCGCCCTTCAAGATACGGTCGCGCAACTTGCTCAATTTCTGGCGGACCGTCTCGTCATCATCGAGCTCGTTGGTCTTCATCAGAATGTGGCGCACGTGAATTTGGTTGATGATGACCTGCGCCTCGCCGCTGCGCCGTTCATTCAGCTTCACGATGTGAAATCCGCTCGGGGTCCGCACCGGTTCGCTCACCTCGCCAGGCTTCATTCTGGTGACCAGGTCCAGAATGAACTGCGGCAGCTGGGTGCCCTTGCGCCAGCCGAGCTGACCGCCGTCGAGCGCCGTCTGACTGTTGGAGTTGGCAATCGCGAGCTGGCCGAAGTCCTCGCCCTTCGAGGCGCGCGCCGCCAAATCCTGGGCCTTGTGCGTGATTTCCTCCAGCTGTTGCGGCGTGGCGGCTTCCGGCAGCGACAGCAGAATGTGCGATACGTTGAATTCATCGTTCGCGGCCGAGGTTTGCTGGCGCGTGAGGAACTGGTCGAGTTCGTGCGGACTGACGTTGATGTGAGCAATCACGTCGCGCTGCCGCAGGGTGCTCAATGTCAATTCTTTGCGCATGCCCTCGCGGTATTGCTTGTAATCGACGCCTTGCGCCGCGAGCGCGGTCGGCAGCTGGTCGAATGGGATCTTGTTGCGGCTCGCGATCTCCTGCAGGGCGCTGTTCAATTGCTCATCGGACACCGTCAAGCCGACCCGCTTGGCGTGCTGCGCCTGGATTTCCTGCAATATCAATCGATCGAGGACCTGTTGCTTGAGGACGCTTTGCGAGGGCATTTCGACCTTCTGTTCCTGCAGCCGCTTGGTGACCGAGTCCATTTGCGCGTCCAACTCGCTCTTCAGCACCAGACCCTCGTTGACGATGGCTGCAATGCGGTCGAGCATTTCGCCGTGCACGCCGATATCCCGAGTCTGGGCATGGGCCGCCGCAGAGAGGATTTCTACGATGAAAATCGAGCAACAAACCGCAAATTTACGCATGAATCGACGTCATCCTGTCAGGGGGCCTGGTACTGTGCATTCGGGTCCCGGGTTGAGTACCCGCGGATCGATTGTTCCAAGAAGGAATCGGCACGTTTTCCGACCGAACTTAAGCCCGTCAGTTCCAATTGTAATGCAAACGAGGTGTCCAGTCCTCCGCTGCGGTTGCTGATATAGCGGCGCTGTACCACTTGGATGCGGTAGCAGCAGCTTTTGTACTCAAAACCGGCGACTTGTTCGATGGTCTTTCGGTCCTCCAGGGAATAGACCCAACGTCCGACGGTGTTCCAATGGGCGGCGATCGGCCAGGCGAAAGAGCCGTCCCACTGTTTCAAAATGGCCCCCTGCGTCAGGACGTTTTGCTGAAAGCGGTAGCCGATGTTCACGACCCGGGTCGGATCCGGCCGGTACTGGAGCGAGACCTCCGATTTATCGGTCTGCGAGGTGTACGGATTCCACAAGTAGTCGAAATTGAAACTGAAGTGCTTATAGGCGGTCACCGCCGCGTCCGCGACGATATCCGAGGCGGGGAAGGGCTGTGGGACCTGCAGCGGAACCGCCGCTCCCAAGGCCTGTACGGGCAGCCCGGAGACGTACTGTCCGGGGATGGCCAGGAGAATCTGCCCGCGCGAGTTCACCACTGCTTGCCCCGGCATCGCGAGGGGATTTACCCCGGGGATCGTCACCAGAGCCTGCCCCGATGCCAGCAAGGAGGTCACCTCGGGCAGACCGACCCGCGGAATCGAGAAATAGCGGATCTGACCGATCGTCGCCGATAGGTACTGAGTCCCAGACACCGTGTCGAAGAGCCGCGTGGTCAGGGCGAGCGCCACCTGATTCGCATCGCCGATGCGGTCCTCGCCGACGTACCGATTGGTGCGAAACAACTCGGTCAGGTTCAGATCGGGCAGCCCGGTGTCGAATATCGGCAGCTCGTCCTGGTTGCGGTAAGGGACATAGCTGTAAACCACGCGCGGCTCGAGGGTTTGCGTGCGCTGCCCCTGCGAACCTGCGTCGCGCGCGAGCACGAGGCCGGCATCGACCCGCGCATAGGGAAGGGTCCGGGTGGGTGTGCTCGGCGCGCCGATGCCGATCGCCGCGGCGTTCTTGAGATCGTATTGCGTGAAGTCGTAGCCCACGGCGGGTTCGAAGAAGTAGCCCGGCCCGCGGCTCGACCAGCGAAGCTCCGGCGCGACGTTCAAGCGCACACCGGTCGGGCCCACCTCGCGCAGAAAATTGACGGCCTCGCTCTCCAACGCGAACTCGAACGGGCTGTTCAAAATCGGCCATAGGGCGGTGGCTTGAATCTGCGGCACGCGCGAGTACGGCCGCTCGTCGCAGAACGCCGACGGCAGCGCGAGGCCGCTGGGGCAGGTCGTGGGTACCGTGGTGTCGATCGTTTGAAAGTTCTGCAGTTCGCCGCGAATGCGCCACGCATCGTCGTAGTAGAGGACATCCGCGCGTCTTTCCAGAAAAGTCACGCTGGTCTGGTCGGACCCCACGGCGAAGTCCTCGAAGTATCTGCTGTCGCTGACCGTCGCGACGTCGGTCTCGAAACGCATCCCCCTCATGAAGTCCGTGGTGTCGGTGAAGCGCAGGTAGCTGCGGTCGCTGCGCACCTTCGAGTCGTTCGGCAGGAATGTGGCGTCAATCTGGCCGCGGGAACTCGCGGTGAGATAGCGAAACTGCTCGGCGAGCTGCACGCCCCGCGCCGACAGCAATCCCGGCGTGAGCGTGAGGTCGTAGTTCGGCGCCAGATTCAGGTAGTAGGGAACTTGCAGCTCGAAACCGTTGTTGCCCGAGTGACCGAAGCTCGGAAACAACAGACCGCTCTTGCGTTCGTCGCCGACCGGAAATGAAATGTAGGGCGTATAGAAAATCGGCACGTCCTTGAAGCGCATGGTCACGTTGCGCGCGACACCCTCTTCTATCTTGGTATCGAGGCTGAGGGAGGATGCTTGCAGCAACCAGTCATCGTGCCCGACCGGGCAGCTCGTGTAGCGCACTTTGGTCAGCTTGACCTTGCCGTCGGGCAGCACGTAGATGTCATTCGCGAAGCCGTGCCCGTTGCGATCCATGAGTTGGAAGTCCGCCTGGTCGAAATTCGCGGCGCCGTCTATGTCGTAACTGCCGTCGATGCTGCGTACGCGCAATTTCGGATCCGAGAAATCCACGCTCCCTTTGACCGAGACCCGGCCGGTCTTTTCATCGTAGGTAACCGAATCCGAGGATACGCTGCGCGCGTCCTGCCGGACTTTGACGCGGCCGTTCAGAACGGCATGGCCGTCGGCGTCGAACACCGCATCGTCGCTGTCGATATGAATCCGATGATCGCCGGCGGCGATGTCGGAATCGACCGGGGGCCGGTATTTCGGCGGGGCGGGGCACAGATCCGCCGCTGTGGC
The DNA here is from genome assembly GCA_035569355.1 of Steroidobacteraceae bacterium. Classification (GTDB taxonomy): domain Bacteria; phylum Pseudomonadota; class Gammaproteobacteria; order Steroidobacterales; family Steroidobacteraceae; genus Bog-1198. The sequence continues at coordinate 16,023 of DATMNF010000120.1, forward strand.
CATGGAGCCCAGCGCGAGGCAGAACACAATGAATGCGGCTCGAACATGAAAAGCCATGGACAAAATGCATCGCCTTAGTCGGTATACTGACGCCGCCGCATTTGCGGTTGGTGAATGGTCAAGCATGGGTCTACCGGATGCAAGCGATTCCCGCCTGGCGGATTTGACGCGCTGGGTGTTCGACGATTTGGGTTTCGCCGGCAGCCGGATCGAGCCTGCTTCCGTCGATGCGAGCTTTCGCCGCTATTTTCGCGTGACCCGCGGCGACGATACCTACATCGCGATGGACGCGCCGCCCGAGAAGGAAAAACTCGAGCCGTTTCTAGCCGTGGCGCGGATATTGCTCGGGATCGGCCTGAATGTCCCGGTGGTATTGGCAAAGGATCCCAAGCACGGCTTCTTGCTGCTATCGGACTTAGGTCAGCGGCAATATCTCGATGAGCTCAAAATCGACGGGGCGGTTGACCGGCTGTATGCGGATGCGCTCGCGGCCCTCTGCACCATGCAGTCGGCCGATCAGGCGGTCGCGCGCGACCTGCCGCTCTACAGCCACGCCTTGCTGATGCGTGAAATGGAACTCATGCCGGAATGGTTCCTGCGCAAGCATCTGGCGCTGCAACTCTCGCCCGCAGAGCGCGGCATGCTGGACCGGCTGTTCGAGACTCTGGCGCTCGCCGCTCTGGCGCAGCCGGCAGCGCTGGTGCATCGTGATTATCACTCCCGAAATCTACTGGTCACCCCGGACAACAATCCCGGCATCCTGGATTTTCAGGATGCGGTGTGGGGTCCGGTGACTTACGATTTGGTGTCTCTGCTCAAGGATTGTTATATCGCGTGGCCCGCGCCGCAGGTACGCACCTGGGCGCTCGAGTACCGCGACCGGCTGCTGGCTCAAGATTTCCCCTTCCGCGCAACGGAGGCCGAGTTCCTGCGGTGGTTCGATCTGCTCGGATTGCAGCGGCACATCAAGGTATTGGGAATCTTCGCGCGCCTGTACTATCGCGACGGCAAGTCGCAATACCTCCACGATCTACCGCGCGTACTGCGCTACACGAAAGACGCGGCGGCGGACTACGCGGAAACGGCGGAGTTCGCCGGCTTCATCGCCCAGCGCGTCGAACCGGAATTCGAGCCTGCCCAGGAGCGAGCGCTCGCGTGAGCGCAAAGCCTGAACGTCCCCGCGTCGCCATGATCCTCGCGGCTGGGCGCGGCGAACGGCTGCGGCCAGTGACCGACACCACGCCGAAGCCCTTGCTGCAGGTGCGCGGGCGGCCCCTGATCGAACGCCACGTCACGGCGTTGGCGAGCGCGGGGATCGACCGGATCGTGATCAATCTCGCTTGGCTGGGTTCACAGATTCGCGAATATCTCGGGAATGGCGCGCGCTATGGCGTGACGATCGTCTATAGCGAAGAGCAGCCGAACGCGCTCGAAACCGCCGGCGGCATCTTTCGCGCATTGCCGCATCTGGCCCCGGGTCCCTTCGCGGTGGTCAATGGGGACATCTACACCGATTTTCCGTTCGATACCCTGGAAGTCGGCGGCGATCGCGATGCCCACCTGGTGCTCGTGCCCAATCCGCCTCAGCACCCGCAGGGAGATTTTGGAATGAAGCGGGGCGTGGCGTTGGCGACAGCCGCGACCCAGTACACTTTTTCCGGCATTGCCGTGTATCGATGCGCTTTTTTCGCCGGCTGTTCGGATGGCATATTTCCCTTGAAGCCGCTGCTGCTGCGGGCGATGGCGGCGAACCGCTGTTCCGCGGCGCTTTATACAGGGGTGTGGGAAGACGTGGGCACGCTGGAGCGGCTGCGGGCTTTGAATGCCGGCGCAGGGTGAGCCGGCCGCCGGAGGAGTACAATTTGCGCATGTCGGAATTCAAAGGCATACCCATTCTGCAAGAGCAGCGGCCGGCCCGCAGCGGCGATAAATACACCACCGCCCAAGGCTTTACGGCGATCAAGGACGGCGTCAAGCCGCAGGCGGCACGCGGTACGGCGCCGGCGGCCGCCACGCCGGCATTGCGCAAACCCCCTTGGCTGCGTGCGCCGCTGGCCGCGGGAAGAGAGTTCACGGCGGTCAAGCAGATCGTCCGCGAGCACCGCTTGAGCACGGTGTGCGAGGAAGCGAAATGCCCGAACATCGGCGAATGTTGGAACGCCGGGACGGCGACCATTATGTTAATGGGCGCCGTCTGCACGCGGGCCTGCCGATTTTGCGCGGTGGACACCGGCAACCCGCGCGGCTGGTTGGACCACGAGGAACCGGAGAACGTCGCGCGGTCGGTCGAGCTGATGGGCCTCAAGTACGTCGTGCTCACGTCGGTCAACCGCGATGATCTCGCGGACGGCGGTTCCGCTCACTATGCTGCGGCCATTCGCGCCATCAAACGGCGCAATCCCGGTACGGCCGTCGAGGCACTCACTCCGGATTTTCAAGGCGTGATGCGCGACGTGCAAACCGTCCTCGATTCGGGACCGGATGTGTTCGCGCAAAACGTCGAGACGGTCAGCCGCTTGACTCATCCGGTGCGCGACCCGCGCGCCGGGTACGAGCAGACCATCGGCGTGCTGCGCGCGGCGAAGGCGCATCGGCCGGCGGTGCTGACCAAGACCAGTTTGATGCTGGGTTTGGGGGAGACTGATGCGGAAATTCACGACACCATGGTGGATCTGCGCGCTGCGGCGGTCGATATCCTGACGCTTGGGCAGTACCTGCGGCCCACTGCGAATCATCTGAACGTCGAGCGATTCGTCACTCCCGCGGAATTCGACCTGTACCGCGACCGGGCATTGGCGTTGGGATTTCTGGAGTGCGTTTCGGGCCCGTTGGTGCGATCGAGCTATCGCGCGGAGCGTGCGCTGGCACGCAACAATGCCGGGCTCAACAACGCGGCGGCGCGTAGCGGCTCATGAGCGTTGCCCCCGTGATCCGCAATCTCGGGTTGGCGCCGTACGAACCAACCTGGCGGGCGATGCAGGCGTTCACCGACAACCGGATGGATTCGACGCCCGATGAGATCTGGTTCGTCCAACATCCCCCGGTATATACGTTGGGGCTCAATGCGAGCCGCGAGCATTTATTGGCGCCGGGGGACATCCCGGTGGTGCAAATCGACCGCGGCGGTCAGGTCACCTATCACGGTCCCGGGCAGCTGGTCGTCTATCCGCTCTTGGATTTGCGGCGGCGGCGCTTGAACGTACGCGAACTGGTCATGGCGCTCGAGGATGCCGTCATTGCCTACGCCGCCGAGCTGGGCGTGACGGCGCAAGGTTCGCGCGCGGCACCCGGGGTATACGTCGACGGAGCCAAGCTCGCCAGCGTGGGCTTGAGGATTCGCCGCGGCGCGAGCTATCACGGAATGGCGCTCAATGTGTCGCTCGATCTCGAGCCGTTCGAGCGCATCAACGTGTGCGGACACCGAGGTCTCGCGGTGACGCAGCTGGCGGATCATGTCCGCCGCTTCGCCGACATCGGCGCCGCGGCCGCCATCGACGCGGCGGTGAGCGGAATGGCGCCGCATCTGTTGCGGCAGCTCAAATTCGATTCCGACTACAGCGCCATCAATACCGCTTTGCAGGCGGTCAATTCGCGATAGATCTTATCGAGCTGCTCGCGGCTGGTTGCGTGCACGAGGTACGTCAATGCCAGGAAATTGCCGTCCGCGCTGGTGCGTGTCCGTATGCGAGATTCGGCGAGCGGTCCGGCGTGCCGCTCGATGATGACTTGGGTCAGCGCACGCAGCTCGCTGTCGCGGCGCCCCATCACCTTGATCGGAAAGTCGCTCGGAAAGTCCTGACGCGTGGCCTCGTTCATAGTGCAGGCGTTCCCGCGAGCTCGCGCGTGTAGTCGGCAAAAGCGCCGCTCATTCGCCGAAACAAGGGACCGGGTCTGCCGCTGCCGACCGCAGCGCCATCGAGGGTCGTGACGGGCAGCACGCCGCGCGTCGCGAATGCAAGCCAGATCTCGTCCGCCGCGCGCAGCAGAGCTTCCGTCACGCGGACGCTTTCGCAGCGTACATTCAAACGGGCGGCTAGCTCGGTCACCACATCGCGAGTCGTGCCCGGAAGAATTCGATGTCCGTTGGGCGGGGTGTGAATGACGCCGCCCTTGACGACGTGGACGGTGGTCGAGGAACCCTCGGTGAGATCGCCGTTCTCGAGCAGAATGGTTTCAAACGCTCCGGCATCGGCGGACTGTTTCTTGAGCAGAACATTGGCCAGAAGAGCCGTGGATTTGATGTCGCGTCGTGCCCAGCGCGTATCGGCCGCCGTCACCGCCGATACCCCCGCGTCCAGGAAGGCGTGCGGCACCGGTTCCAGCGCCGTGACGTACGCAAACAAAGTGGGCTTCAAGTCGTCGGGCCACGCATGATTGCGGCCCAGTTCGGCGCCGCGGGTGACCTGCAGATACAAGTACGCATCGTGGGCGGAATTGCGCGCGATCAGCACGCGGCAAACCTCCGCCCAGTCAGGATGCGACAGCGGCGCCGGCATGCGGATCTCCGCGAGGCTGCGATTGAGCCGGTCCAAGTGTTCACGCAGCCGGAATGGGCGCGACGCGTATACCGGCAGGACTTCGTAGACCGCGTCGCCGAATAAAAACGCGCGGTCGAGAGGCGAAACTTTGGCTTCCGCCAAAGGCAGGTAGTTGCCGTTGAGGTAGCAGAGCGGGAGCGGCGCCGCCATGTCAAGCGAACCACAGTCGAATGGTATCGATCAAGCGGCGCCACCAGCCTCCCGCCGCCACGGCCTTCATGGGATGCAGGGTCACCGTCGCGAGGGTTTGGCCGCGGACGGACACGCGCACGCTGCCGACATTGGCATCCGGGGCAAGGGGCGCGATCAAGCGCGGTTGAACATCGGCGGCCGTCGTAACTCCGGCGGCTTCGCCGCGAGGCAAGGTGATGTACAGGTCGTCCTTGACGCCGAGATCGACGGACGGGTTCTCCGCCTTCCAGACCCGCGCGGTCGCGAGGACCGCGCCGCCCTTGACCACCAATTTGGTGTCGTAGAAGGTGAATCCGTAGTTGAGCAGCGCACTGCTCGCATTCTCGCGCGCCTTCATGCTCGCCGATCCCATGACCACCGACACCAGCCGCATACCGTCGCGCAGCGCGGAGGTCACCAGGCAGAAACCCGCCGAATCCGTGTGGCCAGTCTTCAACCCGTCGACCGTGGGATCTTTCTCGAGCAAGCCGTTGCGATTCTGTTGCTTGATGCCGTTGTGCTCGAATTCGCGCACCGAAAACCATTTGTAGTACTGCGGGTACTCGCGGATCATGGCATTGGCCAGCAGCGCCAGATCGCGGGCGGTGGTGTAGTGCTGGGGCGAGGGCAGCCCCGAGCTGTTTTCGAAATGACTGCCGGCCATTCCCAGCCGCTTTGCATTGGCGTTCATCATCTGCGCAAAGGTGTCTTCGGTTCCGGCGATGCGTTCTGCAAGAGCAATGGTGGCATCGTTGCCCGACTGCACGATCATGCCCAAGATGAGATCCTGAATCGACACCGGTTTGCCCAATTCGATGAAAGTACGCGAACCTTCCGAGCGCCACGCGTGCTCGCTCACCGTCACCTGTTCGTCCAGCTTGAGCTTCCCGGCCGCCAACTCTTGAAACACGATGTACGCCGTCATGAGCTTGGTGAGGCTCGCCGGTTCCACGCGGGCCGCCTCATCTTTCGCGGCCAGAACTTTGTCCGTGCGGTAGTCGACGAGAATGTACGAACGCGCGTCGACCTGCGGCGCGGTGGGAATGGCGATGGACGCTGGCGCGGCCGCCGTCGCCTGCGCAAAGCATTGAACGGCGGCGAACGCCGCGAGAGAGATCGAGGTCAGCAGGGAACGGAGCAGAGGCATAGTAGATGAATACCTTGGTAAGAAATGATCGTTGTCGAGATTATCGCACGGCAACGTTAATCGAGCGCGAGGTGCGCATCACTGATGCCGGCGCGCTCCAGCGCGGCGACCACGCGATCGAACTCCGGGACGTTGCGCACGGGGCCGATGCGTACTCGATACATCCTGCGGCCCGCGATTTGATCGTCGCGCACGAAGACTTTTCCGTAGTTGCCGCCGCGTAATTTATCAGCCATGCGTTCTGCGTTCCGCGGGTCGGAAAACGCGCCGGCCTGCACGAACAGCGCGGAGGCGGCGGCCGGCGTAGCGGCGGCCGGCGCTCCGGTGGCCGGCACACTGGCGGCCGGCACACCACTGGGCGTCGTAACGGCAGGCGCCGTGACGGCGGTCGGCGTGGCCGCGGCCGGCGGCGATGCTGTTGCGGACGGAGATGCCGCGGCAGACGGCGATGCTGCTGCTACGATCACCGGCGGCGGAATGGAAGGATCGATGGCGCGAACCTCAACCATGGCGGTGCCATTGCGCAACATGTCGAGCTTGGCGGCGGCCGTGTAAGAGAGGTCGATGATTCGATTGCCGACGAAGGGGCCGCGATCGTTGACACGCACCACGCAGGTGCGGCCGTTCTGCAAATTCGTGACACGTACGTAGGCAGGCAACGGAAGCGTCTTGTGGGCCGCGGTCATGGCGTACATATCGTAAGGCTCGCCGGTTGACGTTCGCACCTTGTGAAAGCCGGGCCCGTACCACGAGGCGACTCCACGCTCCCAGTACCCGACGCTCGACGACAGCACGTAGTAGCGTTTGCCGAATACGTCGTAAAACGGCGGATTGCCGCTCCGAGCTCGCGGCTCGGCGCGCGGAACGGCATCTCGCCCGGAATCCGCCGCCGGCGCCGGCGGCAGGACTGGGGGTGGCGTCGCAATGGGTGGGGGCGCGCTGGGCCGCGGCGGCGCGCTGAAGCAGCCCGCGAGTCCGACCGCGACGCCCAGCCCAAGCGGCGCTACCAGTGCGCGGCTAATATTCACCGGTGTAAGGCCGACTGCGGAGCGGCGGTGTCTGGCGCCGCGACGTCGAGTGTAGCGGCGCCCGTCGCGCCGCCATCTGGCGCGGTGTTGTCCTGGGTAGCGGTGCCCTGCGCAGATGCACCTGCCGCCGCATCGGTCATCAAGATCCGCTGTTTGACCGCTGCGGCGAGTTCATAGACGGCCATTGCGTACAGGGCGCTGTGGTTGTAGCGGGTGATCACATAGAAATTGTTGTAGCCGACGCGCCAGTGCACACCGTCCGCATCGTCGGCAGCGATCAATAGCGCGGGCGCATCCTCGGACATCGAGCTGTCGAAACTCACGCCCTTGGTATGCAGCGATCCGACGGTTTCCGACAGCGCGAGCTTGCGGCCGTCCAGATCCGGCGCCTTGTCCGGGGTTACGCTCGCCTCGCTCAGCACAGGCTCACCGGCGTTCCAGCCGTGTTCCTTGAGATAATTGCCGACGCTTGCGCATACGTCCGACCAATTGTTCCACAAGTCGATGCGACCGTCCGCATCGGCGTCGACGGCGTAGCGCCGGTAGTTCGACGGCATGAACTGCGGTGCCCCCATCGCGCCGGCATACGATCCCTTGACGCTCAGCGGATCGAGACGCGCGTCGCGAGTCAGCAAGAGAAACTGTTCGAGCTCATCGCGAAAGAATTTCCCGCGGGGAGGGTAATCGAAGGCGAGTGTGGCCAGCGCGTCGAGCACGCGGTATGAGCCGGTCAGGCGCCCATAGAACGTTTCGACGCCGAGGATGGCTGCCAGGTATTCCGGCGCCACTCCGCTGCGGACGCTGGCTTGATCGAGTTCCTGGCGATGCGCGATCCAGAAATCCGTGCCCTCGCGGATGCGCTTTTCGGTGACGAAAATCGGGCGGTACTCGAACCAGGGTTTGGCCTTTTCGGCCGGGCGGTCCATCGCTTCGATGATCGCCGGTTGGCTCTGGGCCGCTTTCAGGAGTTTGCGCAATTGCCGCTTCTTGAACCGCGAGGTATCGGCCATGTGCTTGATGAATGTCTTGACCTCGGCGCGCCTGACGTCGAGCGCGGACGCAGGTTGCAAAGCCGCGCACAGAATAAGCGCCGCAGAGAATAGAATCGCCGGGCCCGATGGAGTGCGCATCTATGATCCGATGAGCTTGCGATGCGAGTGCAGCGACATCAATATGCCGAAGCCCGCCAAAAGCGTGACCATCGACGTGCCGCCATAGCTGATCAGCGGCAGCGGCACGCCTACCACCGGCAGTATGCCGCTCACCATGCCGGAATTGACGAACACGTAAACGAAGAAACTGAGCGCAATAGCGCCGCCGGTCAGGCGCGCAAACGTGTCTTGACCCTGCATCGCCAGATACAGGGCGCGTCCGATCACGACGCCGTAGAGCGACAGAATCAGCAGCTGCCCGAGCAAGCCGAACTCCTCGCCGATGACGGCGAATATGAAGTCGGTCGATCGCTCGGGGAGGAACTCGAGCTGCGCCTGACTGCCGTTCATGTACCCTTTGCCGAACACGCCGCCTGAGCCGATCGCTATTTGCGATTGAATGATGTGGTACCCCGCACCGAGCCGGTCGGTTTCCGGGTTCAGGAAGGTCAATATCCTCTGGCGCTGATAGTCGTGAATAAAATGCCACGCACCCCATGCCGCGCCGCCGAGCAGCGGTATCGATATCAAGATGATTTGAATCTGCAATCCGGCCAACAGCATGACGATGAGACCGGAGGCCGCGATCAGAAGTGCGGTGCCGAGATCGGGCTGGGTGACGATCATTGCGGTGGGAATCGCAATCATGATTCCCATCACCACCAGGTCCCGGAACGTCGGCGGCAGAGGCCGTTCGTGCATGTACCAGGCGCACATCATGGGCACGGCCAATTTCATGATCTCGGAGGGTTGGAAGCGCATGAAGCCGACATCGAGCCAGCGCTGCGCACCCTTGCCGATGTGGCCGGTCACATCCACCACGATCAGCAGCAACACGCCGATGACATAGGCGCCGGGCGCAAACAAGCGCAGGTACTGCGGCGTCGCGAGCTTGGCGAGCGCGAGCATCGCGGTGATCGCGATGCCGATGTTCACCAAGTGATGCTCGACCATTCTCCAGTTTTGCCCCGAGGCGCTATAGACCACCAGAATGCCGATGCACACGATGATGGCGAGCACGCCCGTCAGCGGGCCGTCCAACCCCAAAGCACGCAAGGTGCGGCCGCCTAGGTTAAGCGTGCGGCGGGTTCGGGATGGCGAGAACTCGTCGAAAATCATAACGCTTTTCCGAGAACTGGTAGGTCAACGATCGGCGCCTTGTCCTCTAGAAGGTAAGCGTCGAATATCTTGCGCGCAATCGGCGCCGCCGTGCTTCCTCCGTGCTTGCCGTTTTCAACGAACACCGCCACCGCCAGCTTCGGGTCATCCGCGGGCGCGAAGGAAATGAAGAGCGCGTGGTCGAGCATGCGCTCGGACACCTGCTTTTCGTTGTATTTCTCGTTCTGGCCGATGGTGAACACCTGCGCCGAGCCGGTCTTGCCGGCGATCTTGTAGGGCGATCCCGCGGTGGCTGCCGCCGCGGTACCGCCGGGTCCGGTCGCCAACTCCATGCCATCCACGATCACTCTCCATTGCTCTTCGTTGACTTGGTCGAGGGAGGGTTCCGCCTGCACCGGACGCGCGGCCAGGGCGTTCGACCCGGCGGCGCGCGCGGCCGAGACCAGGCGCGGTTTGAACATCCGGCCGCGGGACGCGATGCCCGATACGGCACGGGCGAGCTGCATGGGCGTCGCCAGCATATAGCCCTGACCGATGCCGACGCTGATGGTTTCACCCGGATACCACACCTGCTCGGCTGCCCTCTTGTAGGCGTGGCCTTTCCACTCGGTGGACGGCATCAGCCCCGGCTTTTCGCCGGGAATGTCGATTCCCGTGATTTCACCAAAGCCGAAGGTGCTCATGAAGTCGTGCATCCGATCGATGCCGAGCTTGTTGGCGACCGTATAGAAATACACGTCGCAGGATTGCATGATGGCGTGGCGCATCGCGACGACGCCGTGGCCTTTGGGCTTCCAGTCGCGGAATTGGTGAGCGCTCCCGGGGAGGTTGAAGTGACCCGGGCAATATATGGTCTGCTCCGCGGTCATTACGCCATATTTCAGCGCGGCGAGCGCAAAGAACGGCTTGACGGTCGAACCGGGCGGGTAGGCGCCGCGCAGCGCGCGGTTGATCAGTGGCTTGTCGATGTCGTTTTGCAGGGCGTCGTATTGCTTGGTCGTGAGCCCTCGCGCGAATGCATTGGGATCGAATCCTGGGGTGCTGGCGAGCGCGACGACGTCGCCGCTGCCCGGGTCGATGGCAATGGCCGCGCCGCGCTTGCCCTCCAAGGCCTCCTCTGCGGCCCGTTGCACGCGCATGTCGAGACTGAGGATCAAATCCGCGCCGGCAACCGGCTGGCGCATGTCGAGTTTGGGCGTGTACGCCCCCTGGCGTTCGACCGGGCGCCCGGCCGCATTGACCAATACCTCGCGGTACCCGGGGGTGCCGTGCAACAAGTTCTCATAAGCGCCTTCGACCCCCAATTTGCCGATCAGGGTGGTGCCGGCATACGCCGCGGAGTCGATGTGCTTGAGGTCCTGCTCGCTGATCGCGGCGACATAGCCCAACGCATGCACCGCCATCGGGCCGAAAGGGTAATGCCGGGAGAGCCGCGTGCGAATATCCACCCCCGTGAATTCGAAGCGGTGCACGGCAAAACGCGCCATCTCTTCATCATCGAGCTGAAGCTTGATCGGGACGCTTTCGTAGACATGATGCGACAGGATGCTGCGCTTGATGCCGTTGACATCCTCGGCATCGAGCAAGCCGATGGCCGCGAGATGGCTCAAGGTAGCGTCGATTTCCGCCGTGCCGCCCACTTGCTCGCGGACCAGCTCCAGCTGAAAGGCCGGCAGATTCTCGGCGAGCACCACTCCATGGCGGTCCAAGATCAGGCCGCGGCTGGGCGGAATGGGATCGGTGCGCACCCGATTGCCCTGCGAGAGTTCGGCGTAGTACTCGTACTTCAGGACCTGCAAATAGAAGAGGCGCGAGGCAACGGTCAAGAGCAGCAGGCTCACGCACACCGCGGCGACGATGCTGCGAACCGCGAAGATCCGCTGCTCGCCCCAGTGATCGTTGATGCGAACGCGACGAACCAAGCTAGCTGCTCCGAACGGCGTCAGCGGTCATGCAGACGGCTCATTATTCCGACCAGCAGCGGCCACAACAAACCGCCGATGATGGGTGCCAGCCAGCGGCCAAAGGTCGTCACGGGATTGCCGGTGGCCCCATCGATCCAGAACAGCACGAACTGATAGCCCGTCAGCAGCGCGAATATGGTCAGAGATTGCGAAAGCACCGAGAATACGCGCAAGCGCAACCGCAAATGCGTCGCCCACGCCGCCATCAATGTCAGTGCGAGAGCGTGCTGTCCGAGCACCACGCCCTGGATCACATCGAGTGCCAGGCCCGCCATGAAGGCGAGCGTCAGCCCGCCGGCCAGCGGCGCCTCGATGGACCAATAAAAGACCACCAACACCAAGAAGTCCGGACGAAACGCGGCGAGAACCGCAGGCAGAGGCAGCACCGCCAGCGCCAGTGCCACGAGCGCGGAGAGCGCCATCGGCAGTCGGCGGATGCGAGTGTCGCGCATCATTCGTCGTTTGCTCCAGCCGGCGGAGTCTTCGCAGGCTTGGCCGCCTCGCCGGGCGCTTGCGTCGGCGCTTGCGTTGACGCCTGAGTAGGTGCCTGCGTAGGTGCCTGCGTAGGTGCGGCGGCTGCGCTGGGCGGCGCGGATTTTGCCGAGGGCACGGCCTTGGCGGTGGCGGGGCTCAAGGCGGGTTGCGGCTTCAGCCAGACGAACAGAAGTTCGCGCGACCGGTCGAGCGCTGCGGCCGGCTTCACATCGACGTCCGCCAGGGATTGCGCGGGATCGCGCTTGACCTCCGCCACGGTGCCGACCGGATAGCCCGGCGGGAAACCCCCGCCCAGGCCCGAGGTCACCAGGAGGTCTCCGGCAACCACATCGGCGCTCGTCGGCAGGTACGGCAGCTTCAGTCGGGACACATCGCCGGTGCCGACGGCAATGGTCCGCAATCCGTTGCGATTGACTTGCACCGGTATGGCGTGCGTCGCGTCGCTGACCAGGATGACCTCGGCGGTCAGCTGACCGACGCGCGCGACTTGCCCGAATACGCCGCCCGAGTCCAATACGGCTTGTCCGACGAAGACTCCGTTCTGCGCCCCTTTGTCGACCAGGACGCGCTCGCGGAAGGCATCCAAGTCCACATCCATGACATCGCCGATGATGAACCGGTCCGTCACGCCCGCCGTGTTGTCGCGCAATGCGCGCAGGCGCTGGGTCTCGGCCTCCAGCGCCTCATAGCGTTGCAGGCGGAATTGCGCCACGCGCAACTGCGCCTCGAGCTTGGTCTTGTCGGCGCGCAGCGCCCCCCGGGACGATACGCTTTCGCGAAACCAATCCCAGCCCTCGAAGGGGCTGGCGACCGCGATTTGCACGGGATAAGCGACGACCGAGAGCACTCGGCGAATCTTGCCGAGATGATCGTAGCGCTTGTCGACGATGATCAATCCCAACGCCAGCAGGGAATACAGCACGCAGTGAAGGAGAAGTCCTGTCGTGCGCCCGGATGTGTCGGTGTTACGAAAGGCGACCACGGGCTTCAGGCTTCCCTAGTCGCTTGCATTACTCCAGTCCGAATATGCCCGGCCCATGTTCCTCGGTGAGTTCGAGGATGCGCCCGCCGCCGCGTGCAACGCAGGTCAGCGGATCATCCGCAATCACCACGGGCAGGCCGGTCTCTTCCATGAGCAATTTATCGACATCGCGCAACAAGGCGCCGCCGCCCGTCAGCACGATGCCGCGTTCCGCGACGTCGGCGCCGAGCTCGGGCGGCGTCTGTTCGAGCGCTTGCTTGACCGCGCCCACGATGCCTTGCAGCGGTTCTTGCAGCGCCTCCAAGATTTCATTGGAGTTCAGGGTGAAGCTGCGAGGCACGCCTTCCGACAAATTGCGACCTTTGACGGAGATTTCGCGCACCGTCTGGCCGGGATAGGCCGAGCCGATTTCCAACTTGATACGCTCCGCGGTCGCTTCACCGATCAAGATCCCGTAGTTGCGACGCACGTAATTGGTGATCGCTTCGTCGAATTTGTCGCCTCCGATGCGCACGCTCGCCGCGTAGACGATTCCATTCAGCGAGATGACCGCCACCTCGGAGGTGCCGCCGCCGATGTCGAGCACCATCGAGCCGCGCGCCTCCTGAACCGGAAGACCCGCACCGACCGCCGCGGCCATGGGCTCCGGAACGATATCGACGCTGCGGGCGCCGGCGCCTTCGGCCGATTCCTTGATCGCGCGCCGTTCCACTTGGGTGGACCCGAAGGGCACGCACACCAGAACCCGCGGGCTGGGGCTCAAGAAACGATTGCCATGCACCTTCTTGATGAAGTACTGCAGCATCTTTTCCGTGTAGGTGAAATCCGCAATAACCCCGTCCTTCATCGGCCTGACCGCCGTGATATGGCCAGGGGTCCGGCCGAGCATGTTTTTGGCTTCCACCCCGACGGCAACGATGATCTTGCCGCCCCGGGTCGGCTCGTCTTGCACTGCGACGACCGACGGCTCGTTGAGAACAATGCCGCGCTCACGAACG
>DATMNF010000121.1:0-30482 GCA_035569355.1 Steroidobacteraceae bacterium
GCCACTCTCGGCTTAACCGTTTTTTACTGATCAGGAGGACAGATCATGAAAGGTTCTACAGTTAAACTCTTAAGACGCTGCGCGATGGCTGCAATCGTCGTGGCATCGACGGCGTTCGCCGCAGGCGGCGACACGACGGGACCGGCGCCCGCCTTCACTCTGACTGCGCTCTCAGGCCAGCAGGCTGGCCTGAGCCAATACAAAGGCCAAGTGATCATGGTGAATTTCTGGGCAACCTGGTGCGGGCCCTGCCAGCAGGAAATGCCGCTGCTGGACCAGATGTACAAGAAGTACAAACCCGCGGGTTTCACGCTCATCGGGGTCAATGTCGACAAGGAAGCGCCCGCGGTCAAGGAGCTGCTCGCTCGTAAACCGGTGAGCTTCCCGGTGTTGCTCGACCCGGCGAACCAGGTGAGCAAGGCGTATCACGTCGATGAAATGCCGAGTTCCGTCATCATCGATCGCAAGGGTGAAATTCGCTACATCCACCGCGGCTACCGGCCCGGCGATGAGAACGAGTACCAAGATCGTATTCGTCAACTGATTCGCGAGTGACCGTGAGGATCTCGTCGAAGCTTGCCCTGGTCTGCGCCGCGCTATCACTCGGGGCATGCAGCATCCAACCGTGGGTCAAACCCTATGAGCGCGACCGCCTGGCGGATCCCATCATGTCTTGGGATCGAGATGCCATCTCCGGTGCGTACCTGGATCATGTGTATGAGTCCCGCGAAGGATCGCGGGGCGCCACCGGCACGACCGGCGGCGGCTGCGGCTGCAACTAGGAGCCTGCGCCATCGACATGAGGATTTTGCCCCGTCATTCGAGCCGCCTCGCCGCCATTGCTACCCTGTCAATGATGTGCGTTGCCGGCGCGGCGGTGCTGCCGGACGATCGCGCCGATGTCTTTTGGAGCAGCTACAAGGGCGGCGGGATGGACATCACCAGCGATGCGGTGCTGGTGAGGAAGAAATTCTCCGAGAAATTTGCGGTGGAGGCGAACTACCTGGTCGATAAGGTAAGCGGTGCGTCCATCGACGTTTTGAGTCAAGCCAGCGTCATCAAGGACGAGCGCAAGCAGAAAACCATCTCGATGGACTACATCCACGACAAGACTCAATACAACCTCTCGTACAGCAACAGCACCGAACGAGACTACATCTCCAACACCACGCATTTCTCGTTGAGCCAGGACATGTTCGGCGATTTGACGACCGTAAATCTGGGATTCACGGACAGCCGCGACAAGGTAGGGGAAAACAACGGCAGTGCCTTCAAACCAGTGATCTCATGGCTGGGACATGCAACCAGCCGCAGCTACGAAGGCGGCGTGTCGCAAATCATCACCAAGAACCTGATCATGGGAGCGACGCTGGAGATCGTGACGGACCAGGGCCTCTTGAGCAACCCGTATCGCTCGATCCGCTACCTCGACCCCACGGTACCGCTCGGATATTCGCTCGGCAGTCAGGTATATCCGCATACACACACCAGCACCGCGGCAGAGGGGCGAGCGAAGTATTACCTGCCCTATCGGGCGGCGGCGTCGGTGTCGTACCGCTATTTCACCGACACGTGGGGCATCCGCGCGAACACCGTCGAACTCGGCTACACCCAGCCGATTTCCAATCTCTGGATTCTCGAGGGACGGGTGCGCCATTACAGCCAGAATCACGCCAATTTCTACAGGGATCTGTTCGACTTCGCGAATGAGCAAAACTTCGAGGGCCGCGACCGGAACCTGGCCGCAACGACCAACAATACGATCGCATTCAAGGCAACCTATGCCTTCTTGCCCGACGGATGGAAGATCTTCAAACGCGGCACCGTGACGGCGGATGTGAGCCGCGTCCAATTCAAGTACAGCGATTTCAGAGACATCAAGGATTACAACGTGACCCCCGCGGGCGGCGGCTATCAACCCGGCACCGAACCGCTGTATGGTTTCGACGCGATGGTCTACCAGGTATACATTTCGATGTTCTTCTGACTTGGGTCTCCCCCGGCCCCCAGACAAGATTCGCAGCCCCGCGCACGATCCGAGGCGTGACTGCGCAGCCTTTTTTGGGCAATATCGAGCCCATGAAGGTCACGCGTCGCGAGGCACTCAAGAACCTGGGTCTGGCAGCCGGCCTATCGGCCGCCTTGCCTTGGCGCCAAACGCGGGGCGCGGAGGCGGCGCGCCTCGATGTGAAGGACCCTGCCGCGGTCGCCTTGGGCTACGTCGAAGACGCTGCGAAAGTCGACGCCAAGAAATACCCTGAGTACGTGCAGGGAACGAACTGCGAGAACTGCCTACAGCTGCAAGGAAGTCCCGGGAATTCCTATCGGCCTTGCAGCTTGTTCCCCGGCAAGCTGGTCGCCGTCGGCGGCTGGTGCAAGAGTTGGACCCCCGAAATGTAGGCGTCCCGAACGCGCACGCCGATTGCCGGGAAGTCAACGAAAAAGCCATCGATGCCGCGCTCGAGAAAGCGCCGGATTTCGGCTTCGAGATCGCCATGCGCCGCCGGCGAGTCGCCGATCTTCAAGTCGTCGGGGAGAAACTCATTCTCGGCGCGAAAGGTCCAAACATGAACCTTGAGATTCACGGCATGCGCGGCACGCACGCCTTCGGCGCTGGCCAAGGTCTTCGCAATGCCTATCCCTTCAGCGTACGTTGCAATCTCAGCCAAGTCGCCCAGTTCGTGCTCCAGCAACTGCAGCAAGGGCAGGCGGGTCATGCTTCGTAACTGGCGCAAGTTGCGCGGGTCGAAGGACTGGATGAATACCGGGCTGCCGTCTGCGTCATAGTCATGGCGCCGTAAGCAGTCGAGGACAGCCTGTTCCAGCGGCAAGCCGATTGCAGCGAAATGGGCCGGATGCTTGGTCTCCGGATAGACGCCTATTTTTGTGGCGTTGCCGCGCCGCAGATTGGCGTCGGTGGCCAGTTGCATGATTTCATCAAAGGTGGGAACTGCGAATCGCCCGTCAAAGGCACAGTTCTGCGGGCGCAAATCCGGCAAACGCTCCCTCGCCCGGAGAGTCTTGATCTCCGCAATACTGAAATCTTCTGTGAACCAGCCCGTCATGGCTTCGCCGTCGATGATCTGGGTGCGCCGCCGGGCGGCGAACTCAGGATGCTGGGCGACGTCGGTCGTGCCGCCGATCTCGTTCTCGTGGCGTGCTATGAGCACGCCGTCGCGAGTCATGACCAAATCGGGCTCGATGTAGTCGGCCCCCTCCTCGATCGCCAGCCGATACGACTCGATAGTGTGTTCGGGCCGTTCGCCGCTCGCGCCGCGGTGGGCAATGACAAGGATGTTACGCAAGCGGGTGCCCTTGGGACGATAGCCCCAAAGCATACCGCACGCGCCAAGCCGAGGCTCCGTTTTCACGGAGCCTCGAGCTTGAATGGCACCCCAAGCGGCGCTAACGCGGTGGAGTCAGACCCGCAAGACCCGGTTCATGCGCCGACATCAGCATGTTCGCGCCCGGAACCCAGGGCGATCCGACACGCGGAGCACCCTCGCCCCAATCGGAGCGCGATGTCGGTTGAGCAGCCAACGCGATGCCAATTGCGAACAGCGCTGCCGCCGCCACCATCACTTTTCGACGATACATTCCTCAGCCCTCCTGGAAATCAGACGGCGCGCGGCGGGTTGGACGGCGGCGAATCCATCACAGCCACCTTCGGCGGGTTGGATGGCGGCGAATCCGTCACAGCCACCTTCGGCGGGTTGGATGGCGGCGAATCCGTCACGGCCACCTTCGGCGGGTTGGATGGCGGCGAATCCATCAATGCGAAAGCGGAACTGGCTACTGCGCAGCCGGCGACCAAAGCGACTAGACTGACCTTCATTATGATTACTCCAAGTGTGTTGATAACGACCGCGACGATGCGGAACACCGTTGGACGGTGCTCTGCAATGTTACAAGCGACGCGTAAGCCAGAATCCCCTCATATCGCCGCGACGATGTATGCTTAGGGGAAAACCTCATCCGGCAGGCAACACTTATCCGTGACGGTGGGCGAATGACGATGGAGGTCCCGGCCAATTTCACGCAACTGCTGAACGAGTGGCGGTCGGGTCATCCACAAGCGTTGGACCGCCTGACCCCGCTGGTCTACGACGAGCTCCGACGGCTGGCTCGCAGCTACATGCGAGCAGAGCGAGGCAGTCATACCCTGCAAGCGACCGCCGTGGTGCACGAGGCTTTCCTCCGGCTGATTCAGGCCAACGTTGCACTGCAGGATCGCGGACACTTTTTCGCCTTGGCGTCGCGCCTGATGCGCCGGGTGTTGGTCGACCACGCCAAGTCACGCTCGCGGAAAAAACGCAATGCCGGCATCCGGGACCTCGGTGCAGAAGAGGCCGGCGAGCCGGCGCCGCTGATGGATTTCGATGTCGTTGAGCTCGACGATGCCCTCGAGGGGCTACTGCAAATGGAACCTCGGTTGGCTCAGGTCATCGAGCTGCATTATTTTGGCGGCTTGACGTACGACCAAATTGCCGCGGCGCAGAGTACGTCGGCGGCGACCGTGCATCGAGACATTCGTCTCGCGCGCGCCTGGTTGCTCAATGAGCTCGGCGGCACCCGGCCGCGATGATACCGCGCGCCCGCTGGCAACAGATTCAGTCGCTGTTCGAGCAGCTGATCGACACGGGCGAGGGTGAACGTGCGGTGCGCTTGCAGAGCGCTTGCGGCGATGACTTCGAACTGCGCTCATCCGTCGAATCGCTGCTCCGATCGGATGCCGAGGGCGAGGACTCCATGCTGCATGCCATCGGCGAAGCCGCAGAGTCGCTGCTCGAGGACCACCAGGACCGGCTGATCGGAACGCGCATCGGTCCGTACCGCGTGGTGTCCATACTCGGGCATGGCGGCATGAGCACGGTGTATCGCGGCGAGCGCGACGATGCGCAGTATCGGCAAACGGTCGCCATCAAGGTTTTGCAGCACGCGACCCTGCATCCGAGACTACGCAGCCGCCTGCACAGCGAGCGGCACATCCTGGCCACCCTCGATCACCCATCGATTGCGCGATTGATCGACAGCGGCGATCTGGAAGACGGAACACCGTATCTCGTGATGGAACACGTCCACGGCGAATCCGTAGAGGTGTATTGCGACAGCCGCACGTTGTTCGTTCGAGAACGGCTCGAGCTGTTTATTCAAGTGTGCGCCGCGGTGCAGTATGCGCACCGCAATCTCGTGGTGCATCGGGACATCAAACCGTCAAACATCTTTGTCACGGAGGAAGGCGGCGTCAAGCTTCTTGATTTCGGCATCGCGAAGCTGCTGGCGCCGGACAGCCTCTCGCATACGCTGGCGGTGACGCGTCTTCAGGAACGAATGCTGACGCCGGAGAACGCCGCGCCCGAACAGGTGCTCGGGCGCCCCATCACCACCGCCACGGACATCTATGCGCTCGGCGTCCTGCTGTATCAATTATTGACCGGCCGTTCACCTTACCGCCTGCTGAGCTACAGCCAGCTGCAGCTCGAACGCGCGATCTGCATGGACGATCCCGTCCGGCCGAGCCAGATGGTGATCTCCAAATTGAGCGGAGAAAAACCCGCCGACCGGAGCAGAATCTCGGATCGCCGCGGGCTCTCGCCGCAGCGCTTGCGCGCCCGCTTGAGCGGAGATTTGGACGCGATCATCTCCATGGCGATGCGCAAGGAACCGGACCGCCGGTACCCATCCGTGGAGGCGCTCGCGGACGACCTGAATCGGCACCTGCTCGGACAACCCGTTCGGGCAAGACAGGGCGACTGGCGCTACAACACCGCCAAGTTTCTGCGGCGACACGTATGGGTGGTGGCCGGCGTGGCCGCCGCATTCCTCGCTCTCGCACTCTTCGCGGGCGCCATGTTCTGGGAGACTCATCGCATCGAACTTGCGCGCGACGCGGCATCCCTCGAGCGCGACCGGGCGCAGCAGGTATCGGCATTTTTGGTGGACGTATTCTCGAAAGCCGATCCCTTCAACGCTCAGGGGAACGAACCGACCGCCAAGGATTTGCTCGATAGGGGCGCGGAGAAAATCTCCGGCAACATCAGCCTGCAGCCGGAAGTGCGCGCGCAGCTGCTTGAAAGCATTGGACTCGCGTACCGCCGCCAAGGTTTGCCCGAGCGAGCGATCCCGCTGTTCGAGCAAGCGGTCGCGATTCGTCGTCAGGAACGCCCGCTCGACAACAGTCACGTTGCCGTGGCACTTGCGAACTTGGCGCGGGCGTTGACCGATGCCGGTCACTTGATCTCGGCGGAGGCAGATCTACAGCAAGCGGTCGATTTGTCGCAAAGCGGCGGCGAATCCAAATCGGTCGAGACGGCAGACATCCTGGTGCAATTTGGCAACTTTGCGCTCAACGCCAAGAGCGATCCTCGCCGTGCTTCCCAACTATTCAGCAGCGCTCTGAACATATACCGTTCCACCATCGGCGAGCGAAACCTTCAGGTCGCTGCCACGCTGAACGGCCTCGCGGATGCAGCCGTTTGGGCCAGCGACTACTCATTGGCTGAGAAGTATGAGCGCGACGCGTTGGCTATTTTCCAGGCAACCGTCAGCCGCAATCATCCTGACAACGCGGTCGCCTTGGCAACGCTCGGCAACATATTGACTCAGCGTGAAAAATACGCGGAGGCCGAGCAAGTTTTGAACGAGGCCTTGCAAATCGAGCGCAATGTTTTCGGCGCCGACAGCCAAAGGATCGCCGCGACGCAAGCCGATCTGGGCGTCCTCTACGACCGACAGGGCGACAACGCTCGGGCGATCGAAGCGACGCAGACGGCTCTGCAAATCACCCGCACTCACCTCGGCCCAAATCACTATTTGACGGGATACTACCTCGACGCTTTGGCAAACTTGTATTCGACCGCCAATGACCTGTCGAGCGCCGAGTCCGACGCACGCCAAGCGCTTGCTATCTACGCTCAGGCGCTGCCTGCTCGCCATCTGTACGTGGCGGCGACCCGTCAACTGCTGGGAGAAGTGCTGCTGCGACGCGGGGCCCTGGCGGCCGCGGAAGCGGAGCTTCGTGCGGCGTTGGACATGACTCTCGGACTTGCAGGACCTGACAGCTGGCGTTCCGCGCGCAGCGAAGCGAGTCTGGCTTGGGCGCTGATCGCGCGCGACAAGGCCGCAGAGGGAGAGCCCATGCTGGTTGCAGCACGCTCCAAACTGCTGGCGACGGTGGGCTCACAGCATGCCGCCACACGGCAAGCAACCGCGCGGTTGGTCCAGTATTACCGCGCGCACCACCGGGATGCTGAAGCCGCACGGGTTCTCGCGGAGGCTGACAAGCGGTAAGCTTCAGGAACAATCCGACCGTGACCGGGTCCGCCGCGCTATGATGGGCGACACACGCCAACGCTAAGGAGTCTTGATGTCAATCAGAAAAGAAATCCCTTGCATACTGTTCTCTGCGATTCTCGCCGCCTCCGCTATTGTAAATGTTGCACACGGCGGCGCCCGCGAGGAGGGCCGCCTGCTCACCGCAACCCAGGTGGTGGAGGAGGTTCAAGCAATGCCGGACCAGCAGATCCCGGATGCGCTGCTCTCCCGCGCCTATGGAATTGCCGTCATACCCGACGTCACCAAGGTCGCCTTCATCTTCGGCGGACGCCACGGCAACGGTGTGCTCGTGGTGCGTGACAAATTGACCTCGCCTTGGAGCAATCCAACGTTCGTCGCATTGACGGGCGGCAGCTGGGGCTTGCAAGCCGGAGCGCAGTCCTCAGACATCATCTTGGTGATCACCACGAAGGCCGGCATCGAAGGCGTTGCCGGGGGCAAACTGACCTTGGGCGCGGATGCGTCGGTTGCGGCGGGGCCGGTCGGGCGGCAAGGTTCAGCCGCAACCGACACGAATTTCAATGCGGAAATCTATTCCTATTCGCGAACCCGAGGTTTGTTCGGCGGCATCGCCCTGGACGGGAGCGTCATTTCGATCGATCGGAAAGCGAATGCCGCGCTGTACGGCAAGAGTGGGGTCACGGCCAGCGAGATCATCTCGGGCCAGGCGCCGACCGCGCCGCCTACGGCACAGCGTTTCCTCGAGCGATTGGCGCAAGCGACCCACACGGCTATTCGAAGCTCACCGGCACCGCAAGCCGACGTGCCTGCGACCTCGGCGGTACAGGCACCCAATTCTGCCGCGCCAAACACGGAACCCCCGCGAACCTATCCTTTGGAACAACAGAAATAAGCGATGCTTGGGGTTAGCTGGGAGAGGGGCGTCTACGGCGTTGCGCGGCGCGGCTCGCGCGCAGTACTCAGGCAGGCTCCCTACCTTCTCGCCTGCCTGGCTCTGTTCTCCGCACTGGCGCAGGCGCGGGCGCCACTGGTCTTATTGACGGATTTCGGAACCCAGGACGGCGCCGTATCCGCCATGAAGGGCGTTGCGTATGGCGTGTCCCAGGACTTGTTGATATCCGATTTGAGCCACGAGAATCCGAGTATTTTCGCCGGCGCTTACCGGCTCTATCAGACCGAGCAGTTCTGGCCCTCCGGCACGGTGTTCGTTGCCGTCGTCGACCCCGGCGTCGGCACCAAGCGCCTATCGATTGTGCTCAAGACGCGCACTCAACATTATTTTGTCGGCCCGAACAATGGGCTCCTGTCGCTGATCGCCGAACGCGACGGCATCGAGTCGCTGCGCCAGATCGATGAACGGATGAACCGTCGTCCGGGCTCGGAAGACTCGCATACCTTTCACGGCCGCGACGTGTTCGCCTACACCGGTGCTCGTTTGGCCGCAGGTGTCATAGGCTTTGAACAGGTGGGACCACTGCTGCCGCCCGAGACGTTGATATCCATCGAATATCGCAAGGCACAACTCACGGGGAACAAGGTCTCTGGAATCATCCCGGTGCTGGACGTGCAGTTCGGCAATGTGTGGACCAATATTCCGAAGGACCTATTCGATCGGCTGCACGTTGCGCTCGGTGCGCCTCTGCACGTGCGCATCTATCACGGCGGTCAACTCATCGATGATGACATGGCACCCTATCAGCGTACTTTCGGCGATGTCGCCGCGGGCAAACCCCTGATATACGTCAACAGTCTGTTGAACCTTGCAGTGGCGCTCAACCTCGGAAGCTACGCCGCAGCCCACAAGATCGAATCGGGACCGGACTGGACGATCGAGATAGCCAAGGACTAACGAAAGGCCCAGGACTAGTCGTCCCGGGCGGTTTTCCTGACGAAACCATGGCTTACGTCGCTTGCATCAATATACCAGCCGGTCACATCGCCCTCCGAATTGTTGGTCGAAGGACGAGTCCCCTCGCTCGGCCCGGTGCCCGCGTTGGGCGCATCGAAGGTCGTGATTACGCCCCGCGCGGAACGCGTAAAGCCGTGCGTCGCGCTGTTCGCGTCATAGAAAGCTCCCGTCACCGCTCGTGACAGGTTGATCGAATACGCCACCGTGCCTTCGCCCGAGGCGAGACTCGCGCTCGGCACATCGAACTCGACGAACGTGCCGTCGCCGCGGCGTAAAAATCCGTGGGCCACGTTGTTTGCGTCAACGGTATATCCCGTGATCTCCCCCTCTGCGTTGATGCTGGCAGGGAATGTTCCAAAAAAGGGGATCTGTGCGGCTTGCGGTCCGTCGAACGTCGTGATCGTCCCGTCGGGTTCGCGCAAAAAGCCGTGGAACACGCTGCTCGAGTCCGAGAAGAAGCCGGTGACCGCGCCTTCCGCGGTGAGGCAAGTCTCGTCGCACACAAAGGTGTATCCGGAACCTGGCGGATCGAAACTCTGAACCTGGCCCGACGATGAACTGACGAAGCCATGGACGAGGTTTGCCTCATCGATATAGATGCCCGCCAAGACGCCGTCAAGATTGATGTCGAACACCGCGGTGCCCTGGTCTAGAGAAGTGCCGGCCCCCGATACATCGAGCGTAGTGAAGTGGCCCGAGCGCGAGCGCACGAAACCGTGAAACACATAGTTGTCGTCTTGCAGCTCTCCCGCGATCGCACCAAGATCGTTGACCGCGATCGCTATAGTACCTTGATTGAGGCCGGCACCAAGACCCGCGCCGGGTGCGTCGAATGGTTTGATTTTCCCCCCGGCACTGCGCACGAACCCGTGCGGCACGACATTCGCATCCACGTAGTAGCCTACGATCGTGCCTTCGTTGTTGTTGGCCATGGCAAATGTGCCAAGCCCCGCAGTGGTGCCTGCTCCGGGCGCATCGAATTCAACGATTTTGGCGTGATTCCGTTCGCCATCGGCTGGAGCGGCCGTTTGCTCGGCGAATGACGGCGACACGGCCGTCAACAGTGCAATTGCGCACGCCGATTTGATTGGGGGGTACATCCTGTTCATGGGGGTCCTCTCTTCAGTCAACATAATCCGGAGACTGCCGAGCGCGCAAAGTACCCCTCTTTGAGGAAAAATCAATGACGCAAATCACAAAAATTTGGCTCGGCGGGCGAGGAGTTTTCTTGGTCGTGATGCGAGTGCGAATCTACAGGGTATTACCCTGTAGATTCTCGCCCGCGCATGCCGCTTTGCGACGGCTCAATCGGTTTCTTCGACGCTCACAAGGCTCGCACCGAAGACATTGGAACATTCCCGCGCGACGCCAAGGTCTCGGGTCGACCCGGCCTTCTGGCACGCAGCCTTCCCCGCGGCGGCGGACAAGGTCGCGATCTGACTGATGTGCGCCACGGCTTGGGTGGTGGGCAGAATCTTTTCGAAGGGACCCGACGCACTGACGTATTCGGCGGGCAGCGCCAGAGCCGAGAAATCGCGCGGCGTCGCCGTAACCATTACCATCACGTGATCGGTGCCGCGGGGGCCGAGCGCGGTCACATTCCAGTCCGGGCGCGGCAGCTGCAAGTCCTGGTTCGCCGCTATCGCATTGTTCGAATCGAGTTGGTTCGGAAACAACAGATAAAAGCTGCCCGGTTGGGTGCCTTGATAGAACATATATATGAACCCGTCGCGCTGCGAACGAATCGACATCGCAAGCTGCGTGCCGATCTTCAGCGTCGGTTGTTTGAGGGTCGCCTGCACTTGCCACCGATCGTCGCGCTGGCTGTAGATATCGTTCAACGTTGCCAACGGGTCCGCCGCTGCGGCCGCAACCGCCCCGTTGCCCGGATCGACAAAAGCAGGAACCAGCGCGGTGTTGCCGGCCAAGGTGGCGTGCTGGCGCGCCGACTCCTCCTGAGTCTTGTCGAGGCGCCCTTGAACGCAGGCGGTGAGTTCCTGCATCGATAGCGAACCGCTGTGATCCGAGTCCGCAGCCCCTCCGTTCAGGCATTGATCGAAGTTGTAGGTCAGCGCCCCGCCCTTGGAGGTGTCCCAGGCAACCTCGTTGTTCCTCGCCGCGGCGAGAATCACCAGATTATTGTCCGTGGTGTCGAGTTCCGCGCCGCGCGTGTGCGAAAAACCGCGGTCATTCACGGCAAGCGAGCATTGGGGGCTCGACGCCTCCGGCAGAAATTTGGCGCGCAACGGGCCACCCGGCCCGATATCACGCGTGCTTGCCGCCTGCGCCACGCCTCCCGAATGGCATGAGTCCAGTATGACGATGGTCTTGTCGGTCTTGGCGCTCAGCGGCTTGAGCATACTGGCGAACTCGGTATTCGTAACCACATGCATATCCTGCATCACGATGCTCTCCGTGCATTGCCCCGTGGCTTTGCTGAAGAAACGCGCGCCGTGCCCGGAAAAGTACACGTACAGCTTATCGCCGGGCATGATCACCTGATTCATGCCCGCCAACGCTTGCTTCAAACCTTCGCGAGTGACCTCTTGCTCGGAGAGCTCCACGATATTCTGCGTCGGCACTCCAAACCGCTTTGCCAATTCGTTCGCGAGCTTGCGATCGTTCATCACTCCGGGCAGAGGACTGCGCTGATACTCGGAGACAGTGATGATCAGGGCGTGATTGGACTGGAGCGGCGGCGCGTGCAGCCCCCCCGACTGCGCGGCGAGATGACTCGACGCGGCCAAGCACAGTATCGCGAAATTCAACGGGACTACGCGTTGCCGAATAATCATTGTTGCCTGCTCGATGAATGACCGCCGCATCAGGACCCGCAAAATACCTTGCCGGTGGCCGGGTAGGTATGCACCGTAATTTGCTGGACGCCCACCGCTCCGGCGGCGGCGGCAATACCCTTGGCGAGCGCGTCTGCACGGCCGCCATCGGAAGCGAAGCGCTGTACGCCGGTCAGGTCGGCGAAAAAGTCCGGTAATTTCTCAAACGCCAACACCGCAACCTGATCAGAACCGAACGGGGCCGTCACAAGTATGTGGTCTTTCGGATCGGCGCTGGGAATCGCCCGTGGCACCCCGCCGGCGATGATCTGTCGTTCCGAGGGCCGCGTCGGATACAGCACCGTCAGATTGCCCTCGCTGTCGAGGTCGAGCACCATCACATAGGCAGCCCTTTGCAATCGAACCTCGAAGACGAACGATTCGCACTGCACGTAGGTATTGCCGCGGCTGCCCGGGTCCGTTTCGGCGCGCAGTCCTAGGCTGCCGTCCCCCGCCGGCAACACCCGATTGAGCCAAGCTTGTGCAGCAATGCGTTTGATCAGTTTCGGATCGCCGGCGGTCGTGGTCACGATGGGATCGCCCGCGGGCCCCCTGAGCTCCACTTGATCGCCGTTCTGCCGCAGCGATAAGTCGCCATCGCGGTCAACCATCGCAACGCCGCTCAAAGCGGCGATCTTTCCCTTTAGCGCCGCCGAAACCGACTCGAGCTTGAGGTGCAGCGTCGCGTCTCGCGCGGGGGCAACCGCGGCCGGCGCGCTCGGTTGGCCGGGCGCGTTCATTCCAAGGAAGGGACGGGACCCGATATCTTGCGGATCCTCGGCAATGGCGGGCAGCAATTGCGGGTGCTGGGCGAAGTTGCGGTGTTCGAGGAAAATATTCATAGCCTCGCGACCCTGCGCGTAGTTGAAGGCTCCGGGCAGCAGCTGCCCGTACAGCAATCGCAGAAACGCGTCGGTAAAAGCGCCGTGAAACTTGCCGTCCAGAGTGGGCGCCTGCTGCAACGCCTGCGAAGTCGAGATGTCTGCCCCGGTTTCGCTGTCGCTCGCGCCGGAGAGGAGCAGCACATGCTGATACGGATAGGGCGGCGGCTGAGGGCGCGCGCTAACGGTAGCAGGGGCGCGGGCCACCCCCAAATCGCGCGTGAGCATCGGCAGGAAGCGCGAGCGGCTAAAAGCCTGACCGAAGGAGCGCACGACCTGGCCCGAATAGCAGCTGTCGGAAACCACGACCACCCAACGGCCGCCTTGATCGAGCCGTTTGAGCCGCGGCACGAGGTCACGCCGGCCTACGATCAAAGTGCGCTGCGCTGCGGCCGTTGAGCTGTAGTCCAAGTCATACGGAACCCAGGCTCCCGTTGCGTAGGGCAGATCGAAGTTGTTGTCGTTGTCATTGGCACTCGTGCCGTGGCCGCTGAAATAAATGAACACCGTGTCGCCCGGCGCGCTGCGCGCCTCCAGTGCGGCAATTTGCTCGAGAATGTGGTCGTGGGTGGCATCCTGATCGCGCAAGGAGACTATGTCGCCCGGCGAGAACCCCCAATGTTCGCTGAGCGCCCGCTGCATCGAATCGATATCGATCGGCGGGCCGAGAAGTTGGTGCGCCTTCAGGTTTGGGTCGCTGAACTGTCCGACGGCCACGAGCAAGGCCACGCTGCGCGCACCAGCTGGATGACATATCAAGGCGCACAGCAGCACCACTGCCGGCGACAGCAAACGTCCGCGATGGACCACGTTAAATCCCCTGGTTCACTGCATTTGATTGTATACCCGCGCGGTCGCCCGCAAATCCGATTTTAGACGCGGGGTAGGGGGATCTGCGACGGCGAGCGAACCGTCTGGACTTGGGGTAAAGTAAAAAGGGATCTTACTCGCGCACCCGATACGGCTAGTCAGCTTTGCAGTACGGCGAAGAACACAATGTTTGAGCTTGGCATTTTCCAAGTACTCCGGCTGCATGGGCGCCGAAATGCCCCGCTCCGCTGGTTGACGGGGTTAGCCTGCGCGCTTGCGCTGATGTCCCCGGGAACCGCGCTGGCTCAATCGGCCGACCTACTGCGGGCCTACCAGAATTTTGAGACCGCCAAGGCCGCCAATAAAGTTGCCGATGCCCTCAAGGCCGGCGACGACGCGGCGAAGCTGACCGAGGCCGCCGGCGACCAACAAGGTCTCATCGAACTGCTGCGCGATCTGGGCGATTTGGCGGCGCAGGCCAGCGAAGATCAGAGCGCCGCACGGTACTACCAGCGCGCCCTGGCCTTGCAGGAATCGCGGCTCGGCCCGGATCATCCGGACCTCGTGCCGTTGCTGACGGCTTTGGCGGACTTATCCTTAAAGGGCAAGCGCTATGCCGAGGCTGCAGCCCTTGAACAGCGCATCCTGGGCATCGAGCGCCAGGCCTACGGCGAGCATCATGAAAATGTGCTGGCAACGCTGCACAAGCTCCAGGAAATCTATCGCGCCGGGAACGACGCTGAGTCCCTTGCGCGCATCGACGCGCAGGTGCTCGCATTGTCGACGCCTCCGCCGCCCTCCGGCGACAGGGGCTTACCCACCCGTCGTTACAAACAAAACCAAGGCTTCGCGAACGTTCGGGTCTTTTACGGCACCAACCGGGCACCCACCGGAGCGGTCAAGCCCGCGCTGTTCTACGGCAAGGGACGCGGCGAGCTTCAATACGGCTATCTGAACGTCACGATCCCCCAGGTGCACAAGGAAGCGGAACTCGAAACCCAGCCGCGCTGGGCCGAATACACGCTTGGCCTGGACGCGGCCTCCTTGAAGCGCCGCTACGTGCTGCTCGACCAGGTTACGCCGCTCGCAAAAGACGACTTCGTGCGCACCCTGCGCCAACAGATCAAAGACTCGCCTTCCAAGGATTTGTTCATCTTCGTGCACGGCTTCAACAACACGTTCGAAGATGCGGCCAGACGCGCCGCTCAGATGGCTTACGACTTGGATTTCGACGGCACGCCGATTCTGTACAGCTGGCCGTCGCAAGGCAGTGCGACCGCTTATGCGGTCGATGAAGCCGCGGTCGGAATCAGCGGCCGCAAAATGGCCGACTTCCTCGAAACCGTCGTGGCTCAATCCGGCGCCGAACGCATCCACGTGCTGGCTCACAGCATGGGGAATCGCGCACTGATCGAAGCGCTGCAAACCTATCTGGCCAGACGAGCACCGGACAAGCGCGAGCACATTTTCGGTCAGATCGTTTTCACGGCGCCGGATGTGGATCGCGATTACTTCATGGACGCAATCGAATCCGTGCGTGGCTCTGCGGAACGCGTCACTCTCTATGCCTCCAGCAATGACTATGCACTTCGAAGTTCGCAGATTTTGCACGGCGCGCCGCGCGCTGGCAGCGCCGGCGACGCCATCATCAGGTTGTCCGGCCTCGATACCATCGACATGTCGGCCGTTCCCGCCGACGCCCTCGGACACAGCTACTTCGCCGCCAACTCGGGCGCCATCTTCGACATCTTTCGCATTCTCTGGCGCGGCGATCCGCCGTCGAAACGTTGCGGAATGAGCGACCGCAAGGGCGGCGGCCAGCTCGCCGTATGGTGGTTCAACGCGGACGTCTGCAAGGGCGACGACATGCTGGAAGCCGGGGTCATGCTGAAGCGATTCGGGGACCTGGCGCGTGCGCGGGTGCTCGACACCATGGCGACGCTGACTGACCCTTCACAGAAACAAGAATGGTCCCTGATATTGAAGCGTCTCGACGGGTTGCTGGCTCCCGCCGGTGCGGCGCCGGGCGGCGCGGCAAAATGAATTCCCGAGGATATATCGTTTCCAAACTTTGGGACGTCTTGACGCTTTGGTGCCCGTCAAGACGGCAAAACGTCAGGAAATTATATGTGCAACCGTACCCGTACCCGAGTCCGGGCCCGGGCCCGGACTCCGCGGATTTTGAAACGGTGTTCGTGCGGGGGGTCGTCGGCGCGGTTTGCCTGTCGCTGCTGCAAATGCAAACGGCGCACGCCGCGCAGGCCACGCAAGCCGCGCACGACAACGTCGAAGTGCGGGCCTATGTCGACGATACCTGCATCATCGCCGACGAACCATATTTCCTTCCCGTGACCGCGAACAAGGACGCCGCGGATCAATCCAACGCCAAATTCTTGCCGCTCATCGGGTT
This sequence comes from Steroidobacteraceae bacterium, assembly GCA_035569355.1. Taxonomy (GTDB): domain Bacteria; phylum Pseudomonadota; class Gammaproteobacteria; order Steroidobacterales; family Steroidobacteraceae; genus Bog-1198. The sequence continues at coordinate 16,141 of DATMNF010000121.1, forward strand.
GGTCGTGGGCAAGCTTGCCGAGTTGTTCATCAATCACGAGATACAGGCGTCGGCCGATCGCATGAAATCGGGCGCCGCTCGCAAGGACACGCGCTACGCGGTGACCAAGCAAATGAATCTTTACCGCGTCGACTTCCAGCCGGTGCCCACCCTTGGCATCAATGCCAAGCTCGGCTGCATGACGATAGTCGCCGCGAGCTTCAAACCCGATCCCGCCGAGTGCACAGCCGAGTACGTGCCAAAAGAGTTGGCGCCAGCGGCCAAGCACCTGCCGCAAAACCAGTGGACGACCTCGAGAACCGATGACTCGATTGAAAACCAACTGCGGCGCGCCAATGTGTGCGTGAGCGGCAAGGCCAGAGCCGTCTACGAGGCGCGCCTCGAATTCTCCAATGATGGCACCGCATTCCGGCTCAAAGATGCTGGCTACCGCATCGAGTCGCTGCTGACGACCACGGAGAAAGGCGCCGCGCGCACCACGGTATACACCTTGAAGATTTCAAACCCGGGAGCGACGGATCAACAGGAGGTTTTGTCGAGTGCCTGGGTCAATATCGGTACTGTTACCGCGGGTTCCCGCGCAAGCGGCTCAGGGGGCGACGCTGCGCCATGGTTCCGCGTGCCTCCCCTGTCGATCGAGGCGAGGCGCAATTACGAGGACAAGACCAAGGTACATCAGGAAGTCACGGGCGAGATCGAGGCGCTGACGCGTGCGCAGACGCGCAACAGACGCATGCTGGCCAGCTTGGACCAGCGCATCGCCGCAGCCGATGCCGAAACGGCTGACGGCTTGAAACAAGAACGCAAGCGAATTGCGGTTCAGACTGAAACGTTGGGGGCCGAACTCGACGCGCGCAAAGCGGAGTACCAGGACCTGCCGCGCACTCCGTTGGAGTTCATGCCCGTCACGATCGAAGTGGCCGTGACGGAAACGGAATCGGAAAAGAAGGCGCAGCTCGCGCTGGCCGACATCATCGGAAAGAATAGCAGCATGGTCGGCTCCGCGGTGGGCAGCGCCGCTACCGGGCTCATTTCAAAGTCCGTCGCGTTGAGCGACATCAAAACGGAGCCTGACGCCGCTGATTCCGTGAATGAGCTCGAGCAGGCGCGAATTCGCTATTTCGATGCACTGGTGGAGCTTGAGAGCGAGCCATCCGGGAGCGCCAGCGCGGAGTCCCAACGCAATCTCAAGATCATGAAGGACAAGTACAACGAAGCCCGACGGTCACAGGGATTGGAGCAAATAAAATGATGCCGTATCGCCGCATTCTCCTTGGCGCGCTTGCCCTCGCTTGCGTAAACGTGATCTCCCATGCGGCCGATCCGCCGCCGGAGCAAGCCACGACGGTTTTATCCGGCGCGCAGATTGAACAAGCGTTGCAGCAACCTACAACCCGCGGTTTCGGATCGCGCGGTTTAACGCGACGAGACGCGCCGGAGGCCGAACAATCCGTCAATCTCAATATTCCATTCGAACACAACTCCAGCGCTTTGAGGCCGCAGGCCGAGGCCCAGCTCCAGCAATTGGAAGTGGCGCTGACCTCCGCGTCCTTGAGCAAGGATCGGTTCATCGTCGCCGGCCACACCGACGCCAAAGGCAGCGCGCAATACAACAAGCAGCTGTCACTCCGTCGTGCCGAAGCCGTGAAGCGATTTCTGGTGTCGAAGGGTATGGATGCAAAACGATTGGAGGCCGTCGGCTACGGTTCCGAACGCTTGTTGGCGCCGGACCGGCCGGAGGATCCAAGCAATCGCCGCGTGGAAATCCGCGACGTGGGCAGCGCATCCCAATAACCCACCAGCGTCCTTTTTCGTGTACTCAATTTCCGGCGCGGCGCCGAGTCTTGAATAAGCTGCCGTTGAACCACGCGCTCCTCGACGCGGCCTGCGAGCCCTACCGCAGGGCCGGCCGCTTTGCGTATCATTTCGCGCGCGGGAAGCTGCGCACCGATCCCGTCTACCGTGCGATCCTCGAGCTGGGCCTGCTGCTCGGGCGGGCGCGTGTTTTGGATCTCGGCTGCGGCCAGGGCTTATTGGCCGCATGGCTGCGTGCGGCGGAGCGTTGCTACGAGCGGGGTTGCTGGCCCCGGGCTTGGCCGCCTGCCCCGCTGGTCTCCTCCACACGCGGAATCGAGTTGATGGCGCGCGAGGTCGAGCGCGCGCGCTGCGCGCTGGGATCAGTATGCGACATTTCTCAGGCGGACATCCGCAATACCGCATTCGGCGCAGCCGATGCCGTGGTCATTCTAGATGTCTTGCACTACATGCCTCCGCAGGCGCAACTCGAGGTACTGAGACGCGTGCGCGCAGCGCTGCCTCAGCGCGGCCTGCTGCTGCTGCGCGTCGGTGATGCCGCCGGCGGCCTGCGGTTTCGATATGGCCAATGGAGCGACAAGGTGGTCATGTTCATGCGCGGGCATGCGCTGGTGGCGCAGCACTGCCGCAGCGTTGCGCAGTGGCGAGTACTGCTGCGTGAGTGTGGGTTCGACAGCGAAGCGAAGCCGATGAGCCAGGGAACGCCGTTCGCCAACGTACTCCTGATCGCCCACGCGACCTGACGGCCGGCGCAATCCCGAGAAATGCGCCTCAGTGCCCTGGCTGGTAAATCACCAAACCCGTGACGCCGTCGTCGCCGGTGATCGACTTGATGCGCCCGTCCGCTCCAAAATTGAGGTCGTACTCGCCATGGCTCGAACGCCAGATTCGCCACGTGGGCGCATCGAGTGAAATGTTCTCGCTGGTCAGCGGGTAGCCGATCGAGGAGATGGCCTGCTCGCGGGTCATTCCCACCATGACCTTGCCCTGACGGATGGCCTCCTGCACGGGCGGCGGATAGGTGGCAATGCGGGGCCGCGGGTCTTCGCTGACGACGATCTTGTTGACCCACGCTTCCAGAGACTCTTGATCACGTCCGTAGTCGTGGCCGAGGCGCATGGGTTTGCCGTCCACTTTGATATACGCCCGGTTACTGCCGTAGTTCAGCACTTCGATCGGCGTACCCGCGGGTATCATCGGCAACTCCGCATAGTTCCCGTCGTTGATCCAGTCGCGGCTAAAGTGCAAGACGCAACACGCAAACCCTTGCCGGGGCAGCGTTTGCGATCCCGGCGAGCCTGCCGCGGGCGGCGCAGGTTTCGACAGGCCGACCGACACCATGACGTCGCGCAAAATGCCGGCGTATGCCGCGCCCGACACCAATGTCAGCGAAACAGCCAGCGCCAACGCAGCGGCGATCGCAAGCCGTCGCGCGCGCGCATCGATGTTGCGGCCGTTCATTTTTGATTGCTCCCTTCGAGGCAGTGAGGAAGATAATGCCACCAAGCGGCGCCGCATATCCAGCCGCTTTCATGGGTAAAACACAGCAGATCCGAGGACCCGACAAACGCCGTCATTATGTGAATATACAGGCCGCCGGCGAAGGCCGCAGGCGACGTTACCCTCTATACTTCGTTCAACCATGGGCCTGATCCGACTAACACTGCTGACCGTGACGATGCTCGCCTCGACTGCGCTGCACGCAGCCGAAACCAGAATCGCCCTCGTCATCGGCAACAGCGATTATTCCAGCGGACCGCTCCCCAATCCCGCCAACGACGCCAAGTTGGTCGGGGATGCATTGACTTCATTGGGATTCGACGTCATTGCGCGGCGCAACGCAGACCAGATCACCATGAAGAGAGCGATTCAGGAATTCGGATCGCGATTGGAAAAGGCGGGCCCGAGTGCCGTGGGGCTCTTCTATTATGCCGGTCACGGGCTGCAGCTCAGCGGCCGCAACTATTTGGTGCCGACCACGGCGCGCATCGAGCGCGAGGGCGACGTAGAGATAGAGGCGGTCAGTGCGGACTGGGTGATCGAGCAAATGCGTTATGCGCGCAACCGCCTCAATATCGTCATCCTCGACGCCTGTCGCAATAACCCGTTCACCCGCAGCATGCGTTCAGTGGACCGCGGCTTGGCCACCATGGATGCGCCGGCAGGGATCCTCATCGCCTATTCGACCGCGCCGGGTTCCGTGGCTGCCGATGGCAGCGGCCGCAACAGTCCTTACACCGAGGCGCTGACCAAAGCCATTCGCGAGATCCACGAGCCCGTGGAACAAGTGTTCAAGCACGTGCGCGTCGGGGTGATGAGCGTAACGGCGGGGAAGCAGGTGCCCTGGGAATCCTCGTCCCTCACCGGCGATTTCTATTTTGCCGCACCGAACAAGGTCGCGGCGGAAACCTCGAACGCGTTGGCGTCCGGGGCCGTCCCTGCCGCGGGCAAGCCCGAGACGGGAACCTTCGGCACGTGGGTATCGGGACTTTTTGGATCCAGCAAGCCGGCGCCGGATGCGGCTCGCAAGCCTGCGCTGGAACCCGCCACGGACCCGGGCGTGCTGCTATCCGGCACGCGCACCGTGCCGCTGCTGCAATCGCTCGGCATCCCGGCCAACGAACTCGACGGAGCGCATAACTATCCTGAGCCCGCCATTCGCCAGCTCATTGAGGGTACCCCGCGGCGCGTCACCCTCGGCAGCACACCGGAGCAGATTCGGGCTGCGTTCGCGCTGTGCCGCCAATACTCCTCCGCTTGCCAGCTCAGCTGGTATGGGGACGAGGGGTTGCGGAACGTGACCCTCGATCCGTTCGAGCTCGATGAAGTGCCGGTCAGCGTGCGTGCTTTTCGTCAATTCGTGGAGGCCACCCATTACAAGACGCAGGCCGAGACGGCTGGTTTCGCATATGCGGTCGTCGGCGGCACGCTGCAGCCGGTCACCGGCGGTTCTTGGCGCAACGCAGTGAAGCAGCGCCCCATCGACGACGAATTGCCCGTGGTTGGCGTCAGCTTTCAAGATGCGGTCGCTTACTGCCGGTACAAGGGAGCACGTTTGCCGTCCGAGGACGAGTGGGAATACGTCGCGCGCGGTCCGAATCGTCACACCTTCCCGTGGGGTGACAACATCGATCCGGCAGCGATCGCGCCGAACGCGCCGCCGCACGCGAGTGACGGGCCGCCGGAAGGCATTGGCGGCCGCTACAAGGGGCTCTCCGGAAATGTCTGGCAATGGGTGGACACCAAAGTGGGCGGCAGAAAGGTATTGAAAGGCGGCTCATGGTTGGAGCCCAATCCAGCCAACAAACGAGCCGCCACGCGCCGCTACGAACTCTCGAGCAGGGCGGATGAAGACAGTGGTTTTCGCTGCGCCAAGTCCGTGCCGGCATGGCCGGACGCTGCGTACTGGCTGGTGCAGCTCAATTGACCGCTTCGGCGCTCGGATACACAACACCGCCCTTCATCACGAAGCGCACCTGCTCCAGACGGGTAACGTCTAGGAGCGGATCGCCGGGTACGGCGACTATGTCGGCGAGCTTGCCGGCTTCTATCGTGCCGATTCGGTCGGTCCAACCCAAGAGTTCTGCCCCCCCGACCGTCGCAGAACGCAGCGCCTGCTCCGGCGTCATACCAAATTTGACCATCCAGCCGAACTCGCGCGCCGGATTGATGTGCCAGTCGAAACCGCCGATGTCCGTGCCGAAAGCGATCTTCACGCCGGCCTTTAGGGCGCGACGGAAGGTCTTCTCGTGGATCTCGCCCATTTGCTTCCATACCGGCGCGCCTGCCTGGGCCCGCCCCTCGGCGACGTACTCGCCCACATAAATCGTGGGTACGTAGAAAATGCCCTTCTGCACCATCATCCGCAGGTCTTCATCGGCGATGTAGTTGCCGTGCTCAATCGAGTCGACGCCAGCTTGCACCGAATTGTGCACGCCCTGGAGCGCCATCGCATGCGACGCGATCTTGTGGCGCTGCCGATGCGCCTCGTCCACGATCGCCCGCAGCTCGTCGAGCGTAAACGTCGGAATATCGTCAAGCGTGCCGTCGGGTTGGACTTTGTAGCTCCGGTCCGAGTACACCTTGATCCAGTCGGCCCCATGGTAGATCTGCTCGCGCACCGCGCGGCGCCCGCCGTCCGCGCCGTCCACCTCCTGCACGCCCTTCGGCACCAAGACTGCCGGCGCATAGCCCATGAGCGGATAGGCGCCCGTGACGTCCATCGCGCGCGTCGCAACCTGCATTCGGGGTCCAGGGATGACACCACGCTCGATCGCGGTCTTTACGTCCACATCCGCGTAGCCGGCGCCCTCGGTCTCCACGTCGCGTATCGAAGTAAAGCCCCACGAAAGGATGCGCCGCGCATTGACGGTCGCGAGGATCGTGCGGTATTCCGGCGACTGTTTCAGGAGCTGCTCGTCGTAGTCGGCACTGGTGATGTCGCCCTGCAAGAGCACGTGCGTATGACTGTCGATCAGGCCCGGCAGGCAAGTCAGCCCGGAGAGATCGATGATCTTGCCATCTGCGATCTTGCCATCCGGAATCGTTGCCGATTCAGGGTGGACCGAGATGATCCGCTCGCCACGCACCTCCACAAGGGCAGGTCCCTGGGTCTTACCTCCTCGGCCATCCCACAAGGCGCCACAGCGAAGCCACGTCAACGTCGCCGCCGTCGGCGCCGGAGCGACGGGGGCGTCGGCTCGCGCCGCGCGAGTCGCGACGAAGCCCAGAAGAGAGGCGATGGACAACGCCGCCATTAGGTACGTGCCGGACGCGCGCGCCGCGCCGTCGCAGCGCGACTTCGAATCAATGCCTACCATGAAAGGATGCTCCTGCAGGGGTGCCTAAGAAAATTATAATTGGTTGCCGATCGCTAAGTATCGCACTCGGCGGCGCTTGCCCCGTAGAAAATCGTCGACGTTTCGGGCGCGCTCGCGCGGCGCTGCTAGAATGCTGGTTTTACGGGGAGAAATGCATGAGCGGATGGAACGGTCGACTGAACCGGCGCGGATTGCTGATGATGGCCACCGCGGCCGGCGCCAACCTCGCCATACCACGCCTGCTGCGCGCGGCCGCAGGCAAGTCCGACGTCGGATTCGGCGGCGATCTCAGCACCGTACGCGCGGCGATCGAGAAGCAACGGCCGGAAGCCGTCAAACGCCTGCAGAACTGGATTGCCCTGCCCTCTATCGCTGCCGAGAACCGCAATATGAAGGAGGGCTGCCAAATGATGATCGACCTCCTCGAGGAGGCCGGTTTTCAGAGCGCGACCATGATACCGACCGATGGTCAGCCCGGCGTGTTTGCGACCTTCGACGCGGGCGCGCGACGCACGGTCGGGATGTATTTCATGTATGACGTGAAGCAGTTCGACCCATCGGAATGGAGTTCTCCTCCGCTCGAGGCGGCCATTGTCGACAAAGCACCGTTCGGCAAAATCATGATCGGCCGTGGTGCCGTTAATCAGAAAGGACCGGAGGCCACGTTTCTCGCCGCCCTACACGCGCTCAAGGCCGCCGGCCGCAAGCCACCGGTCAATATCGTGCTGGTGGCCGAGGGTGAAGAGGAAATCGCCTCACCTCATTTCAAGCAAGTAGTGCATCGGCCCGAAGTGCTGGCGGCACTATCCAAATGCCACGAAGTCTACATGCCCTTCGCCTCGCAATCGCCCGAAGGCGGGGTAGAGATCGGACTGGGCGCCAAAGGAGTGGTCGAGATCGAACTGGTCGCGTCGACGGAGAAATGGGGACGCGGCGCACGGAACGACATCCACTCTAGCTACAAGGCCGAGTTAGACAGCGCTGTGTGGCGGATGGTCAAGGCTCTGTCCACTCTGGTATCGGACGACGGTAATGACCCCGCCATCGACGGATGGTTCGAGCACGTGAAGCCTCTGACCGAGCGCCAGAAGCAGATCATCGCGGACCATGTCGCGCATACCAACGAAACCGACGTGAAGAAACTGTTGGGTGTACAGCACTGGGTACGCGATCTGTCCTATCGCGATGCGCTGGAGCGGCTGGCCTCGCAACCGACGGTGAATATCGAAGGAATGTTTGCCGGTTACACGGGCCCCGGTGGCAAGACGGTCCTGCCGTCCAAAGCGACCGCCAAACTCGATCTTCGTCTGGTGCCCGACCAGACTGCCGCCGAAGCCGAAGCCAAGCTCAAGGCGCATCTCGCCAAGCGCGGTTACGGCGATATCGAGGTCAAGGTAACCGGCGGCTACGATCCCACCCAGACCGATGAGAACTCCTCGCTGATCAAGGCGTCCACAGCCGTCTACAAGCACGAGGGCCTACCGGTCAGCCTATCGCCGCGTCTCGCCGGTTCCTGGCCGGGCTGCGTTTTTACCGGCGCCCCCGTGAGCCTGCCAGCCGGCCATTTCGGCACCGGCCATGGCAGTCGACAGCATGCCCCGGACGAATATTTCGTCATCGAGTCGACCAACCCGGCGCTGCACGGAATGGCCGAAGCCACCCTGTCCTACGTGATGCATCTTTACGCGCTGGCGGCCGTTTAGCGTCACCCAACGACGACTTGGCTGATCTGAATTACGGGAGCGAGGTCGGTGTAATTGGGAATGTCGGCCATGATCTCATTCGCGTGCGGACCAAAGCCTGTTTGGAACGCTTCAACGGATTCGCAGAAAATGTGGCACATACCCACGTAGGTTGCAGGCGACCCCGGTGCACCGCCCGCAAGTCCCTTATCCACGGTGTAATACTTGCAGCTGTCGCCCATCCTCTTCTTGACGAGCGGCATGTGCTTGTCGCGATAGTACTCATGGTCGAATCGCGCTCCCGTCTTGTTGGGATACATCACGCTGACTTTGATCATTCTTGGACTCCTTCTCAGCCCTGTTCACTTGTGTCTGCCGGACCACACCAGCCATGCCGATGAAGCGGACCTTCGTATTTATACAAGTACCGGGTCTCGAAGGCGAGAGGCAATATCCGCTTGACGAGGTGCCCGACAAGATGCCGTTCGACATTCCCTATGGCACTCCGATATCGCTCGATCGCGCCGAAGCTGCAATCGCAGCGACCGTTGCCGAAGCCAAGAAACACAATTGGAAATTGAACGTCAGTGTCGTGGATTCCGGCGGTAACCTGGTCGCCTTTCAACGCATGGACGGCGCGCAGCTTGCGTCGATCCAAATCTCGCAGCACAAGGCGCGAACCGCTGTGACGTTCCGCCGCGAAACCAAGGTGTTCGAGAACGGCATTCAGGAAAAAAATTACAACTACATCCTCACATTGGATGGGGTCATTGCCTCGCGCGGCGGCATCCCCCTCGTGGAGGGCGGCAAGCTGGTCGGGGCGATTGGCTGTTCCGGCGCTACGGGCTCTCAGGATGAGGTCGCTTGCAAGGTGGGCGCGGGAACGATTAAGTAGCGCACGCCAGTCGACTTACGACACCTCGGCGCATTTGGCCGGCGCGCTGCTGCGAGCGCGGGCCCCGCCCCGCCGGAAGCCGCCCAGCGGTTGCGGGCCAGCCGGTAACCGTGCCGTAACACCGATTCCCTATAAGGTCTGTGGAATCCAAAGCGTCGCTGGCGCCTCGATCGGCCCGAGCGGCCAGAAAACGACCCCCTTTCTCGAAATTGGAGTGAAACCATCATGTCGAAGACAAGACACCGCCTCTATTTGTGCTCCGCAGCCGCTTGCGCCCTAGGACTGATGTGCTCGACGGCGCAAGCCGACCAGGACATTCGGACCAAAACACCCATCAAGCACATCGTCGCCATCTTCCAGGAAAACGTCTCGTTCGATCACTATTTTGGTAGCTATCCACACGCCCAAGCGAACAAAGACGGAAGCAGCTATTTCAAGAGCGCAAGGCCTGGCACCCCGCGCGTCAACAATCTTGAGAGCTCCGGCTTGCTCACCAACAATCCCAACGGCGCCAATCCTTTTCGCATCGATCGCAGCGTGCCGGTCACATGCGATCAGGATCACGGCTACAGCGATGAGCAGTTCGCGTTCGACGGTGGCCTGATGGATCGATTCTTGGTCCATAGCTGCAACGATGCGGTGCTGGGACCGGACAGCACTCTCGGCTATTACGACGGGAACACCGTGACCGCGCTGTGGAACTACGCCCAGTTCTTTGCGCTGAGCGACAATTCTTTCGGCACCACCTTCGGCCCGTCCACCCCGGGGCTGCTCAACTTCGTCGCCGGCAATACGTATGCGGGCACCATTATGAATGGGCTCTCGGGTAGCGGGTTCATCGCAAACGCCGCGTCAACGGGTGCGGTGATCGGTGACGCAGATCCGTTCGGCGACATCTGCTCGAACCCCACGCGCACGCAAATACAAATGTCGGGGAAGAATATCGGCGATCTGCTGAATGCGGCGGGAATCAGCTGGGGTTCGTTCATGGGCGGCTTTGCGGATACGACCTGCAAGCAATCGCACAAAAACGTCGCCGGGAGCGCGACCGCCGACTACATTCCGCACCATGCCTTCTTCCAGTACTGGGCCAGCACGGCGAACCCGAAACATCTTCCTCCCAGCTCGGTCGGCAACATCGGCCGCACCGATGCAGCGAACCATCAATATGACCTCAGCGCGTTTTTCGCCGCTCTCCAAGCGGGCCGCCTGCCGGCCGTGAGCATACTGAAGGCGGCCGCCTTCGAAGACGGACATGCTGGCTACTCCGATCCGCTGGATGAGCAGAACTTTCTCGTCTCGACCATCAACGCCATCATGCAATCGCCGCAATGGCGCGACACGGCGATCGTCATTCTTTATGACGATTCGGACGGGTGGTATGACCATCAGATGGGGCCGATCGTGAGCCAGTCGGACGTGCAGGAGGACCGGCTGCTGGGAATCGGAAACTGCGGAACTGCCAAGGCCTCGGCAGGCTCGACGCTTGAGAACGGCCGCTGTGGGTTCGGCCCCCGCTTGCCCCTGCTGGTCGTCTCGCCGTGGGCGAAGTCGAACTACGTCGATCATCAGATCACCGATCAGTCGTCGGTTATCCGCTTCATCGAGGACAATTGGGGTCTTCCGCGCATCGGAGGCGGATCTACCGACGCTTCCGCGGGAACGCTGTTCGGTTTATTCAATTTCGACGCAGAAAGCCGCGACGGCCGGTTGCTTCTCGACCCCGTGACCGGGCAAATCATGGGGGGCGACGCAAGCCCCTAAGAAGGTAGGATCGAAGCCACGCCTGCCGCGGAATGGCAGGCGTGGCCGTGCTGCGTCCGTCAGGGATTCGACTGCCGCACTACTGGCGGACTCATATTGCCGGGCGCCGTCTCGGGCGACGCGGCCGGCTCGCGCGGCGGCGGCGGTTCGACCGGCACCAGCGGCAAGTGATAGGCGTCGACTTTGGGAGTCTTCGCCTCCTGCGCCTGTCTCTGCTTCTCTTGGGCCATTCGCAACTGCTCGCGAGTGCGCTCGAACTCCTCCGCGCGCTTGGCCTCCTCGGCCGGCTCATTTTGGCTGGCGAGACGACCGATAGCGATCCGTGCGTTGACGCAATCTGAATCGGTACGTGCCTTGGATGGATTTTGGTTGCACTTCATGAGCACGCCGTCCAGCGTCACTCGATCCTCCATGAGGTCAGTGACCGTCATCGGCGGAGCGCGACGCGGGCTACAGGACGCGGAGGCTAGGACAACGACAGCCAGGCCTGCCCAGACGGTGATTGATTTCATTGAAATTTGCATAAAGCTTCCCATTCGCAATGGTACTCAAAAGTGGCCCTGGCGTGACCCCGCCCCTGTGACGTGCCTCACGTTTGACAACGTTCATATCCCTCCGCTATCGCCGAAGATCGATATGCGTCACGGTTACCCAGTCTGTTTGACCCCGCCGCAGCGCATGTGTACCGTTCTGGGGCCATGCCAACACCCAATGCTGTAGATGAGACACAGCCCGATTTCGAGACGGCAATGCGCGACCTCGAAGAATTGGTGGAACGCCTCGAACAGGGTGACCTGTCGCTCGAGGAGTCCTTGGCAGCCTTCGAGCGCGGCGTGCTGCTGACCCGCGCCTGCCAGACCGCACTCAAGGACGCCGAACAGAAAGTCGAGATCTTGCTCAAAAAAGCCGGTGGGCCTGCGCCTGAAGACTTCAACCCGGACGAGCCCAAGACCGGTTGAGCGCAGCTCGTGAATACGGACGCGATGGAGGCGCGACTGCGTGCGCCTCCTATGTCGTGGATCGTCGAGTTTAACGGACTGCCTGGTGGACGCCGGGCTCGATTTGGACGCCTTGCGGGTCCAAATCCTCTCCTGGTGGCGGCCGGCGAGGCCTCAAATGGCCGATGCCGCCCGCCGATCCTCGCCGCGTGCCCCCCCTGCACACCGTCCGTCCAGCCAAGTCAGCGCGAATCGTCTAATATTCTTGGAATTCGCGGTTTCGGCACCAGATACAGCCTGATCGCTTCAGTAGGAAACCGGATATGAATGTGGCCGTTCCCGTCAAGAAACCGAAAGTAAAGAGCGTCGAGGACGTGCAGGGGCACTCCGACACGCGTCAAATACCGATCAATAAGGTCGGCATCAAGGATATCTATCATCCGGTGAAGGTGAAGGATCGCGCACGCGGCGAGCAGCATACCGTCGCAAATTTCAACATGTACGTGAATTTGCCCCACAACTTCAAAGGCACGCACATGTCGCGCTTCGTGGAGATTTTGCATCGGCACGAGCGTGAAATCTCGGTCGATTCGTTCGGCAAAATGCTTTCGGAAATGACCGAACATTTGGACGCGAGCGCCGGCCATATCGAGATGACGTTTCCGTACTTCGTCATGAAAAAAGCCCCAGTCACCGGGGTCGAGAGCCTGATGAATTATCAGGCAACCATCTTTGGCGAGCACCGCGGCGGGAAAACAGACGTCTGGCTGAAGGTTGTGGTACCGACGACCAGCCTATGTCCGTGCTCGAAGAAGATTTCCGACTATGGCGCCCACAATCAACGTTCGCACATCACCTTGACGGCGAAGCTGGTCGAACACATGTGGCTGGAGGAATTGATTGATGTCGCCGAGAGCCACGCCTCGTGCGAGGTCTATGGAATCCTGAAGCGTCCCGATGAGAAATACGTGACCGAGCGCGCCTACGACAACCCGAAATTCGTCGAGGATACCGTGCGGGACGTGGCCATGGCTCTGAACAAGGACAAGCGCGTTCGCGCCTACGTCGTCGAATCGGAAAACTTCGAATCGATACACAATCACTCGGCATACGCGATGATTGAGCACGATAAAGAGGCGGATGCCGGTTAGGAGATGCCCCGCTCCGCGCTTTGCAGGCGCCCTATCATGCTGCGCAGAAACACTTGGTTGAAACGCAACTGACACTCGGCTGACACTTGCTCTAATAGCGTGGAGCTGACCTTCATCACCGTCACCGGTCCGGAGGCGTTGATGGTGGCAGTGCGTTTCGCTCCGCGCACATAGCTGGTCTCGCCGAAACAGTCGCCGTTCTCGAGGTAACCGAGGGCTCGGCCGAGCCGCTGCACGCTCACACGCCCTTGTACGATGATGTAGAACCGGTCGTCCATTTCTCCTTCCTTGACGATCTCCTCGGCGTCCGCATAGTCCTGCCAGCTGCTCGCGCGCAGGACCTCCCAGATCTCGCCGTGCGAGAACTCGTGAAAGAACTTCAGCTTGCGCAGCAAGCTGAATTGTTCCTGCTGATCGATCCTGTTGTATTGCGCGCGCAACTTCTGATGCACGCGAGTAAGTTCGGCGGCAAAGTCCAAACCGGTCTTGTAGCGCTTCTCCGGATCTTTCTGCAAAGCCATCGCCGTCACATTCTCGAGTTCTTCGGGAATCTCCGGGCGCAAGGTGTGGATCGGCGGCGGAGTGGCGAACACGATCTGATGCAACAGCTTTTGCAAATTGCCGGCCCTGAACGGGCGGGTGCCCGTCAGAAGCTCGTACATCACCGCACCCAGCGAGTAAAGATCCGAACGATTGGTGAGTTCGATCGACTGGACCTGCTCGGGCGACATGTACGAAGGACTGCCGGCGATCCCCTCGATTCGCGAGATCTCCGAATCGGCCACCAATGCGATGCCGAAATCGATGATTCGCACATCGCTGTCGAGGGTGAGCATGATGTTGCTGGGCTTGATGTCGCGATGAATCACGCCGCGGCTGTGCGCGTAATGCAGCGCTCGCGCCGCCTTGTAAATCAATTCCACCACATCGTCGATGCGCAGCAAATTGTCCGGCCGGCAATACGCCGCGAGGGTGCGGGCGCCGTGTACATGTTCGGTGACGATGTAGCAATGCCCGTTCTCTTCGCCCGCGTCGTAGATCGGCAGAATGTTCGGGTGCTGCAGCATGCCGACCATGTGCGCTTCGGACAGGAACATCTTGCGCGCGATGCGTTTGCGATTTTCGTCGCCGCTGGAATCAACGTTATAAACCTTGATGGCGACGTCGCGGCCATAATAGGGATCGTGCGAGAGATACACGATGCCGGTGCTGCCCCGCCCGACCTCGTTGATAATGACGTACTTGCCGATCTTCTCGGGCAGCGATGCGCGGCCGTT
>DATMNF010000122.1:0-20147 GCA_035569355.1 Steroidobacteraceae bacterium
ACAGGTTCGTCGCCCCCTTGCTGGCGGCGGGCGCAGGCGTCGGCCCCGGAGCCCCGGTCAAGCGACGATGAGGTGGTTGCCGGTGGCGTTCAGCGCTTCGCTGCCGTCGGCGGTAATCAGCATCAAGTCTTCGAGATGCGCCGAACAGCCGACGCCGACGTCGAGCAGGGGACAGTCGACGCTCAACACCATGCCTTCCATCAGTGCCAAATCCAGCGCACCGCCGTCGATGGCGTACAGAGGTTGATCCTCGTGGCTCAAGCCCACGATGTGAGGTTTGAACGCCACCGTGTAATCGTAGCCGTGCTTCGCCAAAGTCTCGCGTCCGATGCGGCGAATCTCGGAAAACGCGAGGCCGGGCTGCAAACGCGCGCGGATCGTGTCCCACGCCGTGCCGATGGCGGCAACGACGCGCCGCAATTCCGCATTGGGCTCGCCCAGCACCACGGTCCGTGCGTAGTCGCCCTCATAGAAGCCACAGTGACTCACGCAGTCGATCAAGAATCCGCGGCCTTCCTCGAGTGCCTCATCGTAAGCCTCGTCCATCACGCCATCGACCAGCATGAACACCGGCGTATTCCCGCGCTGGGCGGCTTCGGAGAAAAATAGCCGCCGCAGCCCCTGGAGCGACGCAGCACTTCGCGCGCCGCGGGCAGCGGCGAGTCCCGCCTCGGCATTGGCCGCCGCCGCGGCACGCATCAATGCCAGCTCCGCGGGAGTCTTTATCAGCCGGATATGCCGGATCAAATCTTCCGCCGCACGATGGCCCGCCGCCGGGGCGGCGGTGGCCAAGAGCGCCTGAGCCACGAGGCTGTCGTAGCCGATCTTGGCATGGGTCAGTCCGAGCTGGCCGAGCGCGGCCGCAAGCGCGGCGCCGATGCTCGGGAAAAATCGCGCATCGCCGGTCAGCCGCCGGCGGCGCAGCTCACGAGCGTCGAGCGGCGCTTTGTCGAGCACACGCATCACCGCGCTCTCGCCGAGGTTCAGGGGGTCGGCGGCGGCCGCGACCACCAAGTAGGGCAGCACACCGGGCGCCAGACCCGTGTCGCTCGCGTTGTAGTAATACTCAAAACCGGATCCCATGCAGACAATGGGTGCTGCGGCCTCTCGCGGTATCACCGCCAAAGATTGATGCGTGGTCGTCATTCGATCGAGCACCGGCCGCTTGTTCGTGGCGTAGTAGACGTTCAGCGGATGCGAGACGAGGAGGGCGTCCAAGTTCGCCGCGCTCAAAATCTGCGTCGCGCGTGCGCGGTTGATCAACGCATCCATGATTCAATGGCCAGTGAACGGCTGAACGGTGCGCTCCGGCTCGGGGCGGCGCGTCACAAGGGCGGCGATGACGGCGACGAGTGCTGCGGCCAAAACGGCAACGCCGGCGGCGCCGACTCCCGCCGCGCGCGAACCCAGCAGTCGGCCCAGCGTGACGATCACCAGTGGGTTTAAAAACATCCCCAAGAATATGCTCGACTGAAACGCGCCCGTGCCGAGTCCACGCTGGGCGAACGGCAATTCGCGCATATTCCACGTGACCAGGGTCGGCAACATCAGACCGGCCCCAAACCCATTGGTCATGGCGGCCAGGGTGAGCCCCCAGTAGGTGTTCGCACTCATCATCAGGAGAAGGCCCCCGCCGGCGACGGCAAAACACAGGGCGAGTTGCGCCGCTACCCGCAGACGCGGGGCGATCACCCACCCGAAGCTCAAGGTGCCAAGCACGACCCCCACGCTGTTCAGGGCGTAGGCCATGCCGATCTGCGAGGACGATCGAACTCCCAGGAGGCCGAACAAATAACCGAGATGAATCGGGACGATGAGAAACACGATGCCGCCGACCACCGCCAGCACGCAAATCCCGAGAAGCGACAGGGGCCGAAAGGTCACTTCCGGCGGATCCACCGGGTTTGGCGCTACCGCGGCGCAGTTCCGCCGGACCGGTTCCCAGAGATAGATCGCCATCAACAGTGCGAGCGGTGCACCAATGGCATACATCGAGTAGGGGGCGCGCCAGCCCAATTCGCCGAGCAGGCCCCCTAACAGGTTGAACGTGAACGCCAAGGTTGCGGCCACCGTGGTCTGCAGCGACATGTACTTCCCGCGCTGCGTGCCCTGATAATAGTCCCCGATCATGCAGGTGCTGATCGTCATGAGGACCGCCTCCATGATGCCGAGGCCGACGCGCGACAGCACGATACTGGACAACGAATCCAGGTAGAGCGGGGCCGTGCCGCAGATCGAATAGAGTGCCGTCGAGCCCACCAAGAGCCGTTTGCGCCCGATTCGATCCGACAATGCGCCGGCGAATACGCTCAAGGCTGCCATCACGAGCATCGGCACGGTGAGCGTGAGAGGGACCCAATAGTCGGCGTTGGTCACGCCCGCAAAATGCGCTTGCATCTTCGGCAAGCTTGGACCCAATACCGCCGTCACCATGGAAGTCAGGCCGCTCGTCGTCAACAGCACCACCGCGTGGATCGCTCGCGGACGGGGCCGCTCCAACGAAGCGGGTGGCCTCGTGCTATCCACGAAATCTGCCGTGCAACGCTCTCATGCGATTATCGTACCAACGGGCGCAGCCAACGACCCGAAACTCAGGGCCATGGGAAGAATAACAGCCTTGGTCAGTTCGCGGGGCCGGCCTTTTTGAAACCCTGCCAACAGCGATCGTAGTCCGCCTGCAACAGGGGAGTCTCGAGCGCGAAACGAGTTGGCCGGATTATCCACCGGCTTTCGAACATGAACGCCATGGTGTTCTCTATGTGCTGCGGCCGTAGATTTGCCTCGAGGGCCTGCTCGTAGCTCGGCACGTCGGGTCCGTGCGCGGACATCTGATTGTGCAGCGAGGCGCCGCCGGGCTCAAAACCACCGGCCTTGGCATCGTAGCGGCCGGTAATCAAACCCATGAACTCGCTCATCACATTGCGGTGAAACCATGGCGGCCGAAACGTGTTCTCGGCCACGAGCCATCGAGGAGGAAAGATCACGAAGTCGCAGTTTGCCGTTCCCCACGCGTCGCTCGGCGAGGTGAGCACGGTGAAGATCGAGGGGTCGGGATGATCGAAGCTGATCGAGCCAATGACATTGAAGCGCCGCAAATCGTAGCGGTAGGGCGTGAGATTGCCATGCCAGGCGACGACATCGAGCGGGCTGTGGCCGATTTCGGTGCTCCACAGTTTGCCCGCGAATTTCTCGACGAGCTCGGTGCGCACCTCGATATCCTCGAAATGCGCCTCAGGGGCTTCGAAATCACGCGCATTGGCCAAGCCGTTCGAGCCGATCGGCCCAAGACCCGGCAGCCGAAACGGCGCACCGTAATTCTCGCACGCATACCCGCGCGCGCTCGCATCGATCAATTCCACGCGAAAGCGCACCCCGCGTGGGATCAAGATGATTTGCTGCGGCTCGGCCTCGAGTATGCCCATTTCCGTGACGAACCGTAGCCGGCCTTGCTGCGGAACGATGAGCAATTCACCGTCGGCGTCGAAAAACACCCGGTTCGTCATCGATCGATTTGCAGCGAAGAGGTGGATGGCGATTCCGCTCTGCTGCGCGGGATCGCCGTTTCCCGCGTAGGTCACGAGTCCCTCGACGAAATCCGCGGAGCCTGCGGCCGGCGGCGGAGGGTCCCAGCGCAGACGATTCGGCGTTGGTTCGGTTTCAAAGGGGCCGGAGCGAAGCAGAGTCTCGAGCGCCAAGGGTGCGAATGGCGGATGAGCTGCGGACGGGCGAAGGCGGTATAGCCAGCTGCGGCGGTTCTCGTGGCGCGGTGCCGTGAAGGCCGATCCCGACAGCTGCTCCGCGTACAAGCCGAAAGCCACGCGCTGCGGAGAGTTGCGCCCGATCGGCAAGGCACCAGGCACGCTCTCGGTGGCAAAGTGATTGTCAAAGCCGGTCAAGTAGCTCACGGAGCGGCCTCGATGACGCCGCGGCGGATTTGATCGAGTTCGAGGCTCTCGAACAACGCCTTGAAGTTGCCCTCCCCGAATCCTTCATTGCCCTTGCGCTGAATGATTTCGAAGAATATCGGTCCGACCATGTTCTCCGTAAAGATCTGCAGCAGGATGCCGCCACCCGTTTCCGGTGCTCCATCGATCAGAATGCGGCGCTTGCGCATTTCGGCGACGTCATGACCATGACCCGGCAGACGCTCATCTATCAAGTCGAAATAGGATTCCGGCGTATCCTGGAAGCGGATACCGTTGGCTCTCAACCGATCGACAGTCGCGAAAATATCATCGGTGGCGAGCGCCAAATGCTGGATGCCTTCGCCCTTGTATTGCCTCAAGAACTCCTCGATCTGGCTCTTGTCGTCCTGACTTTCGTTCAGCGGAATGCGGATCTTGTCATCCGGAGCGGTCATTGCCTTGGAGAACAATCCGGTCGCACGGCCTTCGATGTCGAAGTAGCGAATCTCGCGAAAGTTGAAAATTCGCTGGTAGAAATCCGCCCAATGCGTCATGCGTCCGCGGTTCACGTTGTGCGTGAGGTGATCCAGGGTATGCAATCCGGTGCTGCGTTGGTGTCTTGCGGCCCCCGCGACGGCGGTGAAATCGACGTCGTAAATCTCCTGGGCTCCATACCGATCGACGAGATACAGGTTCGAGCCTCCAATGCCTTCGATCGCCGGAATGTTCAATTCCATTGGACCGACAGGCCCGCTGACAGGCTTAGCGCCGCGGCGCAAGGCCTCCTCGAAGGCGAAGCGCGCATCCTTGACCCGGAACGCCATGGCATTTGCGGATGGCCCGTGCTGGGCACGAAAGTTGGCCGCTTGGCCGCCGGCATCCATGTTGAGCAGGAAGTTGATGTCGCCCTGCGCGTAGCGGCGCACGTTCTTCGATCGGTGGGTCGCCACATGAGTAAAACCCATCGCGGCAAATAGCCCGGCCAGCGCGTCCGGATCGGGACCGGTGAATTCAACGAATTCGAAACCATCGAGTCCGAGCGGGTTGTCGCGTGAGTCGTTCATTGCTGCCTCGCGAAGTAGTATCATTTGTTACTATATACCGGTCAATCTCATTCCTCAAGGTGCATCGTCGGGCCATGGCAAAGCAGAGAAAATTGGTGCTGGAAGAGTTTCTCCCCTATCGGCTGTCGATGGTTTCCAATCTGGTCAGCGACAGGGTCGCTACCGCTTATGAAGCGGCATTCGGCTTGGGTATTCCGGAATGGCGCGTGCTCGCCGTCGTCGCCGAGGGCTCCGCCTCAAGTCAATTCGAGATCTGCCGGCGCACCCGCATGGACAAAGTAGCAATCAGCCGCGCCGCAATTGCGCTGGGCCGCCGAGGATTGATCGCGCGGGGGCCCAACCCCAAGGATCATCGATCGCATGTGCTTGCCCTCACCGACGAGGGCCGCAAGCTCTATCGGCTCATTGCGCCGAAGGCACTGGCGATCGAGGCGCAGATTTTCGGCGGGTTCAAGGCGAGCGAGCTTCGTGCGTTCGTCGCGATGCTCGCGCGCGTCGATGCCGCGGCGCTCGCGCTCGGTGCGCCGGAACCGCGCGGCCTCGAACTTGAACCGCGGAAGGGTTAGAGTGCTCCATGGCCGCGAGGGATTTGAGTCCAGTACAAACCGCGCTCGACGGTCGGGCAGCGATGCTCACGGTATTCCTTTGCGCACTTGGCGCAATTTTCGAGGGTGTAGACCTGCAAGTCGCAGGTGTGGCGGCGGCCGGCATCATTCCCGAATTCAGACCCGATTCGCGGCTCCTGGGCGCATTCTTCAGTGCGAGCACCTTGGGCCTGGTCGGCGGCGCGCTGCTCGGCGGACGCATGGCCGACCGCATCGGACGCAAGCGAGTGCTGATCACGTCGGTCGCCGTGTTTGGTTTCTTTTCAATGCTGACGGCGTACGCGCCGACGATGTATGCGCTCACCTGGGCGCGTTTGCTGACCGGTCTGGGGCTGGGCGGTGCCTTTCCGATTTTTGTGGCGCTGACGGCTGAAAGCAGCGCACCGAGTCGCCGCAGCTCGAATGTCGCCATCGTCTATAGCGCGATGCCGCTGGGGGGCGCCCTCGTGAGCCTCCTCAGCATGCTCATTGCGCCGATCCATTGGCGCCAATTGTTCATCGTGGGCGGCGTGTCACCGTTGCTCGTCGTGCCGGTGATGGCGCGCTACCTGCGCGAGTCCCAAGCTTTTGAACATGCGGCGGCAGGCGTCCGGGCGAGCAGTGCGCGCGGCGAAGGGTTTCTTGCCGTACTCGCCCACGGCCGCGCGATGAATACGATTCTCCTATGGGTAAGCTTTTTGCTGGGTTTGTTGACGCTCTACTTGCTGTTGAATTGGCTTCCGACACTGCTCGTCGGCTATGGGCTCGACAAACGCGAGGCGTCTTTCGCCCAGATTGCGTTCAATTTGGGCGGCGCGATCGCGGCGCTTTGCATCGGTCGATTGCTCGACGGCATTTACCGCCGAAGAAGCGCGGCGATCGTGTTCTCGGCGCTGCCGATTCTGTTGCTCGGACTCTCCTTGGCTCCTGGGCAGGTTTGGCTGATCGTATCGATCGTTTTGGTGTTGGGGATCGTATTGCTGGCGTCGCAGGCGGTCATGTACGTCCTCGCGCCGGCGTGCTACCCCACGGCAATTCGGGGTGTGGGTGTCGGAACCGCGGTGGCCGTGGGGCGGGTCGGGTCGATCATCGGACCTGCGCTCGCCGGCGTCTTGCTCGCCGGCGGCCGCACGACCTCGCAGTTGTTTCTCTACCTCGTGCCCATCACCTTTATCGGCGGCATTTGCGCTTTATTGCTGGTAAGGAGAATGGACTCCAGCGGTGCGTCGTGAGCGCTTGACGCCGCCACGGCGCGGTATAAGTATGAGCGCCCGCTCGAATTTTATCCTGGAGGGTCTATGACTGATCACGTCTACAAAACGATTCAAATCACGGGATCATCGAAGAAGGGAGTCGAGGAAGCCATTCGCGCTGCCATCGCAAAGGCATCCAAGAGCGTGCACAACCTGCGGTGGTTCAAGGTGACGGAAATCAGAGGCGATGTTTCCGGGCCCGATGTGCAGTATTGGCAGGTATCGATAGACGTCGGTTTTACCTTGGACTGAAAAAGCGCTCTGCAGTGCCGCCATTCCGATGCGGCGCGGTGTGCGGCAGTGTTGTCGGCGTTGATAAATATGTTTTAATATAACAAGTTACAACACAATCTTGAGGTAACTATGACAACTACGATCCGTGCATTCCTCGCCCTGGCGGCGATGATCATCCCCTCGGTGCCCGCTTTTGCAGACGATTACAGCGATACGATTGACCTCTTCAAGCATGCCGGACAGAGCGCGGCATTTTTTGACAAGAGTGATGGCTACGCCGTGTTTCCGACAATCGGCAAGGGAGGTTTGATAGTCGGGGGCGCGCATGGCAATGGCCGGGTGTACGAGCACCACAAGTACGTCGGCGACACGTCGATGACCCAGCTGAGTGTGGGCTTCCAGGCCGGCGGACAGGCCTACAGCCAAATCATCTTCTTCGAGGACGCGCGTGCGTTCGCCGAATTCACGTCGGGCCATTTTGAGTTCAGCGCAGGCGTCAGTGCCGTCGCGATCACCGCCGGCGCGGAGAGCAGCGCGGGTACCACCGGAGCGAGCGCGGGCGCAAGCGGCGGTAAGAAAGACGCCGAGACCTCAGGGCACTATTACAAGGGCATGGCCGTGTTCACGATCGTCAAGGGCGGTGCCATGTACGAGGCCTCGGTCGCGGGCCAGAAGTTCTCTTACGAACGCAAAGCGCAGTAGCGCCGACAGACGCGTCCGACCGGTGCCCATATCAGGCTGCCAATAACAGCCCAACGGTGAACGCCATGGATGAAGCGGTCAGCCGCGTGTTGGCAGAATACGAGAAAAGGATCGCTGCGGAGGAGCAGGCGGCGCGCGCCATGGAGCCCGCGCAGATGATGGCGCGCCTCGACGAATTCTTGTTGCCCATTGGCCCGGATACGGGTCGCTTAGTGCATATGCTGATCAAGAGTGCCAAGGCCCGGTCGATCTTGGAATTGGGCACCTCTTACGGCTATTCGACTCTGTGGTTGGCCGACGCGGCGCGCCAGACGGACGGGCGGGTCATCAGCTTGGAGCTGGCCGAGTACAAAGCGGCCTATGCGCGCGGGGCGCTCGAGAGGGCGGGTCTGTCCGACCGTGTGCAGATCCATGTCGGCAGTGCGCTCGAGACCCTGCCCCGTTTACAAGGACCCTTCGATTTTGTGCTCGTTGATCTGTGGAAGGATTTGTACGTCAAGTGCCTCGACTTGGTGTATCCGAAGCTCATCCCGGGGGCTTTCTTGGCCGCAGACAACATGATTTATCCCCCCGAGGTCCGCGCCGACGCTGAGAGGTATCGGGTTCGCGTCCGTCAACTCGAATTCGATTCGATCCTGCTCCCCGTCGGCAGCGGCATTGAACTGAGCCGCCGCCGGTGACAAATGCGTGTTGGAGCGCGCGTGATCAACGCGTGCCCACCACCAGCATGGTAAAGGTGTCGGGAATGGGCACCGGGCGCGGGTGGGGCTGTTCCGCCGACGCCGCGGGCGGCGGCCCAAAGTCGGCCGTCACGAGATAGACTTTTCCGCCGGCGGCGTCGAGCGCCATAGTGCGTGCGCCGCGCTGTGTCGGCACAGCGGCTTGCACGGTGTAGCGATCCGCCGTGTCTTGCCGAACTACGGTCAGGGTACCCTCGCCGTTCGAACTGAATACCAATCCTCGCTTCGGATCGAATGCGGCCGCATCCGGACCCTCGCCGATCGGTACTCGAGCCACCTGTTTACCGGTGTCGGCATCGGTCACCGCCATGGTTTTTGCGTCGCAGACGGAGAACAACCGATGATGCGCCCTGTCGATGGCGAGGCCGCTCGGGCTCGCGCACCCGGGCAGGGGAAAGCTGCGAATGACCGTTAGTTTCCGGCTGTCGATTTCGGTCATCTGACCCTCTTCGCTTTCGATATTGACGAATATGTGACCGTTGGCATCGTCGACCGCGAATTCGGGCTTGTCGGGCACGGGCAAGGTGGCAACGACCTCCAAGCTCGCCGCATCGAGTACCGTGACGTCCTTGCTCTTGCCATTGAACGTAAAGACGTGCTTGCCCACGGGCTCATACAAGATGGCATCCGGGTTGTGGCCCGCAATTTTCACTTCGCGGATGACTGTCAAGTTCGCGGCGTCGAAAACGGTCACGGAGTCGGCTTTGCCGTTGCTGGTGTAGCCGCGCTGAGAGTCCTCGGCCAGCGCAATGCCGTGCACGCCCAGGGTATTGGGAATGGTGCCGATCACTTTCCCGGACTCGGTGCTGACGACATCCACACGGGTGGCGCGGCTTAAGAAGAGGCGCTTGCCGGCCGCATCGAGGGTGAGATAGTCCCAACCGCCGGCGCCTCCCAACTTCCAGCGCTGCAGCACCTGGAAGGTGGAATCGGCGGGCGCGGAGCCTGCCGTCGTGGCGGCGGCGAGAGCCGCAATCAGCGCCAATCCCGCCGGGCGAATCCTCGTGAATTTCAAGCGCATGGAATTTCCCCGCATGAACTGACGCAGCATCGGAATTGTTGCAAGTTCATTGTGCCTGGAGGCCGCGGCGGCGTTGCTTACATATTTGTATAGAAGCCGCTTCGAAGCCGCGAAGGCCTAGAAGCCTTGGAGAGGCCGCGCGGCAAAATGGACGCGCGCCGGTCGGGTCGTCACGCGCGGGGCTGCGCCCGGATGAATGGACCCTTCTGAGAAGGAGGCACCGGCCGCTGTCGGGACTTGCGCCATAGGTCGTACACCGCGAGCGTGCCGCTCAAGCAGGCGAGCGTCGCGAAATAGGCTCGCGGTCCGAACGCCGCCATCAGGCTGCCGGCGAGGAAGGGTCCCAGCGCCGCGGCCCCGCCATTCAACAGCAACAGAGCGCTGCTCGAGGCGACCATCTGTGCGGGCTCGAGCTTATCGTTGACGTGCGACACCGACAGTGAATAGAGCGTCAAGGCGAACCCGCTGAACAAGGCCGCAAGAGCCAGGAATGCGGCACGAGGCAAATCGGGGAACGCGACGATGCTGCCTGCCAGCAGCATCGCGAGAGTACAAACGCCGGCTATCACCGTGCGCCGGTCGATGTGATCGGAAAGCCGGCCGATGGGGTATTGCGTGACTACGGCGGCGAGAATGCTCGCCGCCATGAAGGCGGCGACTCCTGGGGTCTCCAAGCCGCTCAAGCGTGCGTAGACCGGTCCCATCGAGAAGATGATGGAGGAAATCAGGCCGGACATGGTGACTGCCACCACTCCAAGGGGCGAGTTGCCATACAGCTCCCGCAGGTGCACTCGGCGCGGCACCGCGTGGTTGGGTACCTGCTGTGCGGAAACCACGATGGGAACCATCGCGAGCGAAATCAGCACCGCCACGAGCATGAAGGGTATGGGAGTGCGCGGGTCGGAGAAATTCAGGAGAAACTGTGCCGCGCCGAGGCCGACATACAAGATGAGCATGTACATCGCAAACAATCGGCCGCGGTTCGCGCGGGTCGCGCGATCGTTCAGCCAGCTTTCGGCCACGACATAAATGCCGGCGAAACACAGGCCCGAAACCAGACGCATCGCGCCCCAAGACCATGGATTCACGAAGCAGCCCTGGACCAGAATCGCGACCGAGGCCACGGCCGCGAGCGCGGCGAATACGCGGATGTGCCCCAACTGGCGCAGCAAAGGCCGCGCGGTAACGGTTCCGATAACATACCCGACGTAGTAGCACGACATGACGATGCCGGTCACCACGGTAGGGAATTCTTCGAGCGTGGCCCGTAGCCCAAGGAGCGTGCTTTGCAGTCCCGCCCCGAGCATGAGCACACCCATGCCGAGGAGCAGCGGCCAGTTCGTGGCGATCAGCCTAAGCGGCACGGCATCTCCGGTTGGCGGAAGCGGGGGTCACCGGCTGCAGCGTATCGGCAATCAATTTCAAATTTCTCCACTCCCGCCGGGCAACTATTCACCGAACATCAGCGCGCCGCGCGCGGCAACCTCGGATGGCGCGAGAGTATATATTGAGCGCCGTTGAGCCGCTTATCCTATAAGCGCAGGAGCCCGCGTTTCGCTATGTAGGCCAAGGTCATTCCCGCGATGAACGCCAGCCCGACATTCCACATCGCGAACGCCGCGGTGGTGAGCGTAATGAATCGCTCGCCCTTGTTCTTGCTGAAATCGCAGGACCCGAGCGCGAGTTGTGCGCCGGTCAGAAACAAAATCACGCCGAGCACGGCCTGTGGGAATACGTTGAAGACAGCTGCGATGGAACCGCTGAAGCAACAGGCAAGGCACAGCAAAATGACGCCGAGGATGATGGGCGCGCCTCCGGTGCGCGCGCCGAACGCCACGTGCCCTGCCATGCCGCCCGCGCCATGGCACATCGGTACGCCTCCGACGACTGCGCCCGCGAGATTCATCAATCCCGTCGAGGTCGCGACGGTTTGCTCGGTCACCGGGCGGTCGGGAAACAGGCGATTGTTCTCTTCGCGGACGGCGATCACGGCATTGCCGAGCGTAAGCGGGATTTGCGGAAGCGCGAGGAACACCGTCCCCACCACGAAGTCGTACCAGGTGATGCTGGAAATGACGAAGTGCGGCGTGTGAAGCTCGAACTTCACGGCGTACAGGGCTTTCACGAACTCGGGGTTTTGAATGGCCCCGCATACGCCGCCGAAGAATAACAGCAGGAACATCGCCGGGAAGGCCCGGTTCGTGAGCAGGAGCAAGGTCCCGATGAGCCCGATGGCGGCGACTACCCAGCCGCTGTTCATCATTTTGATGCCTTCGAGCATGAAGCCAAGCCCCAGGCCAAGCACGATTCCCACGACCACGAAGCGCGGCACCAGTCTCGCGATGAGGGTCGCCGCCCCGGTGAGCCCGAGCGTCAGCCACAGAACGCCGGTGACCAAACTCGCGCTATAGACCGCCGCTTGCGTGATCACCGCCGTTTGCGCCGCCTGGGTCGTGGCGACCGCGCCGATCGCCTTCATCGGTTGAACGGGAAAAGGAGTCTTGTAGTACAAGCCGCAAACGATCATGGCGGCGCCGAACGCGAACAGAATCCCAAACGGATCAATTTTCAGAACGGCGATGTACGCGACGACAAACGGAATGAGGGTGCCGAGATCGCCGAAGGCTCCGGCCCATTCCATGCGATCGAAGCGATTGCCGGGGGCAGCGGACTCGCGGCGATCGGTACTCGGCGGCAATGGGCTCATCGTGAGCCGATCATACCCGTCCGCTCCTCTATGGACGCTACCTTAGCGTCATCACCGCGGGGTGCAGAAAGTAGAAGCCGACCGCCACGAGGATCAGATAGGCGAGCAGGATGAACGTCCAGCCCATATTGTGGCGGATGACGTCCCCTTCCTTGCGGACGAACTTGCTGGTCGAGACGCCGACGCTCGCGGTTTGCGGCGCCACGGGCTTGCCGATCTCCGCGCCCACCGAATTGAGCGACGGCAGCAGCAGCGGCGGCATGCCGAGCTGGGCGCCGACGAGCGACTGGAATTTGCCGAACATGGCATTCGTTGAAGTATTCGAGCCCGACAGTGCGACCCCGATGAAGCCGAGCACCGGGGCAACGATGATGAACGCGGTTCCCATGCTCGAAAAGCCCTTCGCGAGCGAGGCGGCCATACCGGAGAAATTGAAGACGTACGCCAAGCCAAAAATGAACACCCCGACGAGGCACGCTCCCCACATCTGATGGTACGTGCGTCGGAATATTTCGCCGATTTGAGCGCTTTTCAGCTTACCCATTCCTCCCAGCAACGCCGCAACGAGGAGCCACGAGGCCAGGATGGCGGTGCCCCCGATGAAAGGAGCGAATCTGAACACCGCACTGACATTGGCATTCTCCGCCGTGCAGGCCGCGGTGAGCGCCGAGCAGGCCACGGCCTTGGCGCTGAACCAGGTTATTTTCGGCAACGGCGACCACGGGCCGGTCCAGGCCGCGACCACCACCAGCAGCACGCCGAACGGCATCCAGGCCTGCAGCACTTCACCAAAATTGAGGCCGTGTCCTTGCGTCTGCCGTGCCGCGGCCGCGTCGACCGGCACGCCGCCATAGCCGAGCACCGTTTTGGGCTGCCAGAATTTGAGTAGGGTGAGCAACGCGACGAAGCAAACGATGGCGCCGGTCACGTCGGGTAGATAGGGCCCGAGATGGACGGCCACGGGATACTGACCGGCGATATAGCCGAGCGAGCCGACCACGGCGAGAGGCCAACCGCCTCTCATTCCTTCCTTGCCGGAGACCAAGTACAGCAGAACCCACGGCGGCAGGAGCGCGAGCACCGCAACGACGCTGCCGATCGAGGCCGACAGAGCCAACAGGGGATAGCCCGTCACCGCGGCAAGCGCAATGATGGGCGCTCCCAGAGCGCCGTAAGAGACCGGCGCATTGTTGGCAATCGCAGCGACGCGGATCGCGTTGAGGTCCGAGATGCCGAGTGAAATCAGGATGGGTGCAACGACCGCCCACGGGTAGCCGAAACCGACCAGTCCTTCGAGCAGCGCTCCGAATGCCCACGCGAACAGCATCGTCTGAACGCGCACATCCATGCTGCCTTGCGCGATCAGCCATCGGCGAAAATTCTCGAACACGCCGCTGACACCGAGCGTGTTGAACAGCACCATGCCCCAGAGCGTTATCCAATCGACATTCCACACGCCGGTCGCCGCACCGTAGAGATACGCATGGGCGCCGTCGGCAAACGGCATCTTCCACACCCACAGGGCTAGAGTGAACGTGATCACCGAGCCCACCAGCGTCGCCAGCCAGGCTGGCCACCGAAATACTGCGAGCAAGACCAGCAGCGAAACGACGGGAATCAGGGCCACCAGGCAGGTGAGCGCCAGGTTGTCGAGCGGGTCTATCAGTTGCGTGAACATGATTTCTCCTTGGGTGCTCGGGGCGGCCTCAGGCCAAGAGTCGGCGTACCGCGCTTTGGTTCTTTTTTTGCGATTGCTCCGGTCGGTGCATCGCCCATGCTTCCGGCGTGGGCGAGCGCGTAAGCTATCATGGCGACCGGGCTAGCTCAAATGGGGCGCCCGCGGCTGAAAGCGACGTTGCGCATGCCGCTTGGCGGGCGTGGGCTTCGAGTGATGCATAATGCCGCCCAGGATGGTGAGCAGCATGAACACCCCGACCCGGACCGATGAGACACTGAGACTGCGCGAGCAGCGCCAGGCCGAGGTGGTTACTGCGCTCCGCGAGGTACTTCCGCGCGGTGCCATCCTGTTTCGCCACGAAGATACCGTTCCCTACGAGTGCGATGCGCTCACCGCCTACCGCACCTCGCCATTGGTGGTGGTGCTTCCGGAAAACGAAACAGAGGTGGCGGCGACGCTCAGGATCTGCCACCGGATGGGGGTGCCCGTCATTGCGCGCGGGGGAGGCACAGGCTTATCCGGCGGCGCCACGCCGCACCACGGCGGCGTGATTCTCTCGCTCGCCAAGTTCAATAAGATACTCGAGATCGATCCCGCAGCATGCACCGCGGTCGTGCAATGCGGCGTGCGCAATCTCGCCATCAGTGAAGCGGCCGCGCCGTACGGTTTGTACTACGCGCCGGACCCCAGCAGTCAAATCGCGTGCACCATCGGCGGCAACGTGGCTGAGAACTCCGGCGGCGTGCACTGTCTGAAATACGGCCTCACGCTGCACAATGTGCTGCGCGTGCGCGGCTTCATGGCGGATGGAGAGCCGGTCGAGTTCGGTTCGGCCGCCCTGGATGCCGCCGGCCTGGATCTGCTCTCGGTGATCGTCGGAAGCGAGGGCATGCTGGCCGTCATTATCGACGTCACCGTGAAGCTCATCCCCAAGCCTCAATTGGCCCGATGCATCATGGCGAGCTTCGATGAGATCGAAACGGCGGGCGCCGCGGTGGCAAGCGTCATCGCGCGCGGCATCATCCCCGCGGGTCTCGAACTCATGGACAAGGCCATGACCGCCGCGGTGGAAGCGTTCGTGCACGCCGATTACGATCTCGACGCCGCCGCGATTTTGTTGTGCGAAAGCGACGGTAGTCCCGAGGAGGTGGCCGAAGAGATCGCTCGGATGGAAGAGGTTCTGAAGTGCGCCGGGGCCTCGCGCCTCGAAGTCAGCGCCGACGAGGCACAGCGCCTCAGATTCTGGAGCGGCCGCAAGAACGCTTTCCCAGCCTCGGGCGGCATCAGTCCCGACTACATGTGCATGGATTCCACCATCCCCCGCAAGCGATTGGCGGAGGTGCTGCAGGCAATTCAGCAAATGCAGAACAAGTACGGCTTGCGTTGCGTCAATGTCTTTCATGCCGGCGACGGCAATCTGCATCCCCTGATCTTGTTCGACGCGGAGGATCCGGACCAGATGCGCCGCTGCGAGCTGTTTGGCGCCGATATCTTGGAGACCAGCGTACGTCTCGGAGGCACCGTCACGGGCGAGCACGGCGTGGGCATCGAGAAACTGAACTCCATGTGCGTGCAGTTCTCGCCCGCGGAGCGCGCGCAGTTTCTGGCGGTCAAGCATGCGTTCGATCCGCTCGAGTCGCTGAATCCGGGGAAGGTGATCCCGACTCTGCATCGCTGTGCCGAGTACGGCAAAATGCACGTGCACCGCGGCATGCTGCCGTTCCCCGATTTGCCGAGGTTTTGATGGATAGCCAAGATCCGGTGCTCGCTCGATTGATCGATCAAGTCCGTCTCGCGGCAGATCGTCGTGCGTCGCTGGATATTCGCGGCGGCGGCACCAAGGCCTTTTACGGCGAGCCGGCGAAGGGTGAACCGTTGGACGCAACGGACCTCGCGGGGATTAGCTCCTATGAACCGACGGAACTGGTGGTGACTGTCCGGGCCGGCACGCCGCTCGCTGATTTGGAGGCCGCGCTCGAGGAGCACGGTCAGTGTCTGCCGTTCGAGCCGCCGCGTTTTTCCGCCGGCGGCACCGTAGGAGGGATGGTGGCAGCGGGTCTATCGGGACCTTCGCGCGCAAATGCCGGTGGCGTGCGCGAGCATGTGCTGGGCGTTACGCTGCTGAACGGGCGCGGTGAGGTGTTGACGTTCGGCGGCCAGGTCGCGAAGAACGTTGCCGGGTACGATGTGTCGCGCTTGATCGCCGGGTCTTTGGGTATTCTGGGAGTCATCTGCGAGGTGTCACTCAAAGTATTGCCCATCAGTCGAGGCGCCGCGACCCAGTGCTTCGAATGGGATGAGAGTCAGGCCCTCGAGCAGTTGAGCCGGTGGGCGTCGCGGCCGTTGCCGGTGAACGCCAGCGCCTGGCACGACGGGCGGCTGCATGTGCGTTTGTCCGGCGCCGCCGCCGCCGTGAGCGCGGCATGCGCCAAGCTAGGCGGCCGCGCAGTGGATCCCGAGACCGCGATGAGGTGGTGGTCCGGCGTCCGCGATCACACCCACAAGTTCTTTGGGCTCGATGCAGCGGGCTTCGCCGGCGGCGAACGTCTTTGGCGGCTGTCTGTGCCCAGGACCGCGGCCCCCATCGACTTGCCGGGTCGACAGTTCATCGAGTGGCATGGTGCGGAGCGTTGGTGGCGCAGCGCCGCCGATGCGCGCGAGGTACGCGCGGCAGCCGCTCGCGTCGGGGGTCACGCGACCTTGATCTGGGGTGCCGACAAGTCCGGCGGAGTCTTCACCCCATTGAGCGAGGTGTTGCTGAAGATTCACCGAGGTTTGAAGCAGGCCTTCGACCCGGCGGGCGTTTTTAATCCCGGGCGTATGTACGCCGGGCTTTGAAGCGGCCATGCAAACACATTTGAGCACGGAATTCGCGGGCAGCGCGGACGGGGAGGAAGCGCGGGACATCATCCGCAAATGCGTGCACTGCGGTTTCTGCAACGCCACCTGTCCGACCTATCAACTGTTGGGCGACGAACTCGATGGTCCGCGCGGGCGCATCTATTTGATCAAGCAGGTGCTCGAAGGCGGCGACCCCACGCGTAGCACTCAGCAGCATCTGGATCGCTGCTTGACGTGCCTCAATTGCCAAACCACGTGTCCAAGCGGCGTCGAGTACGGGCATCTCGTCGATATCGGCCGAAAAATTGTCGACGCGCGCGTGAACCGCCCGCCCAAGCAACGAACCGTCCGCTGGCTGCTCAAGGAAGGCCTCACGTCGCCGCTATTCTCCTCGGCAATGCGGGTGGGACGGGCGATGCGGCCGCTGTTGCCCGCGGCGCTCAAGAGCAAAGTACCGCCGGGTCCCGTTGCACCGGCGCCCGAGCCGCGAACGAGCGAGCATGCGCGCAAGGTGCTGATGCTGCAAGGCTGCGTGCAGCCCTCGATGATGCCCAACATCGACCGGTCCGCCCAACGCGTGCTCGATAGGGCGGGAATCCAGAGCGTCTACGCACGCGGCACCGGGTGCTGCGGGGCTGTGCGCACGCATCTCGGCGATCCGAACGGCGGTCTTGACGACATGCGGCGAAACATCGACGCATGGATGCCGTGGATATCACGCGGCGATGTGCAGGCGATCGTGAGTTCCGCCTCGGCCTGCAGCCTCGCCATCAAGGAGTACGGGCACGCCCTGGCCGGCGATGTCGACTACGCGCCGAAGGCTGCGCGAATCAGCGCGCTTGGGCGCGATTTGAGCGAACTGTTGCCCTCGCTCGTGCCCTCTCTCGAGGGCCAGTTGCGGCCGGATGGTCTTGGGCGGCTGGCCTTTCACCCGCCCTGCACGTTGCAGCACGGCCAGCATTTGACCGGCGTCGTCGAAATGAACTTGCGCGCGCTGGGACTCACCATCGATGCCGCCGCCGGCGAGAGCCATTTGTGCTGCGGCTCGGCAGGCACTTATTCGATATTGCAACCCGTTATCGCCACGCAATTGCGCGACCGTAAGCTCGAGTTTCTCGCGAGGCTCTCCCCGCAAACCATCATCTCGGCCAATATCGGCTGCATTCAACATTTGCAATCCGGTACCCTCACTCCCGTGAAGCACTGGATAGAAGTGTTGGACGAAGCTCTGTTGCCGAAGCACGGCGAATAGGGCGCGGCGGGAGAATTTTCGATGTGTCTGGTTTTGGTGGTCTGGCGCGCGCATCCGCGGCACACCTGCCTGGTGGCGGCGAATCGGGACGAATTCTACGCACGTCCGACCGCCCCTGCGGCTTGGTGGCCGGATCATCCTCGGATACTTGCGGGACGGGATCTCGAGGCGGGAGGAACTTGGCTCGGGCTGACCCGGAAGGGTCGGTTCGCCGCGCTCACGAATTATCGGGACGCCGAACAGCGCCGCAGAGATCTACCCAGCCGCGGCGCGCTCGTGACATCCATCCTCGAGTCGGACGGTACGGTCGCGGAGGGCTTGGATTATCTTCGCGGCGTGGGAGCGAACTACAACGGCTTCAACCTGATCTTTTCCGATGGCGAGCGGCTTGGCATCTTTGAGAGCGTGCGCGGCGGCGGACGCGAACTCGGACCCGGCATTTACGGGCTCTCGAACCACCTGCTGGACACTCCTTGGCCAAAGGTTCAAAACGCCAAGAGTCGGCTGGAGGCGGCGCTCTTGGGGCCGACCGACACGGCGGGGCCGACTGACACGGCGCCGTTGCTCAATCTATTGCGCGATGACCAGCCGGCACCCGACGCGCAATTGCCGCGGACGGGGATCAGTCTGGAATGGGAACGATTGCTGTCGAGTGCGTTCGTGCGGGCGCCCGACTACGGCACGCGCTGCTCGACAATTATTCGCATTGAGAACCAAGCCCGAGCATACTTTGAAGAGTGGAGTTGGGACTCCGGCGGTGCGGACATCGGCAGGATCAGCCTGCAGTTCGAACTGGAGTGACATTATGTTCAAACGCGTGCTGCTCTGTTATGACGGTTCCGAGGTAGGTCGCCGAGCCCTGAAGCGCGGAGCGGAACTCGCGATACTCCTCGAAGCGCAAGTCTATGTGCTGTCGATCATTCCGGGCGGGGTCACTGCGCCCGCGGTCGCTGCCGGCGCTGCCGGCTGTGCATGCATCGTCGACGAGGAGGGCGGTTATCGCAAGCTGCTCAACGAATCCGTTGAGTGGCTCAAGGCACGCGGCGTTTCCGCCGAAGGCTACCTGGCGAGCGGCAACATCATCGAACAGATCGTTGCGTTTTCACGGCGGCTGGCGATCGATCTCATCGTGCTGGGCCACTACCCGCAGCCTTCGGGAGGCTTCTGGTGGGGCAGCCCCAATCGCACCTCGCTCGCCGAACGCGCTAACTGCTGCGTCTTTGTGGCGGTGACTGTGCCGGACGAGGCGGCATCGAGCGCCGCATGATGCGCCGTCAAGCGCCGGTTAATGCGGCGTCGATCGCACGCGTGAGCTTCGCGACGAGTTCCTCGAGTTCAGCGTCGCTCGCGTTGTAAGGCGGCGCAACGATGATGGTGTCGCCCGTCGTTCCGTCGACGTTGCCGGAGCAGGGATAGCAAATCAGACCGTCGGCAAAACCGCGCGCTCCTATGTCAAAGCTGAGCGCGCGCTCGGCGGGAAACGGCGCCCTCGTCTCGCGATTGCGAACCAACTCGATGCCGATGAAGTATCCCCGCCCGCGAACATCGCCGACCTCGTCGAATCTCGACAGGGCTTGGCGAATGGACGCTTGGAGGGTCCTGCCGGCGCTGCTCACGCGCTCGAGCAGGCGGTCGCGCTCGATGATCTGCTGCACGGCGAGCCCGGCTGCGCAGGCCGCGGTATGGCCGGTGAACGTATGGCCCGTCATGAACGCACCGTGTGCGCTACGTATCGGTGCTGCGACATGCGCTGTGACCAGCGCGGCCCCCAATGGGATGTAGCCGCCGGCCAATCCTTTGGCGATGCTCATGATGTCCGGGACGACGCCGTCGTGCTCCAGGGCGCGCCATGTGCCGCTGCGGCCCGACCCGCACATGACCTCATCGGCGATGAGCAGTACGTCGTACTTGCGGCAGACGCTTTGGATGGCGCGCGCGTAGCCGTCGGGCGCCGGCACGACGCCGCCGGCTGCACCCACGATGGGTTCGAACACGAATGCGGCCACGCGTTCGGGTCCCAAGGATACGATGGCCCGCTCCAGCTCGGCGGCCAAATGGCCCGCCAGATTCTCGACGGAGACCCCGTCGGGCCTTCGGTAGGCGTTTGCCGCGGAGACGAAGGTGACGTCGAGGAGGCTCCCCTCGAAGGGGCGGCGCCGCTCCGCG
>DATMNF010000123.1:0-6174 GCA_035569355.1 Steroidobacteraceae bacterium
CGCGTCCCGTATCGGAGTTCGCGTACGGCGGCGAGGTCCGCCACAGCCCCGACCCGAACACTTGCAGCGATGCGCAGTGGAGCAGCTATGTGTTCAATCGCTCCGGGTCGCCGGGTGTGAAATACGAGTGGTGGTGCCACATCGCGTCGGGCTTTTGGTTCGTCGTGCTGCGCGATACTGCGCGCGACGCCGTTATCGCCACCTTTCCGGCTGAAGCGGTGCGCCGCGGATTGCCGGCACCGGCGCTCGCGCCGTGATGCACCGTCTCGCAGCACCGGCCGGGGAGTGGCTGGATCGCTCCGCCACTTTGCGATTCACGTTCGAGGGCCGCCAATATCAGGGGTATTCGGGCGACACCATTTCCTCGGCACTCGCCGCGGCCGGCCCTGCGCTTCTGGCGCGCAGCTTCAAATACCATCGGCCACGCAGCATCCTGTCGTTCGCCAATCACGACAGCAACACCTTGTTCCAGGTCGACGGCGTGCCGAATGTGCGCGGCGACGTGACGCCGCTGCGCGATGGCATGCGCGTGTCGGCGATCAATACCTTCGGCGGCCTCGCGCGCGACAAGGCGCGAGTGCTGGATCGGTTTGCACGCCTGTTGCCGGTCGGCTTTTATTACAAGGCGTTTCATTCCAAGCGCCTGTTCCCGCGCTGGGAGCGGATGTTCCGCGCGCTCACGGGCCTGGGCGAGGTGAATCTTGGCGCCGCGCGCCAAGCGACGCCCAAGCGCTATGGGTTTTGCGATGTGCTGGTCATCGGCGCGGGCCCAAGCGGCCTCGCGGCCGCGCTGGCGGCGGCCGAGGCGGGTGCAGACGTCGCACTGGCGGATGAATCGTTGCGGCTACAGGGCAACGGTGCGCCGCCCGCACTGGCGCAAGCGGCGCACGCATCGGCCTCCATCACCTTGTATCCGGCGACCGTTGCAGCCGGCTACTACGCCGATCACTGGGTCGCACTCGCCTCGCCCGAGCGCATGACGAAGATGCGCGCCAAGGCGGTGGTGTTTGCCACGGGAGTGATCGAGCAGCCGGCGGTCTTCCGCAACAATGATTTGCCCGGCGTGATGTTGGCGTCGGGCGCAGTGCGCCTGCTCGCTCGCTATGGCGTCGCTCCGGGACGGCGAGTGGTCATCGTCGCCGCGAATCTGGAGGCGTATGTCGCATGCCTCGAGATGCGCAAGCGCGACGTGCCGGTGGCTGCCATCGTCGAGTTGCGCGCGGCGCCGGAGAGCGATGCGGCCGTTGCAGCTTGCGCTGCGCTTGGCATCGAAATCCTCCACGCCCATGCGCCTTATGAAGCCATTCGCGGACCGGACGGAAGTGTCGCCGGCCTGTGCGTTGCGCCGGTGGATGCGGCCGGCCAACCGGACGTGAATGCGTCACGGCGGCTGGCGTGCGACGCGATATTGATGAGCGTCGGTTGGGCCGCCGCGGCGCAGCTTTTCCTCGAAGCCGGCGGCACCACGCGCTTCTCGCAAGAACTGCAGCAATTCGTACCCGCCGATTTTCCGCCCGGAATTTACGCCGCGGGGCGCATGAACGGCGTCTACGAGATCGAATCGCGGCTCGCCGACGGCCGGCGCGCAGGCTCGCAGGCTGCGGCGCATGCGGGCTTCGTCGCGGCACCCGGCGCCGCCGTCGCGCGCAGCGGCCGCTGTCCATCGCATCGCTTCCCGATCATCGATCATCCGCGGGCCAAGAACTTCGTCGACTTCGACGAGGATCTGCAGGTCAAGGACCTGGAAAATGCGGCGCAGGAAGGATTCGATTCGAGCGAACTGCTCAAGCGCTACAGCACCGTCGGCATGGGCCCCTCGCAGGGCAAGCACTCGAACATGAATGCGCTGCGCATCCTCGCGCGCTGGCGCGGCGTGGGCGTGGATCAGCTTGGCCTCACGACGGCTCGTCCGATGTATCACCCCGTGCCGTTGAAGTTGCTCGCGGGCCGCAGTTTCTATCCGGAACGGCGCACGCCCGTGGATGCATTGCACGGCTCCTTGGGCGCGGTGTGGATGCCCGCGGGAAACTGGCGAAGGCCCGAGTACTATGCGGTGACCGGCGAATCGCGCGCCCAGAGTATCGAGGCGGAGGTGCACGCGGTGCGTAACGGCGTCGGACTCATCGATGTCGGCACGCTCGGCAAGATCGAGGTCTATGGCCCTGACGCCGCGGAGCTCCTGGACCGCGTGTACGCGGGCCGGTATTCGGATTTGAAGGTCGGCATGACGCGCTACGGACTGATGCTGGACGAGGCGGGCGTCATCATCGACGACGGGGTGATTGCGCGCTTGGGCGAGGAGCAATTCTACTTCACGACCACGACCGGCGGTTCCGCGACCGTATTTCGCGAATTGCTGCGCCTCAATGCGTTGTGGGGCCTCGATTGCGCGCTGGTGAACGTCACGGGACATCGAGCCGCATTCAATTTCGCCGGCCCCTTGAGCCGCGAGATCTTGCAGGAGCTGACGGATATCGATCTGCAGGATCAGGCATTTCCTTACTTGGCGGTCCGATCGGCGCGAGTCGCCGGCGTCGCGGCCCGCTTGATGCGCGTCGGCTTTGTCGGTGAGTTAGGATATGAAATTCATGTTGCGGCCGGCCGCGGCCTCGAGGTCTGGCAGGCCCTCTTCAGGGCCGGTGCGCCGCGGGCCTTGAGGCCCTTTGGCGTGGAAGCGCAACGCGTGCTGCGTCTGGAAAAAGGACATTTCATCGTGGGCCAGGACACGGACGGCTTGACCGATCCGAATGAGGCGAACGCCATGTGGGCGGTGGCCATGAAGAAGCCCTTCTTCGTCGGGCAGCGCAGCTTGGCGATCCTGCAGGCGCGCGGGCCGCGGCAAAAGCTGATGGGCATCGAACTTGCCTCGGAGGCGCCGTTGCCCAAGGAATGCCAGTTGGTGATCGACAAGGGCGCGATCGCCGGCCGCGTCACCAGCGTGGTTCGCTCGCGAGCGTTGAACAAATCCATCGGACTCGCCATGCTGTCCCCGGAATTGGCGGAGGTCGGGCGCGACATCCAGATTCGCATCGACGACGGTGCGATCGTGCCGGCGCGGGTCGCGGCCGCACCGTTCTATGATCCGAAGAACCTGCGTCAGAAGGCGGGGTTGCGCGCATGAGCGCTGTGACTGTGGCGGTGCAAGGACACCGCAATCGGCTGGGCCTCAAGGGCCCGCGGGCGGCGCAATGGCTCTCCTCGAACGGGATCGCCGTGCCGATGACCCCGAATACTTGGACGCACTCGGATGACGCCTTGGGCCCCGATGCGCTTTTGGTGGCGCGTCTCGGCACCGCCGAATTCTTTCTCGAGGATGGTGCGGCCGGCACGACTCTCGAGAGGATTTCGCCTTCCCTGGATGAGCATCCGCCCGGGGTCTATCCGGTGATTCGCGAAGACTGGGCCTTCGTTCTCGCGGGGGAGGGAGTCCACGACGTGCTCGCGCAGGTTTGCAATGTGAATTTCGCGGCGCTGCCGCTGGATTCCCATCCTTTGGTCATGACGCTCATGATCGGGGTCGCGGTGTTGGTGGTGCCGCAGGGCGAAGGCGGGCGTCGCTACCGAATCTGGTGCGATCCGACTTTCGGGCCGTACATGAGCGAATCCTTGGGCGCGGTGGTGAGTGAATGCGGCGGTAGATACACGGGAGTGTCGGGATGAATCAGCAACAAGCAAAGAAATTCTTCGATGAGCACAAGACCCGCTATGTCTTGGCCCAGTTCGTCGATATCCATGGCGCCGCCAAGGCCAAGGCAGTGCCGGTCGAACATCTGGAGATGGTGCTCACCGACGGTGCGGGCTTCGCGGGCTTCGCCCTATGGGGCTTCGGGATGGGCCCCGAGGGACCGGACTACATGGCCGTCGGCGACCTCTCGACGCTGCAGGATATTCCGTGGATGCCGGGTTATGCGCGCATCGTTTGCAACGGCGTCGTCAACAAGAAGCCGTATGCCTACTGCTCCCGGGTCGCGCTGCAGCGGCAAATCGCGCGACTCGCCGAACGCGGACTCACGATGTACACGGGCATCGAGCCCGAGTTCATGCTGCTGTCGCGGCGGGCGGACGGCAGCTTGGGTCCCGCCGATTCGACCGACGAGCTCGACAAGCCATGCTACGACTACAAGGGTTTGTATCGCAGCCGCGAAGTGCTCGACGAGATGGTGGCGGGACTTCGCGCAGTGGGCATCGATGTGTACCAGATCGATCACGAGGACGGCAACGGCCAGTTCGAGATCAATTTTACCTATGCCGACGCGCTCAAGTCGGCGGACAACTTTACTTTCGTCAAGATGGCGGTCAGCGAAATTGCCCACAACCACGGCCTGATCGCGACATTCATGCCGAAGCCGTTCGCCAACCGCGCCGGCAGCGGCGCGCATTTTCACGTATCGGTGGGTTCGGCCAAACAGAAGAACGCCTTCTACGACAAGAACGACAAATCGGGAATGGGACTATCGACCATGGCCTATCAGTTCTTGGCGGGGGTGCTGCAGCACGCCCGCGGCTTGTGCGCCGTTGCCGCGCCGACCGTGAATTCCTACAAGCGGCTGGTCGTGGGCCGCGCCCTGTCGGGCGCCACGTGGGCTCCTGCCTACATTGCGTACGGCGACAACAATCGCACCGCCTGCGTGCGCATCCCTCATGGGCGCCTCGAGATCCGATTGCCGGATTCGGCATGCAATCCCTATCTCGTATCCGCCGCCTTGATCGCCGCCGGGCTCGACGGCATCGATCGAAAACTCGATCCGGGACCGGCCCAGAACATCAACATGTACCAGTTGACGCCGGAAGACTTGGTGGCCAAAGGCATCAAGCTGTTGCCGCAGTCGTTGAACGAAGCCATCGACGCGCTCGAGTCCGATGAGGTGATCTGCGAGGGCTTGGGGCGCGATCTCGCGCGCGAATTCATCCGCCTCAAGCGCATGGAATGGACCGAGTATTCGCGCCACGTGTCCGATTGGGAATCACGCCGCTATCTCGAGTTTTTCTAGCGACCATTTTTAGGAGCTGCCGCATGTGTGGAATCGTCGGTCTTCTGGTGAAGAATCCTGCGCTGCGCAGCCAGCTCGGCGCGCTGATGGTGCCCATGTTGGTGGGCATGACCGAACGCGGCCCCGATTCCGCGGGCCTCGCCGTGTACACCGCACCGGTGTCGGAGCGTCGGCACAAGCTCAGTTTGTACAGCGGCGAAAACCAGGTCGATTGGCCGCAGTTGCTGAGCGCCATCGCCGCGGACTTCGACGATGCGGAGCCGCACGAGATCTCGGTGCACGGCAATCATGCGGTGCTGACCAGCGAGGCCGATCCGGACTCGATCGTTGCGTGGCTGGCGCGCAACGCTCCGATGATTGCCGTGCTCTCGGTGGGTCGGTCGATCGATCTGTACAAGGACGTGGGCGCGCCCGCCGACATCGCCGAGCGCTACGGTTTCAAATCGCTGCACGGCTCGCACCTGGTGGGACACACCCGCATGGCAACCGAATCGGCCGTGACGCCGGCGCATGCCCATCCGTTCACGGCGGGCCGCGACTTTTGCCTGGTGCACAACGGTTCACTGTCCAATCCGCATCTGGTACGGAAGCGCTTGGAACCGCTCGGCATCGAATTCGAGACCGACAACGACACCGAGGCCGCCTGCCGCTTCTTCGAGTGGCGGCTGCGCGAGGGCGACGACCTGGAGACGGCGGTACAACGCGGGTTCAGCGAACTCGATGGGTTTTACACCTTCTTAATGGGCACCGACAGCGAGCTTCTGATCGTCCGCGATGCCTTCGCATGCAAGCCGGCGGTGGTGGCAGAAACCGACGATTACGTCGCCATCGCCTCGGAGTTCCGCTCCTTGGCGCATCTGCCGCACATTTCCCATGCGACGCTGTTCGAGCCCAA
Source organism: Steroidobacteraceae bacterium (assembly GCA_035569355.1). GTDB lineage: Bacteria > Pseudomonadota > Gammaproteobacteria > Steroidobacterales > Steroidobacteraceae > Bog-1198. The sequence continues at coordinate 5,887 of DATMNF010000123.1, forward strand.
GCCGGAGGAGATTTACTCATGGCGAATTTGAGGCCTTTGTCCAAGCTTCGCGAATTCGATCTCGCCCGGCTCAGCCTGCGCGAATTGAATTCATTTCTGCACAAGCAAGCGGTCAACGAGGGCGTGTCGCAAATTCAGGTGAAAAATCCGGACGGAGCGCACTCCATCGCGTGCGGTCTCGACGCCGACCTCGACGTGCAGATTCACGGCCATGCCGGCTACTTCGTGGCCGGCATGAATAAGCGCGCGACGGTCACCGTGCACGGCAATGCCGGTCCGGGCGCCGCC
>DATMNF010000124.1:0-16768 GCA_035569355.1 Steroidobacteraceae bacterium
GCCGCCCTGAAACCCGTCCAGTCTCCTTCAGCGGCGCTGTCAAATCGCCGCCGGCCTACGACTTGTGTTTTCTGTCCACGACGTTATGGCGTTTTGGGGCCTGCTAAAACGTCGAAACGCCAGGATTTTCTAACGCGATAGGGATACCAGCTCGGGGCCGTTCCGGTCCCAGCGCAACAAGCTGCCCTGGTCGTACCAATCGCCGAGCACGATGCGCGTGCAAGGGCGCCCGTCGACCTCCAAAGCGTGAATGGCCGGACGATGCGTGTGTCCATGCAGCAGCGTGGCGGTCCCGGCGTTGCGCAGCGCCGTGGCGACGCTGTCCGGGTTGACGTCGGTGATGGCGTATTCCACGGCCGCGGTGTGCTCCTGGCTGCCGACGCGCGCGGCCCCCGCAAGGGCACGGCGCGACTCCACGGAAAGCGCTAGAAACCGCCGCTGCCAATCGGCTTCCCGCACTGTGGCGCGCAGACGCTGATAGGCGCGATCGTCGGTGCAAAGCGCGTCGCCGTGCATCACCAGCACCGGCTCCCCGTACAGAGTCACGATCAAGGGATCGGGCAGGAGCACCGCTCCGCTCAGGCGGCAGAATTGCTCCGACAACAGGAAATCACGATTGCCGTGCAAGACGAAACAGGGCACGCCATGCGACGTGAGGAGGTGCAGCCCGGCGATGGCGGCGCTCTGCGCGGCGTCCGCGGCATCATCGCCGATCCAGGATTCGAACAGGTCGCCGAGAATATACAAGGCCTCGGCGTGTTTGGCCTCGGTGGCGAGAAAGTCCAAAAATTGGCCGATGATTGCCGGGCGACTTGCGTCGATGTGCAAATCCGAGATGAAGAGCGCAGCCACGCGGAGTACTCAGACCAGCTCCTAAATCTACGGGCCGGCGACGCGCTCGATTCGCTCGATCACCACGGGCTGCAGCGGCGCATCTTCTCTGAACGGCCCGCGCGCGCCGGTTGCGACGTTGCCGATCTTGTCGACCACATCCATACCTTGAAGGACCTTGCCGAAGACTGCGTAGCCCCATCGTGTCTTGTTGGGGTCGAGGGCATCGTTATCGTATAGATTCACATAGAATTGGGCATCGCCGCCATGCGGATCGGAGGCCCGCGCCATCCCGATGGAGCCGCGCTGATTGGTCAAGCCGTTGCCGGACTCGTTGACCACCTTGCTGGGGGCGGGAATCGGTTTGTTATTGGCGTCGAAGCCGCCCCCTTGAATGACGAAGTTCGCGACGACTCGATGGAAGATGCTGCCGGTATAGTGTCCTTCGTCGACATATTTCAAGAAATGCGCGACTGTCAGCGGGGCCCGTTCGGCATTCAATTCAATAGTGAAATTCCCGAGGGACGTGACCACCTGGACCTTCGGTGCGGTTGCGGAGGCCGGCGGCGCGCTCGGCACAGCGGGTTTTGGCTGCGTCTCGGCCGAGAAACTCGGGGGAAGGCAAGCCGCAAAGATCATTCCGACGGTGAGTAGTAGCTGTTTCATCTCCGCGATTCTACTCGAATAGGTACAATCTTGAGATATGTCCGTAACCAAGGATTCGCCAGCCGTCGCCATGCCAGCCGTCACCACGCGGTTTGCACCGAGCCCCACCGGCTCCGTGCACTTGGGCAACGCGCGGACCGCGTTTTTCAGCGCCTTGTGGGCTCGCAAGGGTGGCGGGCGCTTTATTTTGCGCATCGAAGACACCGACGTCGAGCGCAGTCAGCTGCGCTTTCGCGACGCGCTCATGGCGGATCTGCGTTGGCTGGGTTTGGACTGGAACGAGGGGCCGGACAAGGGTGGTCCGTCGGGGCCGTACTCGCAATCGGAACGCGGAGCCTTCTATCGAACCTTGTTCGCACAGCTCGAGGCAAACGGCCAGGCGTACCCGTGCTACTGCACGGCGGACGAACTGGAGCTGTCGCGCAAGGTGCAACGCATGGCGGGTAAACCGCCGCGCTACGCCGGGACTTGCCGGCATCTGACCGCCGCGCAGCGCGCCGAGCGGGAGGCTCGCGGTTCGCGGCCGACGCTGCGGTTCGCCGTGCCAAGCGGGCAGATCATCGAATTCACCGATGCGGTGCATGGGCCGCAGCGATTCGTGTCGGACGATATCGGCGACTTCATCATTCGCCGCGATGACGGCACCTCGGCGTTTTTCTTTTGCAATGCCGTCGATGACTCGGCCATGGGAGTCACGCAGGTATTGCGCGGCGATGATCATCTCACCAATACGCCGCGCCAACTCATGCTGCTCGACGCCTTGAAGATGCGCCGCCCGGCCTACGGCCACGTCGGGCTGTTGGTGGGGACGGACGGTGCGCCTCTGTCAAAGCGCCACGGCAGCACCAGCGTCCAGGAGTTCCGCGAACGAGGATTCCTACCCGCTGCAATCCTCAATCATCTGTTTCGGCTGGGACATGCGAGCGATATCGACGGCTGGCTGGCCGCGGATGACATGCCGGCTCACTTCCGCCCGGAACATCTTGGCCGGGCGCCGGCGCGCTTCGACGAGTCGCAACTGATCCATTGGCAAAAGGAGACCGTGGAACGCATGTCAGCCGAGCAGATTTCCGCTTGGCTGGGCGCCGGCGACGCGCCGGAGTTCGTCGAGCTGGTGCGCCATAATATCGTGTTGCCGGAGGACGCCATTAAATGGCGGGCGGTGGTGCGCGGCGATCTGCCGCCCTTGGGCGAGAACGAGCAGCGCGTGATCAAAGCCGCGGGACCCGGATTTTTCGCTGCCGCGGCGGCGGCATTCGATCAATCATCCTCGAACCTCGACGCCTTGACCAAAATCTTGAAGGAGCGCACCGGCCGCAAGGGTGCGGATCTCTTCATGCCGCTCAGAGTCGCCTTGACCGGCCAGGCGCACGGTCCGGAGCTCGGACCAATGCTCAAGCTCATGTCCCCGGAAACGGCGCGTCGACGCCTCGAGTACCATGCTCAAAATTCATAATTCTCTCACCGGCACGAAAGAAGAATTCCAGCCCCTTCGGGCCGGTGAAGTCAGCATGTACGTGTGCGGGATGACGAACTACGACTATATCCACGTCGGTCACGCCCGCATGTTGACGGTATTCGACCTGATTCAGCGTTACCTGCGCTCCTTGGGGTACAAGGTCACGTACGTGCGCAATGTCACGGACATCGACGACAAGATCATCGAGCGCGCCGCCGCCAACGGGGAGAACTGGGCCGATCTGGCGCGCCGCTTCACGGTGGCAATGCATGAGGACTGCGCAACGCTGGGGCTGCAAGCGCCGGACCTGGAGCCGCGAGCCACCGAATTCATCGCTCCGATAATCGCAATGACGCAGACGTTGATCGACAAGGGATACGCCTATGTCGCCGGCAACGGCGATGTCATGTATGCGGTGCGAAAATTCGCCCCGTACGGTCGGCTCTCGGGGAAGAAAATCGACGACTTGCGCGCGGGTTCGCGCATCCAGGTGGACGAAGCCAAGCTGGACCCCTTGGATTTCGTGCTCTGGAAGCACGCCAAGCCGGGCGAACCTTCATGGGCCTCGCCCTGGGGGGACGGACGTCCGGGTTGGCACATCGAATGCTCGGCCATGTCGACGAGCCTGCTCGGCAGCTACTTCGATATTCACGGCGGCGGGGAGGATTTGAAGTTTCCGCACCATGAAAACGAGATTGCGCAGTCCTGCGCGGCCTGCGATACACCCTTCGTTCATGTATGGATGCACAACGGATTCGTGCGCGTGAACGACGAGAAGATGTCGAAATCTCTGGGAAATTTCTTCACGCTGCGCGAGGTTCTGAAGACGTTGCGCGATCCCGAAGTGATGCGATTTTTTCTGCTGAGCAGCCACTATCGCGGACCCATCAATTATTCCACCGTGCAGCTCGCGCAAGCCGATGAGACCTTGCTGGGGCTGTACCGCGCGCTCAAGGATGCCGACACATCGGGTCCCATCGATGCCGAGTGGTTCGGCAGGTTTCGCGTGGCCATGGACGACGATTTCAATACTCCCGAGGCGCTGGCAGCCATGCAAGGGGTGGCGCGCGAGCTCAATCAGGCCAAAGCTCAAGGGGACTCGGCGAAGACGGCCAGCGCCGCGGCGACGCTGCGGGCCATGAGCGCGGTTCTAGGCGTGCTGCAACAGGATCCGGATACGTATTTGAAGCGCAGTGTCGGCAACAAGATGATGTCCGACGTCGATGTCGAAGCGTTGCTGGCCGCGCGGCAGGCTGCGCGAGCCGCCAAGAACTTTGCCGAATCCGATCGTATCCGCGCGCAGCTCACCGCCGCCGGAATCTTGCTCGAGGACAAGCCGGGGGGCGCCACGCAGTGGCGGCGCGTGTGAGAAAACGCTCCTAATCCCGCTCCTAATCCGAGGAGCGGCGCGACGCCAGGAATCCCACCGCGAGACCGATGACTGCGGCAATCCCGACCACTTGCCACGGGTTGTCGCGCACGAAAGTGTCAGTGCGCTTGCTGACTTCCTGGGCCTGACTGCGGAGTTGCGATGCCGTATCGGCCACGGCGCTCTTGGCCGCCACCAGGGCGATCTTGACCTTGGTGCGCACCCTCGCGATGTCAGGGGTGTCGATATCCTTCAACGCCTTCGTCAAGTCCTCGACGCTATCGAGAAAGTTATTCACTTGACCATTGGCGAACTCGCTGACCTTACGTACAGTCGCCGAATCTTGTAGCGATTCCATTTGTGCTCCTCGTTCTCGCGGTATGCGGCCTCAGACGCGCCGACCCATGCTCATCAGGAAACTGATCACGGCGCCAATCAGGAATATCACGAATAGTATCTTCGCGATACCGGCAGCGCCAGCCGCGATTCCGCCAAAGCCGAAGACGGCGGCAATCAAGGCAATGATGAAGAAAACAGCGGCATAATGCAGCATGATCGCAACCTCTCTTGGCGGCAGCTTCGCCGCGGGTGTCGGGAGTGTCCGGGAATGCACTCGCGATTGCAGTCGGAAGCTGTCCCCGCCACCTGTAGGACATAGCCCACTCGCGAGGAATTCGACTGCGTGAAGACCTTGCTCATCGTATATCACTCCATGACCGGCGGTACCTTCCAAATGGCGGAGGCCGCCGCGGCCGGCGCCCGCTCGGAGTCGGCGCTTCGGGTCTCATTGCTGCGCGCGGTGGACGCCCAGCCTGGCGATGTGCTCGATGCCGACGCTTTCATATTTGCGACTCCCGAGAATCTCGCCGCGATGTCGGGAAAGATGAAGGATTTCTTCGACCGCACTTACTACGCCGCGCTGGATCGGGTGAACGGCAGGCCGTATGCGATCCTCATCTGCGCCGGGAGCGACGGCCGCAACGCAGCGCAACAGATCGAACGCATTGCGACCGGTTGGCGCCTGAAGCAGATTGCCGAGCCGATCATCGTCTGCACTCATGCGCAAACGCCGGAAGAAATTCTGCGGCCGAAGCGAATCACGGAACACGACCTCCAAAGGTGCCAGGAGCTAGGCGCGACCATGGGAGCCGGTGTCGTATTGGGCATTTTCTAGCCGCGTCGGGAGGCGCCGACACCCGGCCAGACGATGCGCCGATACCAATCCGCCGGCCCTTATCGATACTCGCATGGACTAGGTCGTGGAGTAGGCAATATGGCACGTCGATACAGCAGCGCCAGCAGCGCGAAAGTGGAAAAGGCAATGCGCGAGAGGAACGCGGGAACTCTTCGCAGCGGCCGCTCCGGAAAGAAGGTGAAGAGCCGCAAACAGGCTATCGCCATTGGACTCTCGGAAGCGCGGCGCGCGGGCATGAAGGTACCGAAGAAATAGGGCCCTAAGGCGGCGGCCGCGATGCAGGGGTCTCGGCGGGCACCGCCGGCTGCCGAACGGCCGAACGCGTCAAATCGCTTTGCGAAGCCGGAAGCTCCACCGCCTCCAGCGAGATTGGGTTGATCACCGACGGGTTGTCGCGCAGCTTCACGAACAGCGGACCCCCGCTGGGATGCGGAACGGGCAGGGCAGAGCCCAAAAAACCGTCGGGGACCTGGACAGGATGAGCGAATCCCCGGTCGCTGGACAGGGAGTCCACCAAGAACAGATTGGAACCCGAAAGTTTGCAGGCAAGCTCCGGCGTCGAAGGGCACGCGATCTCTTTCAGAACGGGCAGACGCACCACGTTGCCCAGAGGCTGCCAATCCCCCGCGATGCCCTTGGCCGCAACCCGGAAACGTAGCGCGCCAAAGGCGGAAGCGCCGAAGGCTTTCGCGGGATTGAACGTGGCGACCGCAACCTGCGCATTCTCGAGAGTGACCCCGCCGTTGAGGAAACTCAAAACGGTCGACGATGATTCATCGTCGGTCGCTACTTCAATATTCTCGTCGCGTGTAAAAGCCGCCGGCCACTCGCTGCGCACCGCGAATGTGAGAGTAGAGTCCTGCGGCAATTCGCCCGGATCGGCGAGCTGAATATTGCTGTCTTTGCTGGATGGCGAGGGCTGCACGGTCTGGCCGATCAGCGTCACGCGGGGACGCGGGGCGTCCACGGAGGCTTGCACCGCGAGAACTCGTCCATCCTTCAGCGCGACCTTTGCGGCAATGCTGCGTTCCTGTTTGAGGCTCGCGGCGCCGGCCGCATCTTGCGTGACCATCGGCAGTTCATCGCCGCCGTTGTGGACCGACAACTCGCCGGGTACGAACAGGAGGTTGCGAAACGACAAGCTGGCGACCTCATCGAGGCGGCTGCCTTTCAGCACCCCGCGGGCATCGCCTGCGTGCATGCCGAAGCTGTCGAAGTGACCCGCCTCGGAAAAGGTCTGTATCGAAATGGGTTGCGGCTCGCTGACCCCATATTGGCTCACCAGCAAGGTCAGGGCGCCCGGTTTGGCTCCTTGAAGAGGCAACTTCACCTCGACTTCATTGGGCTTGACGGCCTTCCATTCGGCCTTCAACTCCTTGCCGGCGGGATCTTTCAGCATGATCCCGTCGATGCAGCTGACGCTGTCCGCGCGCAAGTGAACCGTATCCTGCCGGCCGACCACGAGCGCGTCTTCGTCGCCGGCCGCAAGCTCCCAGGTTTTCGAGTGCGCATTCATCAAGACGAAGTTCGGACCATGATAGCGCTCAAATCCCCAGTACCCCTGCAGCGTCGCGTGCACGCTGTCGCCCAATGAGGCGGAATGCAGCGCCGCCGTGTCGATGACGTAGCCGCCTTGCACGGCGTCCGCGGTAGCAGGCAAGTCAATGTTCTTGCCGTCTTTCCCGACCAAGCTCAATGTCAGGCCGTGGGCGTACGCGGTCGAAAATACCAACGGGGCACCGTCCACCGGCAGCACCAGCGCGGATTTGCCTGCGCAGTAAATCTCCTTGGGATTGACCGCATGCAGGGGCGGCAATTGCGGCTGTTCCACCGCGGGAAGCGCCGCGACGAGCACCGATTGGGGATTGTGAAAGGACGGCGCCTCATTGAGCGTCAGCGAGAGTCTCTCTCCGTGCGGAGTGGCGAGCGCGGGAATGTATTGATACTGCGCGGTGCGAAAGGAGTCGAAGATGCGCGCAATATCGAGAATCGAAGCGATGTACGGACTGTAGTAGCCGTAGCTCAATTGCGGCGTGTAGCTTGCCTCCATCGCCAAATCGCTGCCGGGACCCGAGGTCAAGGTTTCGACGATCGAGGTGCTGTGTCCGTCGTTCAGGATGAGCGATTCCTGACCTTGCGTGAGGCAGGGCGCTTGCAATTGAGGAATCTTGTCGAGGCACTTCTCGTCCACCTTGATCGCGAGACTCCTTGCGAGAAGCGGGGCAGCCTCCGTCAGTTTGCCCGGATCCGCATCCTTGAGCGCTCCGATTGCCGCCAGATAACGCTCCAAGCGGGAGCGGTCCAATGCGGCCTGGTTCAAATCCTGCGAGGTGCGCACAAAGGCGCCGGGCCTGCCTCGTACCGCGTTCACCAAGGTTTTGTAGTCGCCCCCCGTCTCCGGGGCGAGAAATACGAGCACCTGTTGCGCGCCTTCCGGAACGGTGACGGTCAATCCGTCCGCGCATTTGACCGTCCAGGTCTTGCAGGGGAAGAACCATGTCGGGGGAGGGGGATTGGTCGACCCGCTCAAAAATGCCGTAACCATCAAATAGTGGGCAGATTGGCTGGCGGGCAGATCGGCCTTGATCCAGAGGCGGTCGCCGGCGGCGAGATTCGGGACTTCGGATGCCGGCAAAGTCGTTTGTCCGCGCGTGATCTTGACCTCAAGGGTAGGCCCGGCAAGGTCGAACGGCGCGGGGCCGGCCTCCGCGGCGCCCGCGAGCAGGGCTGCTAGAATCAATGAGCAAGGTCGCAAATGCATGGGAACGTCAAGTCCTCTCGAGGCTGATAAGCTTTCGCTTAGAGCGTTGTCAGCCTGCGAAGTTCGCTCGCCTCTCGTTGGAGCAGTAAATGCCTAAATCACGCCAGCAATGCACGCATCTCGGTATGGTAAAGCCCGTGACGCCCTCCAGCGAGGGTTGCCAGGAGTGCTTGGCGGTGGGCGACACATGGGTCCATCTTAGATTGTGCCGGACCTGCGGGCACGTCGGGTGCTGCGACGACTCAAAAAATCGCCATGCGCGCAAGCATTTCCTCAAATCCAAGCATCCGATCATTTCGTCATTCGAGCCCGGAGAGAATTGGAGTTGGTGTTTCAGCGACGAGATCGAGGTGTTTCCCGCATGACGGGGGCGACCACCGGCGAGGGCATCGCTGACACTCCGGCATTCGTCGGGCGCAAAGCGCAGATGTTTCCGCAATTGAGCCCGGCGCAGCTCTCCCGGGTGCAAGCGCACGCAACCCATCGCCTCACGAGCAAGGGCGAGATATTGGCGGAGCCCGGCGATCGCAATCGTCCGATGTTCGTGGTTCTTACGGGCAGCATCGAAGTGGTGCAGCCCGGCATGAACGGCGAGGTCTTGGTGGTAGTGCACACGGCGGGCAGCTTCACGGGAGAAATGAGCACGCTTCAGGGCATCGGCAGCTTGGTACGGGCGCGGGTTCGCGAAGCCGGCGAGGTCCTGGTCATCGCCGAGGACCGTTTGCGCACGATCATCCAGACGGATGCCGAGCTGAGCGAACTCTTCATGCGAGCCTTCATCTTGAGGCGGGTCGGCCTGATCGCGTCGCAGACGGGCGACGTCATTTTACTCGGGTCGAGTCATTCGGCGGGAACGCTCCGATTGCAACAATTCCTGACACGAAATTCGTTTCCGTTCGTCAACCTCGACGTCAACACCGATCCGGCCGTGCAAACCTTGTTGGAGCGCTTTCACGTCGAGCCGGGCGATGTTCCGGTGGTGCTATGCCGCGGCGAAGTGGTGCTCAAGAATCCCAGCAACGAAGAGGTGGCTGCTTGCCTGGGAATGAATCAGCAGATCGACGATGCTCGGGTGCGGGATCTGATCGTCGTGGGAGCGGGACCCGCCGGTCTCGCCGCCGCCGTGTACGGCGCCTCCGAGGGTCTCGACGTGCTCGTGCTCGAGACGGGCACGCCCGGCGGTCAAGCCGGATCGAGTTCGAAAATTGAAAACTATCTCGGCTTTCCCACCGGTATCTCCGGCCTCGCGTTGGCTGCCCGCGCACGGGTCCAGGCGCAGAAATTCGGCGCCGAAATCCGCACCGCTTACTCGGCGTTGAAGCTCAACTGCGATCTGCGTCCCTATGCGATTGACCTGTGTCATGGGAACGCGGTGCGTGCGCGCACGATCATCATTGCATCCGGCGCGGAGTATCGGCAGCTGACGCTGGAAAATGCGTCCCGTTTCCTGGGCGCGGGCATCTATTATGCGGCGACCGCCACCGAGGCGCGGCGCTGCGAGATGCAGGAAGTGATCGTGGTCGGGGGCGGCAATTCGGCCGGCCAAGCGGCCGTTTATCTGGCAAGCAAGTGTCGCCAGGTGCACCTCTTGGTCAGGTCCCGGGGACTGGTCGACACCATGTCTCACTATCTCATCCGCCGTATCGCCGAAACACCCACGATCACGCTGCATGTGAATACCGAGATCGCATCCTTGCAGGGCGACGCTCAACTGGAGCGCGTGATCTGGAAAACCGCGCCCGACAATGTCCCCGAGACGCGAAACATCGGTCATGTCTTTCTGATGATGGGCGCCGTCCCCAGCACGCACTGGCTGAAAGGCTGCATCGCGTTGAACGACAAAGGATTCGTGCGCACCGGAGCCGATCTTACGGCGCCGGAGCTGCACTTTTCGAACGGCTCCGTTACCCGCCTGCCGCAGTCCTTCGAAACCAATTGGCCGGGGATATTCGCGGTCGGCGACGTACGCTGCGGAAGCGTCAAGCGAGTGGCGGCGGCGGTCGGCGAGGGATCTGCGTGCGTGCAGCAGGTGCATCAGGCTCTTCACGATTGAAAGGCATCGATTTCACGCGCAATTCCCCGCAAGTCGCTCGCCGCTTGATAGGGATGACCTTGCTCGTCGACGGAGTGGGCGGAGTCATTGTCGAGACCGAGGCCTATGATCGCGAGGACCCGGCATCGCACAGTTTTTCCGGCCCGACGCCGCGCAATGCCGTGATGTTCGGGCCGCCCGGCCGCGCGTACGTGTACCTGTCCTACGGAATCCATTGGTGTTTGAATTTCGTTTGCCGCGAAGCGGGCCACGGTGCGGGAGTCTTGATTCGGGCCTTGGAGCCGACCGAAGGCATTGCACGGATGATCGATCGGCGGCGGCAGCGGGATCCGCGAAAATTGTGTGCGGGACCGGGCAGGCTCGGGCAGGCTTTGGGGATTACGCATGCCATGAACGGCAAGCGCATCGATCGAGCGCCTTTCAATCTCAAGGCGGCGGCCGGCCGCGTCAGCGTAGTGTGCGGTCCGCGAATAGGAATCTCCAAGGCGGTTGCCCAGCCTTGGCGTTTTGGACTCGCAGACTCGCCTTATGTGAGCCACCCGTTTCGCTGAAGAATTTGACCATGGCATACCTTTGAGGTATTTCCTTCAGTGCGACCGGCGAATGAGGTTTGCTGCATGAAAGAATTACAGCGGGCGTTGGCAGAGATTCACAGCATCCGCAATCAAGTTGCGCGAGGCACTGAATTTCGCGGCTACGGCCCGGCATCGATTGCCGCGAGCGGACTGCTTGCGATGCTGGTCGCCGCCGTGCAGGCGCAGTGGTTGACGAAGCATGGAGTTGCCGAATTGAGGATTTGGGTCCCGGTGTGGGCGGGGACTGCCGCGGTTTCGCTGCTTCTGACCGGCATCGATACGTTTGCGCGGGCTCGGCGCGTGCACGTGGGACTTGCGCGCGAGATGGTGCAATCCGCGGTCGAGCAATTTCTTCCCGCCGTGATGGTCGGGTTCCTGCTGACCGTAGTCATGATGCGATTCGCCCCGCAAGAATGTTGGATCCTTCCCGGGCTGTGGGAATTGATCTTCAGCCTGGGCGTATTCGCGTCGTGCCGGTTCCTGCCTCGACCGATGTTTGCCGTCGGCGTGTGGTACCTGGCGGCGGGACTCTACTGCCTGGCCGCCGGCAGCGTCACGCACGCATTTTCACCCTGGACGATGGGCATTCCGTTCGGGGTCGGCCAACTTCTGGTCGCAACCGTACTTCGGATTGGATATGAGAAGCCTGTTGAATAAACGCAGCGGCAAGAAGAGCGCCGTCCCTCGTTTCGCATACGACGGCCTGGACCGGGTCATTCATGAACGTGCACGCCTCAGCGTCTTGACGTCGCTGGTGACCCATTCGAAGGGGCTGCTGTTCGGCGATCTGAAACAGCTGTGCGCCCTGACGGACGGCAATCTCAATCGGCATTTGCAGGTGCTCGAGGACGCCAAATTGATCGCCATTACGAAGGGCTTCCATAACAACCGGCCGCAAACGTATTGCCGCATCACCGCCCTGGGGCGCAGGCGCTACATCGAGTATCTCGCCGTTCTGGAACAGGTGCTGGTGGACGCCGGCGCCGCAGTCCGGACGGAATCGGCCGCAAAAGAAGTGATTTGACGCGCCGGCCGGGGCAAAAATTCTTGATCGTCACGGCTGATGACTTTGGGCTGCACGAAGCCGTCAACGACGCCGTCGAGCAAGCGAGCCGGGACGGGATTCTCACCGCGGCGAGTCTCATGGTGGGCGCGCCGGCCGCCGCCGATGCGATCCGTCGCGCGCGCCGGCTGCCGGATTTACGCGTGGGCTTGCATCTCGTTCTGGCGGACGGCCAGGCAATGCTCGCGCCCGATCTGATTCCGGGACTTGCCGACGGTGCGGGCCGCATGGACGGCCGAATGTTCGTCAATGGCGTCCGCTTCTTCGCTCTTTCCAAACTGCGGCGACAGCTGGAGATGGAAATCCGCGCACAATTCTCGGCATTCGCGCGCAGCGGCCTCACCCTGGATCACGTCAATGTGCACAAGCATTTCCATCTGCATCCGACCGTGTTGACGATGATGTTGCGCATCGGCCGCGATTTCGGAGTGCGGGCGGTGAGGGTGCCGGACGAACCCGTTTGGTTCGCTGCGCAGGGCGGCCATTGGTCCGCAGTCGCCAGTGCCGTTTTGCTCAGGCCTTGGATAGCGCTCATGAAGCGGCGATTGAATGCCGCGCAAATCCTGCACAACGACCGCATCTTCGGAGTCGCCGCGAGCGGCTCGATGGATGAGACCAAGCTTCTGACGATTCTCGCGCGGCTGCCCCCCGGCGTCACGGAAATTTATCTTCATCCGGCCGTCCAATCGGGACCCGTGATTGCGGAGTCGATGAGCCAGTATCGGCATGCCGATGAACTCGCGGCACTCAAGAGCCCGCGCGTTCGCGCAGCGATCGCGGCGGGCGAATTCGGCCACGGTGGCTACGCAGATTTAGGGAGGGGCCGCCCGCTGTAGAAACTGCGTCAGCTCACCTCTGCCGTCTTCCCAGAGCGTGAAGGGGGTATCGAGCTGTTCCTGCGGCATACGCACGCTGAGATCGCGGCTACTGGCAATGAAATGGAGCATCGCCGGATCGACGCGGTAAGCGCGATAGACCACTTCGTTGTGCTCGGGCACATGCAGCGCGCGGCGCTTCGCCAAGCTGGTGGGCGGCCGTTCGAGGGGTTTCAAGTCGATCGTGCGCCCGTCGGCAAGGATCTTGAGTTCGCCTTCGTCCGGCCCCGGAGGCGGCGACATGCGCCGGTCCACCGTCGACCAGCGGTACAGCAACAGGTACTGCGTGTATTCGCCGGATCGATCATCTTCGACCGCCACCAGCGTCGCGTAGTCGCGCGCATGAGCGGCGACATCCGAGCGTTCGCGTGCGAACACGAGGGGCTTCGACACAACCAACAAGGTGCTGCCGGTTTCCTCGTCGAAGATCTCCGTCGATGCCTTCAGCGGTCGGGTTGCACAGGAGGCGACCGCCGTCAGCATCAACAGCAAAGCCAAGCGCATATTCATAGGTCTTTTTAAAAGCGTACCCGGTACGCAACCGTAACATACAAGGAATGCTGATCCACAGAGGTCGTTACGGTTTGGCCGGTCAATGATTGCAGCTGCTGCACGGCCTGCTGGTTCTGCAATTGGTAGCCTGCGGTGGCCTCGAAGACCGAGAATCGGTTGGTCCAATCGGTGCGCACCTGAGGCAAGTAGAGCCTTTGCTTCCCGCCCAGCGTCGGGTCATTCAATTCCTCGACGCTCAAGCGCGGACCCAAGCGCCAATTGCCGTGGACCACGAAGCGTGCGTCCCACGACAGGGTCGTGCTGCGCGCCTGGGGAGAATTGTCGTAGCGCGCGCTGAAAATGTGCAGATCGTTGGCTTGCAGCAGGCTCGAGCCGGCCATCTGCAGCGATATGTTCTTGTCCAGGCCCGTCGACTGCGTCGCAGAGACTGCGGAAACGCCGCCGATTGCGGGGGAGCTCGGCGTGCCGCTCAGTTGGAAGCCGCCGAGATCGGCCATGAACTGCCAGCGCTCGCCGAAGGGGCGGCTGGCGGACACGACGAACGTGTTGCTGGTCGCGGTCCTGTCCAGCGCAAGTTGCCTGATTTGGGACGGGGTGAGCGGGGGCATGGACTCGGCCTGCAGAGAATTCAGGTCCAAGGCGGATTGGCCGATGAGCGCATTGTTGAGCTGGAGCAACGGGCTGCGACGGTGATCCGCGTCAAAGCTGAGCACCCAGTTCTGCCCCACTTTGGAATTGCCGATGAGGGTGGCCGAATTGATCTGCTGGAACGCGATGTCGTAGTCGACCAGCAAGACCGCGGTGCGCCCGGATACCGAATAACGGGTTTGGAGCCCGATGGAGCGGCGGTCCGTCTGACCCTCGTTGGTTTGATCGAAGAAGTACGCGTCGAACACCCACGCTTGATGGAAGGGGTCGAATTCCGCGGCGACCGTTCCGAATCTCTCGTGGCTCGAGACTGCCGAGTAGCCGGTGTAGGCCGGCAGACCCGCAGCGCCGCTCACCGCTAACTTAGGGTTCACCTGATAGCCGACGAACAGTCCGTCGAAAAGACCGATGATGCCTTGACTCGCAAGCGATTGACGGCCGAACCGGCCGGTCAACCCAAAGCTTTTGTCCGTGACCTCGACGTACGCCGCATTGATGCGGTCCTGGCTGCCGCCGCCGAAACTCGCACCGAGATTCTCGGTGTAGCCGCCATTCACCCGGGCCGTAAAATCGTAGCGCTCGCCGCGGTCACGCAGCAGCAGATCGCCATAAAAGAGGGCAGAACTCAAGGTATTCGTGGTCGTCGTGGTGCCGCCGGAGACCGTCTGATCCCTGCCATACTGGTAGCTGACGGCTGCGCTGCCCGCCATGGTCCAGCGGTTGCTTTCGGCCGCGCCGAACTCGCCGGTGGTTTTGGGAGCGAGCGAGGCTGCGGCGAGGGTTTGCAGTCGGCCGCGTACCCGCGCCGCGCCCGCGCCGTCCGGATAACGGCGCAGATATTCTTGGTATTCCGCCTTGGCCTGCGCCAGCTGGCCGGCCCGCTCGCGCACGAGACCCATCAGTTCTTGAGCGTCGCGGCGCTCCGGATATTCGGGCTGACGCAGCAGCCGATTGAGCAGATCCACGGCTTCAGGGTATTTGTGTTTTTCGAGCGCGGTGCGCGCGTCGCGCAGGATTTGCGCACGCTGATCGTCCGGCAGCGCCGGGTCGGTCGGCGCGTTTGCGGCCGACGACGCCACGCCGGCGGTCTCGACCCCGGAAAGATCGGTCTGCTCGTCATTGTCCGCAAGCCACGCCCGTGGGTACTTCGCCTGGGCGACTTTCAGCACGCGCTCGGCCTCGCTGCGCGTCGTGAAGGGCCCCAGGCGCAGCCGGTACCAGTGCTGGTCCTCGATATCGGTTTCGGACACGTATGCCTGCGTCTGCAGGCTGGCGGCTGCCGCTTCCACCGTCTCGCGCGGATACGGGGTCTGAGAAGAATCGAGATTGACGGCATAGGTCCCGGGGGGCTCGCTTTCGGACAGCAGGACTTTGCCCTTGCGGCGGTTGGTGTTGAGCAGGCGCACCCGCAACCCAAGCCCTGAGGCGGTGGGTGCCATCACGAAGTCCAGCGCCTTGGACCAGGTCAGTTCCAGCGTGATTTCCCCGGGGACGATCGAATCGACGCGCGCTCCGGTGACGAGGTGGCCGCCGCCGCCGACGAGCGGCAGTTCCGGTGGCAGCGAACTGAATTGAGTGCCGCAATCCGGTCCGAGCCTAAGGGTTATGGTGGTGCCGGTGCCATGGCTTACGGGCGTGTTGGCGACATAGCGCACGGAGCAGGCAAACTGTATCGAGATTTCAGCGTGATCCTCGAGCTCCTGGGTATCGATGAGCTGCACGATGGGCCCAGTCGGCAAGAGCGAGGGTATTGCGGCCGCCACCTGGGCGGATGGACCCGCCAACCCGATCAGCAGCGCGGCCACGGGCAGCACCAGCGGCTGCCAAAGCAGACCTCTACGCTTCCGGCCGAGCATCACTTGGCAGGACCGGGTGTCGCGGGCGCGCGTGGGCGCGGTAGTAGGGGTTGCAGCTTGTGCGGCGGAGCCGTCGTGATGGTCCAATTCAAGGTGCTGTGGCAGCTGCTGCAATCAAGCGTGGTGGCCACATGCTGCGCTTGCTTGCCCGTCGCGGTAACGCCGTTGTGGCAGCTCTGGCAGGTGCCGTTGACGCCAAGGTGACTGAACGTCGCGGGAATCCACGCGAGAGTGCCGTGGCAAGCGCTGCAATCCCGCGTCGTGACGAGGTGCCGGGTCGGCTTGCCGGACGCCGACACGCCGTTGTGGCAGCTCACGCAGCTCGCCGTGACGCCTTGGTGATCGAATCGTGCCGGCATCCAGGCGAAAGTGGTGTGGCAGTTCTCGCATTTGTTGTTGCTGGCAATGTGGGTCGCACCCTTGCCCTGCGCCAGCGCGCCGTTGTGGCAGCTGATGCAATTCGTGGTGATGCCGGCGTGGGACAGGATCCCCGGGGCCGCGCCGACCGACGCGGCCGGGGTGGCCAGCGAAGCGACGCCTGCGGTACCGACGACCGGAGCCGCGCTGACCGGACCGGCGCTGACCGGCGCACCCAAGCGTCTCGCGCCCGGTGAGGCCGCAGGCGCCGCGACGACGGTGCTGACCGTGGTGGTGCGCTTGGTCGTCGTTGCGGGCGCAGCCGCGATCGTCCTCTTGGTGGCGTTGCCGCCGCCCCAGTTGTTGGGACTGTGGCAGCCGTTGCAGTCCTTACCCACATGGTGACCATTGGGCCGCGTGGTGAGGTTGGTCACGCCGAAGAAGCTCAGCCCCGACTCGTGGCACTGGTCGCACGTGCCGCCGGTGTCCGCGAGCAGCGCAGTGTGCTTGGCCGCGGACATCGTTGTGCCGCTGAAGGTGGTGAAGC
>DATMNF010000125.1:0-12733 GCA_035569355.1 Steroidobacteraceae bacterium
CATCGGACGATCGATGCGGTTTGGCGAATGGAATCCGCCAAGATCATCGCCAAGCTGGCGCGCATGTTGCGCGATGTCGGGCTCGCCGAAGAATTTGCTCAGGACGCGCTCGTGACTGCGCTGGAACAATGGCCGCGAAGCGGCACGCCGGATAATCCCGGTGCGTGGCTGATGGCGACGGCAAAGAACCGTGCACTCGATGAACTGCGCCATCGAAAACTCGTCGCGCGAAATCAGGAGGCGATCGTGAACGAGACGCCACTGCTCGGCACACAGGCAGCGGGACCTGACCTGGCCGCTGAAGACGACATCGGGGATGACCTGTTGCGGCTCACCTTTATCGCCTGCCATCCGGTCCTGTCGACCGAAGCGCGCACTGCACTCACGCTGCGATTGCTCGGAGGTCTGACCACCACAGAGATCGCGCGCGCGTTTCTCGTGCCCGAGCCCACCATCGGGCAGCGCATCGTTCGCGCCAAGCGGACGCTCGCGGAAGCTCGCATTCCGTTCGAGGTACCGCCCGCGCAGGAGCGGGCGGCGCGGCTCTCCTCGGTGCTCGAAGTGATCTACCTCATCTTCAATGAAGGCTATGCCGCGACCGCCGGAAATGACTGGATGCGCCCCGCGCTCTGCGATGAAGCCCTGCGGTTGGGCCGTATTCTGGCCGAGCTTGCGCCGCAGGAGGCAGAGGTCCACGGCCTCGTGGCCTTGATGGAGATCCAGGCGTCGCGCGTGGGTGCGCGCGTTGACGCAGCCGGCGAGCCCATCTTGCTGCTTGCCCAGAACCGCGGGCGCTGGAGTCAATTGTTGATCCGGCGCGGGCTTGCGGCGCTCGAGCGCGCCGAGGCGCTGGGCGGTGCCTTGGGACCCTATGCTCTGCAGGCGGCCATAGCTGCCTGCCATGCCCGGGCGCGAACGGCTGAGGAAACGAATTGGGTGCGGATCGTCGCGCTTTACGATGCGCTCTATCAGCTCGCACCGTCGCCCGTCGTGGAACTGAATCGAGCGGTGGCGGTCTCGATGGCGTTCGGGCCCGCGGCCGCGTTGGAAGTCGTGGACACACTGACCAAGGAGTCGCGCCTCAAGAGCTACCATCTGCTGCCGAGCGTCCGCGGGGATTTGTTGGAGAAGCTCGGACGCTTCGAAGAAGCTCGTGCAGAGTTTACGCATGCCGCGGGACTCGCCCAGAATGCGCGCGAGCGCGCATTGTTGCTGGGCCGTGCAGCGGCGTGCGGCAGCGCCGCCCAGTAGGGCGTCACACCGTGCGGATGAACGGGCACTACGACGCAATCATCATCGGCGCCGGGCAGGCGGGACCGTCGTTGGCGGGCCGGCTCACCGGCGCAGGAATGACCGTGGCGGTGGTCGAACGCCACTTGTTTGGGGGCACCTGCATCAACACCGGATGCACGCCGACCAAGTCTCTGGTCGCCAGCGCGCGGGTGGCGTACCAGGCGCGCCGGGCGAGCGAGTATGGCCTGCGTATCGATGGCAGCATTTCGATCGATTTGCGTGCCGTGAAATCGCGAAAGGACGGCATCGTGACGGGCGCTCGCGAGGGCGTCGAGCGTTGGCTGCGCCGCATGGAACGGTGCCGCGTGATCAAGGGCCACGCGCGCTTCGAATCGCCGCATGAGATGCGAATCGGCGATGAGCTAATCTCGGCTGAGCGCATTTTCCTGAACGTCGGCGGCCGGGCCCTCGTGCCCGGGATGCCCGGTATCGACAATGTGCCATACCTCACGAATACCTCCATCCTCGAACTCGATGCGCTGCCCCGGCATCTCGTGATCGTTGGGGGCAGCTACGTGGGACTGGAATTTGCGCAGATGTACCGGCGATTCGGCAGTCAAGTTACCGTTGTCGAGAAATCGCCCCGACTTCTGTCGCGGGAAGATGAGGAGATTTCGTCCGCGATCGGCAGCATTCTCGAGCGGGAGGGAATCAGTCTGCGTACCAAGGCGGAATGCATCCGCCTGATGCGGCGCGGCGAGGACATTGTCGTCGGGGTCGATTGCGAAGTCGGCGACCGTCAAGTCGCGGGCTCGCACGTTCTTCTCGCGGTCGGGCGACGTCCGAACACGGACGATCTGCTGCTCGAAAAGGCAGGGATCGCCGTTGATGAGCGAGGCTACATCGTCGTCGACGATCAGCTGCGAACCAATGTTCCCGGCATCTGGGCCCTTGGCGATTGCAATGGCAGGGGTGCCTTTACCCACACCGCCTACAATGATTTCGAGATCGTTGCAGGCAACCTGCTCGAGGGCGGCAATCGGCGGGTAAGCGACCGGGTTTCTTGCTACGCACTTTTCATTGACCCGCCGCTCGGCCGCGCCGGCATGACCGAGAGCGAGGCCCGAAGCGCGGGGCGAAAAATACGAGTCGGTAAGCGGCCGATGACACGGGTCAGCCGGGCGGTCGAAAAAGGTGAAACGAACGGCCTGATGAAAATCCTGGTCGACGCCGAGAGTGAGGAAATTCTCGGGGCGGCGATTCTAGGCGTCGGCGGCGACGAAGCGGTCCATGGGATTCTCGATGTGATGTCCGCAAAGAAACCCTACACAACGCTGCGGGACACCATGCATATCCATCCGACCGTCTCGGAACTGATCCCCACCATACTGGGAGAACTTACTCCGTAGCAGCACCCTGCGCGCGCTGGTTGCGCTCCCGGCCGTCGCTCATGGCTGCTTCCGTCCCCTTCACATGCAGCCCACGGAGAAAATCGAGCGCAAGCACTGAATCGTTCTTGCCGGACTCGTTTGACCAATCCAGGCCAAGGGAACGTGGATTCGGGGTCATGGGGAAGAACAGGCTGCCGGTGCGAGTTTCGCCGGGTTCGAGGGATAGCGGGAGAGGCAAGCGGCGGCGAGTGAACTCCGCTTTGATTGCCGCCTTGTTGTGCTTGTTGATGCCCAGTACCGTCAGGCCATAGACCGGGAGCGCCACGGCCGTTGTCGTTGCTGCAGCGGCTGCGCCGGCTGATCCTATCCCCGCGCTCGAAATCACTGCGGGTTCTGCCGTGGCGGCCAGCACGCGTGGCGCGGCAATTCGTGCGAATGTCATTCCGGCATCCCGGTATCGTCGCTCGAGGTCTTTGCTTTGCCGCTCCAGTGTCCATGGGTCATCGCCGGCGGTGCGCAGAACTCCCGCATAGTCCGTCAATGCAGCGGATTCAACGCGCAGGGGCCGGTCGGCGAGATTCCGAATCGTAACTACGTACTCGTCCCAGAATGCTTCGCGCTTCCACGAGCCCGGCCCGCCGAACGTGATGACGGCGTCGAGTGTTGTCTCGATCGGTGCTGCTGGGAACTCGATGTTGAGCCCCCGCGCAGCAGGCGTGTTCTTGCCGGCGAATTTGTATTGCGGCGACACGCACCCGGCGAGCAAGCATACTGCCGCTGCCGTCAATGAGACGGCGTGCAATGACCGTGACGTACGCGCCTTGTCATCGATGATATGCATCGTTGCAACTATTCGCCGATCGCTCCGGCTTTGCGAGTTCGGGGATTGGAAGATCGCGTCGGTGTTTCGCGTAATCCTTTGTCAGAAGCCTCGGTGGTGGCATCTTGGTGCATACTGTGAAAATGATCGAGTCAAAACTGGATCCGTGGCCGGTTCAAGCCCTGCGGGCCACGCTGGAAATTGCGACGGTCGAGACGGCCGAACACTCGGTGCTGCCGCCCCTGTGGCACTGGCTGTATTTCTTGCGCACCGCACCCCGTTCTGCGATTGGGCGTGACGGGCACATGGTCAACCAAGAGTGGGTTGATTCGACTTTGAAGCGGCGGCGTTTGTTCGCGGCGGCTCGCACTGAATTCATCAGGCCGCTTCAGATCGGGGTACGAGCACACATGAGCGAGCGGGTGATCGGGCGCCGCGACACGCAAGGCAGGCACGGGCCCTTTCAGATCCTCACGGTCGAGCACCGGTATTTTCAACACGATGCGCTGTGCGTGCGGGAGGAGCGGGACATCGTTTATCTGCAGGGGCCCGTACCCGCGCAACCGGCCCCAAATGATGAATTCGCGGCAACGAGTTCGGATGCCGACCCGTGGTCCATCACCTTGACTCCGGATCCGGTGATGCTCATGCGTTTTTCCGCCCTGACCTTCAATTCGCACCTCATCCATTTCGATCAGCTGTACACGCAACGCGAGGAAGGTTACCCGGAGCGCGTGGTGCACGGGCCTCTGGTAGCCATAGTGCTGGCGCAATTGTTGCACTTGAATCAGGTGGACAGAATTGCGCGCTTCGAGTTTCGCGCCCGCAGTCCTCTGTATGTAAATCAACCCGTGCGCTTCGTGGGCAAGCCGGAACATGATCGGGTAGAGCTAAGGGCGATGGGGCCATCGGGGGTGCTTGCGATGCACGCCACCGCCTTTCTAGGAGGCCACGCTGCCGTCAGCCCCGCTTGAGCCCGAGCGCATCGCCCCTGGGGCTAATCTGCCGATAATCGCCTGCCTTCCGCCCACTGCCAGGACAGCAATGCCGGGAGACCGCAGAGCACTTCGCGCATTCGTTTGGTCATCGAGACCGCCAACGCCAATTCTCCGCTGATGCCGAGAGCGTGACCAAAGATGACCAAGCCCGCTTCTTGCACGCCGATCCCGGCCGGGACGACGAACGCCAAATGCCGCACGGCCTGCGTCATGCTCTCGAGGACCAACGCGGTGCCGCAGCCTATTGGATGGCCAAAGAGGCGCAGCGCGAACCAGATTTCGAACGATCCCGAAATGAAAGCCGCAAACTGCAACGCGCCCGCGAGAAGCAATCGCCACCCTCGGCGCATGCAGGCGCGCAGTTCATGATCGAGCGATGCCGCTTGCCCGGACATGGTGCTCTCGCCGACCAAGGGACGCAGGAATCGTTGCAAACGCTCGAACGCCGAGCCGTAGCGCAGCAGCAGTGCGCTCACCACCGGTACCGGCAGCGTCAAGAGAAACGCGAGCAGCAAACGATGATATGCCTGGCCCGCCGCGCCGAATTCAACCAGCAGAAACAGACCCAATGCCGTGAATAGGTAGAGCACGATCAAGGTCAATACGATCTCCACGATCACCGTTGCGGCGACCGGCGCCGCGGCGAGCCCTCGCCAGCGCACCAATCGAATACCGACCACGCTGCCTCCGACGCTTGCCACCGGGAGCAGGCGGTCTACCGCCTCGCGTACGCTGGTCACCCAAAATAGATAGTTAAGTCCGGCGCGATGTCCGCGGTCATACGGACGCAGGAGCGCGAGCCAGCCCGTGGCATAGAGAGCGAAGTAGAGCGCGCGATACGGTATCACCCACAGGAGCGGCCAGCCGCCTGTGTCCAGTGTGTGCAATATCGCGGAGAAATCCGCACGAACGACCAGGATGACCAGCAACGCCAGTCCAAGCAGGCCGCCGATGTAGGCCGCGTATTTCATCGCTTCGCCAAACCAATATTTGACCGGAAGATTCCGGGATGGACTGTTATTCAGGATAGCGGGCGCATCAAACCGTCGGCATCGACGTCGAATTCAATTCCCCGCCAGGTGACGCGGGAGACGAAGAAGCTTCGCCACCAAACCCAGCAGATCAGCAAATCGCGCACGGGAAGAAGCCAAAGATCCGACAACCCAGCCCGGTCACGCGACCGACGCACGAAATGCAGCACCAGCCGCGCCATTGCGGTAATCGCGAAAAGCGCCCATTGCGCAGCCGCATGCGATGACCCTGCCGCCGCGGCAGCGAGCCCCAAGAGCGCCAAGGGGACACTGAAGGTAACGAAAATAAACGGAAAACTGCGCGGCCGCAGCACCCGCAGCGTCCGCATCCACCGCAGCTCGTGACGGATGAGCGAATCGAAGGTCGGCTCGTGATGCTCTCCCTGTACCACGTAAGTCGACAACACGACCCGCTGGCCCAAAGCGCGGACCAGTTCGCCCAATCGATGGTCGTCGGCAAGATAGTCTGCCAACGCCTGCAGGCCGCCGATGGCTTGCAGCGTATTGCGCCGCAGGCACACGGTTTGGCCGGACACGTACCCCTCGTGACCGAAGAGCCACGCCAGCAGAACGGAAGGAACGTACCATTCGTTGATGTACATCGCCCCGAGACGCGACCAGAGGCCCGGGGTCGGCGTGCCGCGGTAGAGACAGGTGACGAGACCGATATTGCCGTCGAGCAGCGGTCCAGTGACGGAATGCAGATAATCCGTTCCCACAAAGGCGTCGCTGTCCGCCATCGCCAGCACGTCGTGCCGGGCGTAGGGCAGCATGTTGATCAAGTTGCTGATTTTGAGATTGTTGCCGTGAAGGCGCGGATTGATCACGAGCTCGATCGGTACCGACGGGAATTCCGCCGCCAGACGCTTCACCACGGCGCATGCCGGATCACCCGGATCGCGCACGCCAAAAACGATCTGAAACTCGGGGTAATCCTGCCGGCAGAACGAGCGCAGGTGCTCATACAGTCCGGGTTCGGCGCCACACAGGGGTTTGAGCATCGTTACCGGCGGGAGCGAGCCCGAGCTTGGCGCCCATCGCTTTCTGCGCCAAACGAGCACCGCTAGGACACAAAGAACCGCGTAGCTCGCGGCTAGAGCCAGGATCGCGAAGCCGATAATCGTGATGAGCGATTGAATGGACGGCATCGGCGCCAAGGGTTCGCTCAGGCCTCGTGCGCGCGCAGGAAGCGGAAGAACTCGACGCCTTCGCGCAGGCGGCGCGTCAACATGTCCCAGCTCGTGAGCATTTCCTTGACGATCTCCCAGATTTTGCTGGGCCGAAAATAGAAGCGCTTATAGAACACTTCCATGCTGTGAAAGATTTCTTCCTTCGACAGATGGGGGTAGCTGATTGCCGCCAGCTGCACGCCTTTGTCGTTGACCAGATTGACCGCGTCGTTCTCCTGCAGCCAGCCATTGTCGACCGCTTGTTTGTACAGCGTGGTGCCGGGATAGGGCGCGGCGAGTGATACCTGGATGGTGTGTGGGTTGATCTGCTTGGCGAACTCGATGGTGCTTTCGATCGTTTCGCGCGTCTCGCCGGGCAGACCCAGAATGAAGGTGCCATGGATCAAAATACCGAGTTTGCGGCAGTCTTCGGTGAACCGCCGTGCGATGTCGGTCCGCAGCCCCTTCTTGATGTTGAGCAGAATCTGATCGTCTCCCGATTCGTAGCCGACGAGCAGGAGGCGCAGGCCGCCGTCCTTCATTACCTTCAAGGTCTTGTAGGGGACATTTGCCTTCGCGTTGCAGCTCCAGGTCATGCCGAGTTCGCCCATGCCGCGTGCAATCGCCTCAACGCGGGGCAGGTTTGAGGTATCGGTAAACGTATCGTCGTCGAACATGATCTCCTTGACTTCGGGCATGTTCTCCTTGATCCAGCGCACCTCTGCGAGGACGTTCTCGGCCGAGCGCACCCGATAGCGGTGACCGCCGACCGTCTGCGGCCACAGACAAAACGTGCATTTGGAGCGGCAGCCCCGTCCCGTGTAGAAGCTCACGTAGGGGTGTTTCAGGTAGCCGATGAAGTAGTTTTCAATCTTGAGATCTCGCCGATAGACCGGCGCCACGAAGGGCAAATCATCCATGTTCTCGATGATCGCGCGCGGTAAGTTGTGGACGATCGTCCCGTCATCGTTGCGATACGAGAGCCCCTTGATGTCCTTCAAGGGCAAGCCTTCGGCGACCTCCTTGCAGGTGTAGTCGAATTCTTCGCGGCAGACAAAGTCGACCGCGCGAGTGGCTTTCAAGGAGCCCTCCGGATCGACCATGGTCTTGGCACCCACCAAACCGATCCTGACACCGGGGTTGTCCTGCTTCAAAAGTTCCGCAAATTTCGCATCCGTTGGAAAGGAGGGTGTGCTGGTATGAATGATGACAAGCTCGTAGCCGAGCGCGATCTTGCGGGTCTCTTCGACGGTGAGCTCGTCTGCCGGGGCATCGAGCAAACGGGAGTTCGGCACCAGAGCGGCCGACTGTGCCAGCCAGGTCGGAAACCAGAATGATTTGATCTCGCGCTTCGCCTGATAGCGCGAGCCGGCCCCGCCGTCAAACCCATCGAACGAGGGAGCCTGTAGAAATAATGTCTTCATCGATTTCCTTTTTTGCACCGATCCTTTGCGTTCAATATTCGATTATGACCAGCGCCAAGAGTTAGCGCCATGGGTCCATTGAAATGGCCCGCTTCAAGACATAGATCGCTGTCGCGTCACGGCGTTCATCGATTGCATTACGCGGGAGCGATTGCAGTTCGCTATGGTGCATCTTACATCTTAGTATTCAAATACTTAAAGAATTTAAGTAGATTTCTTCTAGGTCGCTTGCGGCGCATGTGAAACGAAGCTGGGGCACGGCGCGAGCTCCCTCCCGTCTCGTAGCGCCATGTTAAAGTTTCATGTTGCATGAGCGAGACGAGCGTATGACTGATCGATTGACACCCTTGTTGGCCGAACGGCCTTGGCTGCTCGCCGACGGCGCGACGGGAAGCAACCTGTTCGAACGCGGCTTGCAGTCGGGCGACGCGCCGGAACTGTGGAATTCCGAGCATCCCGACCGGGTCGGCCAATTGCAGCGCGCTTTCGTCGAGGCCGGAGCGGACATCATCTTGACGAACAGTTTTGGCGGGACGCGACATCGGTTGAAACTCCACAAGGCGGAGGACCGGGTAGGGGAGCTGAATGAAAAGGCGGCGCGCATCGCCCGCACGGAAGCCGATCGGGCCGGGCGCGTAGTGCTCGTCGGCGGCAGCATGGGCCCGACCGGCGAGATCCTCGAACCGCTCGGGCCTTTGAGCCTGGCGGCTGCCCGCGAGGCCTTTGCGGAACAGGCCGTCGCGCTCGCCCAGGGCGGCGCGGACATACTTTGGATCGAAACGATGTCGTCCATCGAGGAGACTGAAGCAGCCATCGCCGGCGCGCGCACCACCGGCTTGCCGACGGTCGCCACTTTGAGCTTCGATACCAACGGCCGCACGATGATGGGGATCACGCCGTCCGAACTCGCCGGACTGCACCGCAAGCACCAACTCGCGGCGTGCGGGAGTAATTGCGGCACCGGACCCTCGGAACTCGTTGCGTGCATCGTCAACCTGGCCACGGCGTCGGATCCGACGGCAATACTGGTCGCCAAGGCAAACTGCGGCATTCCCCAATTCATCGACGGCGAAATCCGCTTCAACGGCACCCCTGAATTGATGGCGAAATACGCCTGCCTGTCGCTCGATTCGGGGGCCCGGATCATCGGCGGCTGTTGCGGCACGACGCCGCACCACTTACGCGTCATGCGAACCGCGCTCGAAGCGCATGTGCCAGGTCCGAAGCCGGATCTGGCCATCATCGAATCGAGTCTCGGCGCCATCTCCAGCGGCGCAATGGCACAGTTGCGCGGGGAGCTGAGTCGTCAAGCCGGAGCCGCGCCCGGCGCGGCGGGGAGACGCACGACCAATCGCCGCGGCGCGCGGGCCGAAAATACCTGACGCGCGCGGCGGACCTCAGGGGTACTTGTTTTCCACCACGTCGCGCACGAGGTGCGTGTCGTAAACCAGCACGACCGAGGCGATTCGCCCGGTATCCGGATCGAAATTGAATACATCCGCGCATTCGAACGCGGCCGTCGAGCCGTCCTTCAGCCGCCAGTCATAAAGGTAGTAGGCGACCGCGCGCATGTGCCCCTCGGCGCTGACCAGAACATCGTGCACCGTGAGTTCGGAGGATTTCGATGCGCTGGCGACCTTCGCCATGTAATCGCGCACCGGCAGGCGGCCGAGGAACGGGGACTGGACCCAACCGTCGGCGGTGAAGAGCGCCGCTGCCTTGTCGATGTCGCTCGCTTCAAGGGCTTTGAGATACTTGCGCACAGCTTTTTGCATATGCCTCTCCTATCCTGTAATGCCCGAAACGCGAGCTTACGACAAAAGGTCCGGCGTTGACATCCTCCTCGGTGCCATCGAGGGACTGAGCCGCCGCGGCTGTTACGATGCACGCCACGTTATCGATCGCCGGCTTCGAGGCCGAGCTTGTCGCGGGGAGGTAGGATGAATTCGCAGGACCTGTGGCTCGGCCTGGACACCGGCGGAACGTTTACCGATGCGGTACTGCTCGCGGACGGCCGCCGGGTGATCGCGAGCGCCAAGGCGCTGACCACGCCCTGGAATCTTGCGATCGGCATCGGCGATGCGATCCACGCGGTGCTGAATGTGCAGGCGCTCGCGAGCCGCGAACAGGTCAGCCTCGTCTCGGTCTCGACCACGCTTGCCACCAATGCCGTCGTCGAAAATCGGTTCAGCCCGGTCTGCACCCTGCTGATCGGTTTCGATGACGCAATGGTCGAGCGCTCTGGTCTGCAGCGCCCGGGTACCGGCGGACTGGTGGTGCGGGTCCGAGGAGGCCACATCGCGACCGGCGAAGAGTCCTCGGCGCTCGACGAGGCCGCCGTCAGGCAAGCGGTTGCCGACTACGAGCCCCGGGTCGAGGCTTTCGCCGTTGCGGCCAATTTCTCGGTGCGCAATCCGGCTCATGAGCTTCGCGCCCGCAAGATGATCCGCGCGCTCTGCGCGAAGCCGGTGACATGCGCTCACGAATTGAGCTCGAAGCTCGACGCGCCGCGGCGGGCACTCACCGCCGCACTGAACGCACGCCTCACGCCGCAGATTCAGCATCTCATCGAAGCGCTCGAGCGCGTCCTCGCGCACGAGTCGATAGACGCGCCGCTGATGATCGTCAAGGGCGACGGCTCGTTGATGAAGGCGCAGATTGCCCTCGAGTATCCGGTCGAGACCATACTGTCGGGGCCGGCGGCGAGCGTCGTCGGAGCCGGATTTTTGACCGGTCTCTCCGACTTCATCGTCGCGGACATGGGCGGTACCACTACCGACATCGCGGTGGTCTCGGGCGGACGGCCGGTCATCCGGGGGGAGGGTGCTCTGGTCGGTGCGTGGCGCACGATGGTCGAGGCCGTCGACGTGCGCACCAGCGGTCTCGGCGGCGACAGCGAAGTTCATTTCGACAGGCAACATCGACTATGCGTGGGTCCGCGCAAGGCCATGCCGCTCAGTTTGCTGGCGCAAAGCTTCCCCTCTGCGCTGGTGACCTTGAGGTCGATCGCGGAACTCGAGCGCCTTCCCGCATTTCCGGCGCAATTTGCATTTCGAAACCCCGACCGGTCGCTGCCGGCACACCTCTCCGCGCTCGAACGGCGGGTGTGGGACGCGCTCGATCTCGAGCCGCGCCGCATGTCGGACGTCGTGCGCAGCAACTCTGGATTGGAGGCCCTGCGCAGGCTTGCGGATGCGGGGCTCGCGACCATCGCCGCCTTCACACCGAGCGACGCCATGCACGTACTCGATCGGCAAAGCGGGTGGTGCCTGGAGGCTGCAGAGTGCGGAGCACGCATCCTCGCCACCGAGGAGCGCAATGCGCTCGCCGCGCGCGCGGCGGTTTCGCCGCGGGCGATCTGTGAGCGAACCTACGAACACGTGGTGTGCGAATCCGGCCGCATCCTGCTCGCCGCCGCACTGGCTCACGATCCGGGTGTCGAGGCGCGCGGTCGCGGCTGGGGCGAACTCGGTGCTCGGCTCATCGAGGACGCGGTTGCGGGGCGGCCCTTCTCGCAGATCCTGCAGGCGACGCTCGGTCTGGCGCGGCCATTGATCGCAATCGGCGCGCCGGTCGGGGCTTACTACCCCGAAATTGCGCGCCGGCTCGGCGCGCCGCTGTCCATCCCCACGCATGCAGCGGTCTGCAATGCGGTGGGCGCCGTGGCCGGAGTCGTTTCGCAGACGGTCGAGATCCTGGTCAATCAAACGACCTTCAACGTTTTTCGAGTTCATGATCCGGCGGGAAGCCGCGACTATCCGGAGTCGGCGCCCGCACTCGAGCACGCGCAGCGTGTATCGAGCGAGCTGGCTCTTGCCGCCGCGCGCCGCGCCGGCGCCGCCGATCCGCACGTCGAAACCAGCGTGGCGACGAGAATCGCGCAGGTCGGTCCCGGAGCGGACTATCTCGCCGAGGCCGTGGCCCGCTCGACGGCGACCGGGCGTCCTCTCGCAGGCCATACCCATGCGCCGCATATCGGATAAAGGCATATGCGCATGGCGCCGTATCGGATAATGGCATACCGAAACTGCGCACGGCGGCACGGGCGCGGGGGCATTATTCCCTATAATACTTTCCCTCTCTCTCACCCGAGCAGCACTCGCATGAAACAGCCCGATGAGACGCTGGGTCGTCGCAGCCGGCGCCGCCCGTCAAGCGCCGACGTCAGCCACGCAATCTTCGACCGCACGCGCTCTTACCGTCATTTGCGCAATCCGTTTGCGCCGATGAGGGTTTTCTCGGACGATCAGGTCGCCGCGATTCACGACGCTGCGCTCGTGATCCTCGAGACGCAGGGCATGAAAGTTTTGTCCGCCGACGCGCGCGTTCGGTATCGAGGCGCCGGCGCCGAGGTCGACGATACGACGCAGATCGTGCGCTTGACCCGCGAATTGGTAGGTGCTTCGATCGCAAGCGCCCCGCGCGATATCACTCTGCACTCCGTGGATCCGCAGCGTCACGTGCCGCTGTCGGATTCATGCGTCGCATTCGCGGTGACGTCGGGGCCTCCGAACATCATGGACACGGCGCGCGGCAGGCGCGCCGGAACGTTCGATGACTTCTGCAATCTCATGAAACTGTGCCAAAGTTTCGAGGTCATCCACGTGCTGGGGGGTGCCACCGAGCCGCAAGACATTCCCGTGCACAACCGCCACCTCGAGGTGACG
>DATMNF010000126.1:0-19520 GCA_035569355.1 Steroidobacteraceae bacterium
CGCCGGCGCATGGACCATGCGGGCGAGCCGTGCCCCCGCGTGGTGCAAATCGCCGGCTTCGATCCGGCGATGATGGCCGACGCGGCGCGGCGCAACGTCGATGCCGGTGCGCAAATCATCGATATCAACATGGGTTGTCCCGCAAAAAAAGTCTGCAATCGACTGGCCGGCTCCGCACTGCTCCAGGATGAGGATCTGGTAGCACGAATATTGCACGGCGTGGTTCGGGCCGTCGCGGTGCCGGTCACGCTGAAAACGCGCACCGGTTGGGATCCTCGCCACAAGAACGGCGTCCGCATTGCGATGATCGCGGAAGACAGCGGTATTCAAGCACTTGCGATCCATGGGCGCACGCGCACGGATTTCTATCAGGGTAACGCTGAACACGACACCGTGGCGGCCATTAAAGCCGCGACCGGTATCCCGGTGTTTGCGAACGGCGATGTCGATTCTCCGCAACGAGCCCGGCAAATTCTCCAAGCAACCGGATGCGACGGCATCATGATCGGCAGAGCGGCGCAAGGTCGGCCATGGATCTTCGACGAAGTCAATTGTTTCCTCTCGACGGGTGAATTGCGCGCAAGTCTGGCGCTGGAAAAAGTACGTGATATTATGCGCGCCCACCTCGAAGACCTGTACGCGTTCTACGGCGACGAGACTGGTGTTCGTGTGGCACGTAAACATTTGAGTTGGTATTTCCGGCAGCATCCCGGACAGGAGGCTTTACGGAATCGTCTCGTACGGATCGAGACGCCGCGGGAGCAGCTGTCGACGCTGTTGGAACATTACGATACGAGTGTAGACCGCGCTGCATAGCGCGATTAGATAACAAGATGATCGACAGGGAATTCGGACGGGGCCATGGTCGCAAAAAAGAAATCTAGATCACGCAGAGATGCATCGGCCGCCTTCAACGGGCGCGATCTGAAGGTCAATGGCAAGGGCGTGCCCTTGCGTTCGCAGGCCGAAGAGGCGTTGCAATGCTATTTTGAGACGCTCAACGGGCATAAGCCCGCGCACCTATACGACCTCGTGATGCGCGAAGTGGAAGAACCCCTGTTCAAAGTGGTCATGGGCCACGTGCACGGCAATCAGAGCCGTGCGGCGACGATTCTCGGCATCAATCGCGGCACATTGCGCAAGAAACTCAAAGAGTTCGGCATCAACGAATAGGTCCGCCATTGCTCACGCCCGTCCGCCGTGCGTTGCTCAGCGTCTCCGATAAAACCGGCATCGTCGAATTCGCGCGCGAATTGAGGGAGCGCGGCATCGAGCTGCTATCGACAGGGGGCACGGCCAAGCTCCTGGTAAGTCACGGCATTACCGTCAAGGAAGTGGCCGAGCACACCGGTTTTCCGGAGATCATGGGCGGCCGCGTCAAGACCTTGCATCCGAAGATTCACGGCGGCCTGCTCGGAAGGCGGGGTATCGACGAAGCGGTGATGCGTGCGCACGACATCGAACCCATCGATTTGCTGGCCGTCAACCTCTATCCGTTTGCCGCCACGGTGGCGCGAGCCGACTGCAGCTACTACGACGCCGTCGACAACATCGATATCGGCGGTCCAGCCATGGTGCGTGCCGCCGCAAAGAATCATGCCTCGGTCACCGTCGTCGTGGATCCGAGCGATTACCGCGAACTGCTCGACGAGTTGGCCGCCAATCAGGGTGCGACGAATGATGCCATGCGACAGAAACTTGCCGCCAAGGCGTTCGCCCACACCGCGCAATACGACGCCATGGTGTCCGCCTATTTCACGGGCGCCATCGGCGGCCGCGCGACGACGTTTCCGGATGACCTGAACCTGTCGTTTCGCAAGCATCTGGACTTGCGTTACGGCGAAAATCCGCATCAACAAGCCGCTTTCTACACCGATCCGCGCGCCATTGGCGCTTCGGTGACTCAAGCGCGGCAAATCCAGGGAAAGGAACTCTCATACAACAACATCGCGGACGGCGATACCGCGCTCGAATGCGTGCGCCAGTTCGATTCGGCGGGCTGCGTCATCGTCAAGCACGCCAATCCTTGCGGCGCGGCGCGCGCCGGGACGGTAGCCGAAGCGTACGCACGAGCCTACCGCACCGATCCCACGTCCGCCTACGGAGGGGTGATCGCCTTCAATCGGGAATTGGATGCCGCCACGGCGGGCGCAATCATCGATCAGCAGTTCGTCGAGGTGATTCTCGCGCCGCACGTGTCGGACGCGGCCAAGGCCGTGTTGGCGCCCAAGGACACCGTACGGGTGCTGGAGGTCGGTGAATTGACCGTCTCCGCCACGCAGTTGCTCGAGTACCGGAGCGTTACCGGCGGCCTGCTGGTCCAAACGCGAGACCACGGCGTGATACGCGCTCAGGAACTGCGCGCGGTGACGAAGCGCGTTCCGAACCTGGCCGAACTCGACGACTTGATCTTTGCTTGGCGCGTCGCGAAATATGTTAAGTCGAATGCCATCGTTTGCGTCAAGGATAAGGCGACGGTGGGCATCGGCGCCGGGCAGATGAGTCGTGTGGTCAGCAGTAAGATCGCCGCTCTCAAGGCCAAGGATGCGGGGCTCGACATGAACTGCGCGAGTATCGCGTCCGATGCTTTCTTTCCGTTCCGCGACGGGCTCGATGCGGTCGCCGAACTCGGAGTCAAATCCGTGATTCAGCCGGGCGGCTCGAAGCGCGACGCGGAAGTCATCGCGGCGGCCGATGAACGCGGTATCGCGATGGTGTTCACCGGCATGCGTCATTTTCGCCACTGAGCGCCCGTCCCGAGTCCCCCGCTTGGCCGCTTTCGAATGAAGATCCTGATCGTCGGCGGCGGCGGCCGCGAACACGCGCTGGCGTGGAAGTGCGCGCAGTCGCCGCGCGTTGCCGAGGTATTCGTCGCGCCGGGCAACGCGGGCACGGCTTTGGAGCCCAAGGTCCGCAACATCGAGGTTCCCGCCGACGACATCGATGCCCTGATCCATTTCGCATCACGCGAGGCAATCAGCCTCACCATCGTCGGTCCCGAGGGTCCTTTGGTCGCGGGCATCGCCGATCGATTCAGCGCCGCGGGCCTCGCCTGCTTCGGTCCTTCACGGGCCGCGGCGCGCCTGGAAGGATCGAAAGCGTTCACCAAGGAATTTCTGGCGCGCCATCGCATACCCACCGCCGCGTACGCGGCGTTTGATTCGAGCACCTTCGACCCAGCCTATGTGCGAGCACAGCGCTTGCCCGTGGTCGTCAAGGCCGATGGGCTCGCGGCAGGCAAGGGCGTCATCATCTGCGAGACGCATGAGGCGGCTATTGCCGCGGCCACCGGCATGCTCGGCGGCAGCTTCGGCAGCGCCGGCCGCCGCGTCGTGATCGAGGAGTTCTTGAGCGGCGAAGAAGTCAGCTTCATCGTGATCGCGAGCGGTACGAGCGTGCTGCCGCTCGCCACTTCACAGGACCACAAGCGCCGCGACGACGGCGACGAAGGACCCAATACGGGCGGTATGGGCGCTTACTCGCCGGCCCCGATCGTCACGCCGGCGTTGCATGCGCGCGTCATGCGCGAGGTCATCGAGCCCACGTTGCGCGGACTTCGCGAGGACGGCAGTCCGTATCTGGGGTTTCTCTATGCGGGATTGATGATCGGCGCGGATGGCATACCCAATGTGCTCGAATTCAATTGCCGTTTCGGCGATCCCGAGACGCAGCCGATTCTGATGCGGTTACAGAGCGATCTGGTCGATCTGTGCGAAGCTGCGCTCGCCGGCTCGCTGCACCGAATCGACGCCCGCTGGGATTCGCGCGCGGCGCTCGGGGTCGTGATGGCCGCCGGCGGCTACCCCGACGCTTACCGCACGGGTGATCCGATCAGTGGCCTCGGCCCCGCCGCGCGATTGCCGGGCAAAGTTTTTCACGCGGGCACGCGCGCCGAAGGCGCGCAA
This sequence comes from Steroidobacteraceae bacterium, assembly GCA_035569355.1. Lineage (GTDB taxonomy): Bacteria > Pseudomonadota > Gammaproteobacteria > Steroidobacterales > Steroidobacteraceae > Bog-1198. The sequence continues at coordinate 3,906 of DATMNF010000126.1, forward strand.
ATCGTCACCGCCGGCGGCCGCGTCCTTTGCGCCGTGGGTTTGGGCGACACCGTGGCGAAGGCCCAGGGTCAGGCGTACGAGCTCGTGAGAGCCATTCATTGGAACCTGGTGCAATACCGGCGCGACATCGGCTACCGCGCCGTTGAACGCGAGTCCGGCAAATCGCTTTGATCATGGCCGCGCAACGGCAGGAGGCTCGCTCAAACCTCCGTCGCCCGCACGCCGCCGAGCTCCCCGCGCTTCGTCCAAATTCTCCCGCAATGTATTCAAGCGAGCGCATTCCGCCAAGCGCAGATTGATGGTCTCGGGCACCGCCAAACCCGCCGCCTTCATCCCCGCCAAGCGCGCCCACACAGCGCGTTTCTTGCGGACCTGATGGGGCTGGAACTCATCGAAATCGCGGAAGTCGATCTGCCGCGGTTCAACGGCGATGGCGCCGGCCGCATGCGCCGCTCGATAGAGTTCGAGCCCTCGCACGGTGCGCACGATGATTCCGTTGAAGCCCGCATCGTTGCCGGTCGGGCCGCCGCCCGGCCACACATCCGAGGCAGCGAGGTCCGCGCTCTCGCCGATGGCATCCGGACACACTTTGCATCGCGGTTGAATTCGCCAGGTGGCCTCGTCTTCCCACATTTCCTGGTAGGTCAACTCGTACGACCGGCCGTCTTTGGTTTCCACGCGCGTGGCGCCCGGGTTGCCGTAGCCGCGATATCGAAACAATGCAATCTCCTCGGCGCGGACTCCCAACCCGCTCGCCACCTCTTCGGACTTGGTGAGGTCCGACGCACCGCCGCAAACAAACGTCAGCGCGTATTGCATGTATCGATCGACCCGGCCGTCGATCCGGCCCAAGTTGCGCACGGCTGCAATATCGCAGGGCTTCGCGATCAGCGCGAACGGTTCGGCGCGATCCAAGAGTGCAGTGAAATCAACGAGCGGCGCCGCCGGTCCATAACGCGATCCCGCACCTTCGAGCACCGAGGCCGCATCAAAGCTCAGGCGGCGCTCCGTGCGCATCGGCGCCCGGCGGGACGCGGCGACATGCAGAATGAATTTCGCCCGGCCGCTCGCCAACAAGAACTGGCCCAGCGCGGTCAATACCCCGCCGGTCGAAGCCCGATAGCGCACGTCCGGGTCGCCTGCGTAACCGACGGCCAAGTGTTCCGCAGAGCCCCACACGACATCCTGCGTTGCCCGTCCGCTCACCGCGGCGCGGTCGGTTCCCTCGACGCGAGTACCCGGACAGATCGCATTGATGCGCTCGAGCACCGGCTCGCCCAAGCGGCAGCGCGCGACCGGGCGCTCGCGGCCCTCGGGTGTGAGCACCATGCGCACCTTGCCGGCTCCGGCGACTGATTGGCACAATCCGCAGCCGATGCAGAGTCCGCCCTCGACGATTTCCTCGAGCGATAAAGGCGACCTGTCGCGTTTCACTGCTGCAGCAACGCGATCGCCACCGACGTCACGGCCGTGACTCCGGTGCGGAGCGCCGCAACGGGTTCGGTGTGTTTTTCTTCATGAGCGACAAGGTACAGGGAACGCGTGAGGTGCGCGAGCCCTGCGCCGCGTGCACAATAGGCGGCCGGCCGCCTCTTCAAGGAACTCCCATGCCTCACGTCCGACCCAGCATTGCCGATAAGCGCCGCACTTTTCACAGATTGCACGAGGCGGGATGCTTCGTCATTCCAAATCCGTGGGATGTCGGAAGCGCGCGCTATCTGCAGGGCCTGGGCTTCAAAGCGCTCGCCACGACCAGCTCCGGATTTGCTTGGTCGCACGGCCATCGGGACGGCGGCATGTCCCGCGACCGGGTGCTCGAGCACCTGACCGACATGGTCGAGGCCACGGACTTACCGATCAATGCCGACTTCGAAAGCGGATTTGCCACCGATGCCGCCGGTGTCGCGGAGAGCGTCAGGCTCGCGGTTGAAACCGGCGTCGCTGGATTGTCGATCGAGGACTCGACCGGCGATGCGTCCAGGCCGCTTTACGAACTCGACACGGCCGTCGAGAGAATTCGCGCCGCGCGCAAGGCGATCGACAAGGCAGGCGGCGATGCGTTGTTGGTCGGCCGCGCCGAGTGCTTTCTCGTCGGACGGCCCGATATCGAGCACACCACCGCGAGGCTGAAAGCGTACGCGAACGCGGGCGCCGATTGCCTCTATGCGCCCGGCATCCGCGCACCCGCCGAGATCAGCGCCGTGGTCGCGGCTGTCGCGCCGAAACCGGTGAATCTTCTCATGGGATGGCCGGGCAACCTGACCGTGCGCCAGATCGCGGAGCTCGGCGTGCGGCGCATCAGCATCGGCGGCGCACTCGCCCGCTCCGCATGGGGCGGCTTCATGCGGGCCGCCAAATTGATCATCGAGCAGGGCAAGTTCGATGGTTTCGCCAACGCTGCGTCGGGCACGGAACTCGACGCTTTCTTTGGAGGACTCTGATGGAAATCATCCGTACCGAGAACGCACCCAAACCGCCGCCCTACTTCAGCCAGGCCGTGAAAGCGGGCGGACTAATCTTTGTTGCCGGGCAGGGCCCATTCGATCCGGTGACGGGCCAGGTTGTGGGTGAGAGCATTCAAGAACAGACCGCACAGAGTATGCGCAATGTGGCCGCGATACTCACCGCCGCCGGCAGTTCGCTCGCGAAAGTAGTCGACGCGACGTTCATCCTCGCGGAAGGCTCCGACTTTCCCGGCATGAATGAGGAGTGGGTCAAATGGTTTCCCAGAAATCCGCCCGCGCGCCATGCAGCTCAATTGCCGGTGCGTCCGCAAAATATGAGGATATCGATCGCCGTGATCGCCGAGGCGTAGCCGCCGTCAGTGGCCCTCTCCCGGCCGCTTAGCCTTCTCGACGGGCTTGGCCGCCGCCTTTATTTGTTCCTGCTGTTTCGCCTGCATCTGCTGCTGCTCTTGAATGTGCTTCTGCTGCAGCTGCTGGGTCTGTTGCGCATGCTGCCGCTCGAGTTCCTGGTCCTTCGCGGCGTCCGCTTGTTGCTTGGCGAGCCGCTGATGTTCGAGATCTTGCTCGCGCTGCACCCGCAGGCGATCTTGCTCTTGTTGAGCGCGCAGCTGCTGTTGCTGCTGCAAATGCTCGCGCTCGAGGGCGGAATTGGCCTCGCTCGGCGACGCAGGCTTCGGCACAGTCGGCAGTTCACGCGGATGCACAGCCGCAGGAGCGGGTTGGCTTGGTGCCGCCGGTGTTTTCGCGGCTGGCAGCACCGCCGGCGGCGCGGCGGGCGGCGGAGGCGGTGTTTTTGCGGCTGGCGGCGCGGCAGGCGCCGGTAGCGCAGGCGGAGCTTTCGCGGCTGGCGGGACGGCCGGCGGCGCGGCAGGCGCTCTCGGCGCGGGCGACTTCGATACGCTCACGGGTGCTGCCGGCGGGGCAATGCGAATGGCGGCCGCACGCGGCGCCGCTGCGGCGGGCTGGATTTGGCGCACTTGGGAAATGGACAGCGGCTTGCCGCCGTTGTTCTTGATTGCTTGCTCGCGACGTTCGAATGTCACTGGAGGCGGGGGCGGCGCCGTTCTCGCCACCACGGCTCGTGTTTGCACCGCTGCCGGCGGTTTGGCGGGCGCCGGCCGCGCTGCGCCGAGCACTGCTTGCTTGGTGGGCACCACCGCCGGCGCCAAAGCCCGCACCGGCTCCGCACCCATCTCGCGTTGATCGACCTTGATCAGATTTCTTGCCACCGGCTGAGCGGTCGAGAATGACTGCGCGCTCGTCGCGGCGATTGCGCCAGGCACCGCGCGATTCACATACGTTACATTCACAGTCTTGTTATTGATGACAGTGGTGTTGTAGACGTTGGTGATGGTCGTCGTATTCACCGTGGTGTTGGAGACGTTCACGTCGCGCACATAGGTGGGACTGACCGGATAGGACGGCACGAAGACTTCGCGCGGACCGAGCGCAAACCAGGCAATACCGGCCCCCGCCGCCACCCACGCGACCAGGGCCGGCGCATACACCGGGCGAACGTATGCGCCGCGATCCGGCCGCGGCGGCGAGGGAACCCAGCCCCAAGCGTCCTGCGTCCGAACCCAACGGCCGTAATGGAACGGCGCGAACCCCCAGGGCTGGTCATCGACCCAGGTATAACCCCACGGCGCGATATACGACCAGTGCCCGTCGTGATACGGAGCCCAGTCCGGTGCGACCCCCCTCGGATACCACACCGGGCCGTATTCCGGCGTGGTGCGCCAGGTGCCATGTTCGTCGAGATCCTGGTAGCCCACGACATCCGGCGACACGTAACGCGCAGAATCGGAGCGGTCCCAGCGCCGGTCTCGATCGGCGCTCCAGGAATCGAAGCTGTCCTGCGCACCCGCGTTCGGGTCCGCATCCGCCGCCAATTGATCGGTGCCAGAGAAAACGACGGAGTCGCCGGCGTAAAGCGAATAAGCGGAGCCTCCGCCGCTCACTTCGCCTTGTCCGCTGCGTGCGCTGATCACTGTGGAATTTCCTGACGGATCGATACTGATCCGGTAGGTGCCCGGCCGCAACACGGAAAACGCGAGATTCGGTGTGTCGACTTCGTAGGTCTCGTTGTCATCGAGCCGGCGAACGCGAAGCAGAAGCGTACCGCCAGTGAGTTGGATTTGAGTAACCTCGTTACCCAGGTTGACGAACGAAAGCTCCGAGGAGCTCGACAACCGGATGACGGAACCGTCGAGATCGAGCTCCACACGGCTTTGCTGGTCCGACCACAACGTGTCGCCGGTCGTCAGCGGGCGATTGAGCGGCGCGGTCACCCAGTCCTGCGTCCCGGCAGGCTGAAAAGAAACGGAGCCTTCGGCGTAAGCAATACGCGCCACCCGCGAGGGCGGGTCGTCCGCGTCGGCGCAGGCCCTCCCTGCGGCGAGGACCGAGGCCATGAGCGAGAGTCCGAATGCCAGGCTGAGAGCGGTGGTTTTCATACCCAATAAGGTACATCCGAGGCGCAGCGCGCGCGAGTCCGACGGCGCCGACAAATGAGACGGCATGGTGTCCGACAAAGATATCCGCTTTAGCAGACTATTTTTTCGGTCGAATCTCCATTGGGCCGCCCATCATCACAACGGCGCCGCTTCGCTTACCGCACCGAAACCGGCGTGATGAGCTCGGAACAGCCTGCCCTTCTCGGCAAGCACTACGAATAGCAAGCTCGCCAGCCCGCAGCAGAGCAATCCGGCCGCGAGCGGCACCATCGTGCCGTTGAACTGCCGCCCGATCATGGCGCCGGTCAGCGCACCGATCAGCGTGGACGCGAAACCCTGCAGCGATGCGCCGATTCCCGCCACCGAGGCGACCGGCTCCATGGCCATCGCGCCGAAATTGGAAATCGACAACGCGAAACACGCCATGGTCGCCGACTGGAACGCGACGAACATCCACAGCTGCTCCATCCCCGATACGGCGATCAGGGAATGCGCGCCGGTAATCGCGAGGTACGTCAGCAAGGCCGAGTGCGAAATCCGGCGCATGCCGAAGCGTTCGACGATTCGCGAATTCAGGAACGCCGCCACTCCCATGGTGGTTGCGCACAGCGCGAACATCGAGGGCATCAGGCTCGCACGGTGAAACACCTCGCCGAAGATCTGCTGCACCATGCCAACGTACGCCATGATCCCGCCGAACATGACGCTCATTGCCAAGGTGTAGAACAGCGAACAGCGATTCAATACCACCAACCGCAGCGCGCCCGCGATGTGCTTGACGCTCAGCGTCAGGCGGTATTCCGGGTGCAGCGTCTCGGGCAGCCGCCATGCCACCCATGCGCAAACGAACGCGGCAAACACACCGCACACGATGAAGATATAGCGCCACGGCGCCAACCACAGGATGAACTGGCCCAAGCTTGGCGCGAGAATCGGTACCGTCAAGAACACCATGAAAGTCAGCGACATCACCCGCGCCATGTGCCGGCCCGAGTACAGGTCGCGGATAACCGAGCGCGTCACGACGACGCTCGAGGCCGCGAGACCGTGGACGAGGCGCCAAGCGAGAAGGGCATGAAAGGTACCCGCGAGACCGGCGAGCAGAGCCGCGACCACATACAGACCGAGCCCGCCGACCAATACCGGCCGCCTGCCGAAGCGGTCCGACATCGCCCCCCAGAAGAGCTGTCCGCATCCCATGCCCACCATGTAGGCAGTGACGATCCATTGAATATGATTCTCATTCGCGACGTTGAGCGCGCGAACGATCACCGGGAACGCCGGCAACATCGCGTCGATGGCGATGGCCTGGGTGGACATGGTCGCAGCCGCCAGCACGACGAATTCCAGGAAGCCGATATTCGCGGCTTCGCGCTTCTCCGACATGCTGCCCCTACCTCGCCGGGTTGTTCGCAGCCGGAGGAGCCGCGGGCGGCTTGCGCGCGATACTGGTGGCCATGGTTACGATGGACGCCAGATCGGTGAGGTTCGCCGGCACCACCAGAGTCGTCCCGGCTTGCGCCAGCTTGCCGAACTGCTTGACGTATTCCTCGCCGATGCGCAGCTGCATCGCCTCGATGCCGCCGCGATCCGAGAGTGCAATGCCGACCTGGCGCAGCCCCTCCGCAGTTGCCGTCGCCACCGCGAGGATGGCCTGCGCCTGACCCTCGGCCTCGTTGATCTGTTGCTGCTTGTTCGCTTCGGACTGCTTGATCACGCGCTGCTTGTCGCCCTCGGCGGCGTTGATCTTGGCGTCGCGTTCGCCTTCCGAGGTCAGCACCACGGCGCGCTTCTCGCGCTCCGCGCGCATCTGCTTTTCCATCGCCGACAGCACGTCCTTCGGCGGCGTGATGTTCTTGATCTCGTAGCGCAGCACCTTGACGCCCCAGGGGGCCGAGGCCTTGTCCAGCTCGCTCACGACATTGGTGTTTATCTGGCCGCGCGCCTCGAAGGTGCGGTCGAGTTCGATCTTGCCGATTTCGCTTCGCAACGTGGTCTGTGCGAGCTGCGAAATCGCGAAGCCGAAATTGGTGATGCCATAGGAAGCGAGGTGCGGATCGAGCACCTGCATGTAGAGCACGGCGTCGACGCCCACTTGCACGTTATCCCGGGTGATGCAGATCTGTTCCGCAATGTCGATTGCGATTTCCTTGAGGCTGTGCCGATACGCCACCCTCTCGACGAATGGAATGAGGATGTGAAACCCGGCCTGCAAGGTGCGGCTGTACTTGCCGAGATTCTCGATTACATAGGCGCTCTGCTGCGGAACCACGGTGGCGGTCTTCGCCAACACGATGACCACGACCACGGCTATCACGATGAAGGCGGTGCTGAAAGGAAACATACCCAAGAAACTCTCCTACTGTGAGGCTTCACTCTCGCCGTGAACGACGAGCGTCAATCCATCGACGCGCGCGATGCGCGCCCTCGCGCCTGCGGCGATCGCCGTCGGGCCGCCGTTGATCGCGCTCCAGGAGCAACCGCGGAATTCGATGCGGCAAATCTCTCCGGGAGGCAGGGCCGTCGGCATCGTGACGATTTCGCCGGCGGGGCCGACCTTCAGTGCCGGCAGCCCGCGGCGCATGCGCTCGTAGATCCGCCGGCGGAAGGTGAGCATGGACGCCGCCGCAAGGGCCGCGAATATCAGCCATTGCAGCCACACCGGCAAATCCAATCCGGTCAGCTGGATGAGCCCCACGACGAACGCGCTGGCGCCGACGAAAACCAAATAAAACTGCGCGTCGACGAAAGCCAATTCCGAGCCCAAGAGTACGGCGCCGACCGCGATCCACGCCCACCACTGCATCACACGCTCCCGGGCAGTTTACGGCACCCGCGGCGCGCGGCGCCATCCATGCTTACCGCTTCATCGCGTCGAAGAAGTCCGCGTTGGTCTTGGTGTCTTTCATCTTGTCGAGCAGGAACTCGATCGCAGCCAACTCGTCCATTGGATGCAGGAGCTTGCGCAGAATCCACATCTTGGACAGCTCCGACGGCTCCGTGATGAGCTCCTCCTTGCGCGTGCCCGAGCGGTTGATGTTGATCGACGGGAAGGTGCGTTTTTCGGAAATGCGCCGATCCAAATGGATTTCCGAATTGCCGGTGCCTTTGAATTCCTCGAAGATGACGTCGTCCATCTTCGAACCGGTATCGACCAGGGCGGTGGCGAGGATCGTGAGGCTGCCGCCTTCCTCGATGTTGCGTGCAGCGCCGAAGAACCGCTTCGGGCGTTGCAGCGCATTGGCGTCCACGCCGCCTGTCAGCACCTTGCCCGAACTCGGCACCACGGTGTTGTAGGCGCGAGCCAAGCGAGTGATGGAATCGAGCAGAATGACCACGTCTTTCTTGTGCTCGACCAAACGCTTGGCTTTTTCGATCACCATCTCGGCCACCTGAACGTGACGGCTGGCCGGCTCGTCGAACGTGGAGGATACGACCTCGCCCTTCACGGTGCGGGCCATCTCGGTCACTTCCTCGGGACGCTCGTCGATGAGCAGCACGATGAGGTAGACCTCCGGATGATTCGCCGTGATGGCGGTGGCGATGTTCTGCAGCAGCATGGTCTTGCCCGCCTTCGGCGGCGAGACGATGAGGCCGCGCTGGCCCTTGCCGATCGGCGCCACCAAGTCGATGGCGCGGGCGGTCAAGTCTTCGGTCGAGCCGTTGCCTCGCTCCAGCTTCAGGCGTTCGGTGGGATGCAGCGGGGTAAGGTTCTCGAACAGAACCTTGCCGCGCGAGCTCTCCGGCGAATCGAAATTGATTTCGCCTACTTTGAGCAATGCAAAGTAGCGCTCGCCGTCCTTGGGCGGCCGGATCAGTCCGGATATGGAATCGCCGGTGCGCAGATTGAAGCGGCGAATCTGGCTGGGCGACACGTAGATGTCGTCGGGGCCCGCCAGATAGCTCGAATCGGAGGAGCGCAGAAAGCCGAAGCCGTCCTGCAGAATCTCCAGCACGCCGTCGCCGTAGATGTCTTCGCCCTTGCGCGCATGCGCCTTGAGCACCCCGAAAATGATGTCCTGCTTGCGCGAGCGGCCCATGTTCTCGAGACCCATGGTCTCGGCGAGCTTGACGAGATCGCTGATCGGCCGCTTCTTGAGCTCCGTCAGGTTCATCGAGCTGCGGCTGCGCGCGAGGTCGGTCGGCGCAATGATCTCTAGATCATCCCCGCCTTCCGGCAGATCGCCGTAATCTTCTTGCGGAGGCCTGCCCCCGTTGGTGTTGCCGTTGCGGTTGTCGTTGCGGGGTCCGCGATTGGATCGATTGGATCGGCCGCCGCCTTGACCACCGCCTCCCTGTTGACCGCCGCCCTGGCCGCCGCCACGCGACTGATTTCCTAAGTAACCTCTCACAGGTTGCTGTCCAGGAAGGCCGCGAGCTGTGACTTGGTGACTGCTCCGACTTTCTGGGCCTCCACGGTTCCGTTCTTGAACAAGATCAGCGTCGGGATGCCGCGAATGTTGAACTTGGGCGGCGTCGCCGGATTGTCGTCGATGTTGAGCTTGGCGATCCGGATCTTGTCCTTGTACTGGTCGGCAATCTCATCGAGGATGGGCGCGATCATTTTGCAGGGTCCGCACCATTCCGCCCAGAAATCGAGCAATACGGGCTTGTCGGACTTGAGAACGTCCTTATCGAACGTGGCGTCGCTGGTGTGGACGATACTTGGGTTACTCACTGAAGGGTTGCCTCCTTTTGGAGATTCGTTTGTTTGGGGCGGGTTTATGGTTGAAAAAGTACAGCCCCGCCTCAAGCGCGAAGTGACGATGCGCGGCTGTTCGGGCACAATACAGCGGCTTTAGCGGTCTTGATTACCTTAAAAGGGTACCGATGATACGGTTGATGGGAGCGGATAGACCGGCTCCGGATTGGCTGTATTGTTAACCGGTCTCCATCATTTTGCAAGTTTCTGCAATCCTCAAAGAGAAAATGTCAGACGCCCATCTCACTCAGCTCACGTTCGAATCCCTCAACATCGCCGAATCCTTGAAACGGGGCATTGCCGAATTGGGCTATGTCCGCTGCACGCCGATTCAGGCGCAGACTCTGCCCGTGGCCCTCGCCGGCCGCGACGTAGCGGGCCAAGCCCAGACCGGCACCGGTAAGACGGCCGCCTTCCTCATCGCGCTCTTCAACCGCTTGTTGACGGATGCTGGTGCACCCAACCGCCCGCAGAATGCGCCCCGCGCCATCGTCGTCGCACCGACGCGCGAACTCGCGGTGCAGATTCACTCCGACGCCCTCGGTATCGGCAAGTACACGGGACTCGAGCTCGCCATCGTGTTCGGCGGCGTGGACTACGAAAAGCAGCGGCGAATTCTCGAAGAAGGCGTCGACGTCTTGATCGGCACGCCCGGCCGCATCATCGATTATTTCAAGCAGCATGTCTTCGATCTGCGTCACATCCAAGTGGCGGTGATGGATGAAGCCGATCGGATGTTCGATCTCGGATTCATCAAGGATATTCGCTTCATCCTACGCCGCTTGCCGCATCCGACGCTGCGCCTGACGATGATGTTCTCCGCGACGCTCTCGCACCGGGTCATGGAGCTCGCCTACGAGCACATGAACAATCCCGAGTTGATACGCATCGAACCCGACAAGATGACCGTCGATCGCGTGAAGCAGGTGCTGTACTTCCCTTCGACGGAGGAAAAGATTCCATTGCTGATGGGCCTTCTGCGCCGCATCGACGCGCACCGGACCATGGTGTTCGTCAATACGAAACGCATCGCCGAAGTGCTCGAGCGCACGCTGACCGCGAACGGCTTCGTCGCGCAGGCCATTTCGGGCGACGTTCCGCAAACCAAGCGCCTGAAAATGATGCGCGACTTTCATAACGGCGACATCGCCGTATTGGTCGCCACCGACGTGGCATCGCGTGGCCTGCACATTCCCGACGTCAGCCATGTGTTCAACTTCGACCTGCCGAACGATGCGGAGGACTACGTGCATCGCATCGGCCGTACCGCGCGCGCCGGCGCCGAGGGCGACGCCATCAGCTTCGGCTGCGAGGAATTCGCGATCTCGCTCCCCGATATCGAGAGCTACATCGGACACCAGATTCCGCGCGCGCCCATCGAGGCGGTCGATCTGGCCGTGGTGACCGCCCCGCCGCCCGCCGAGTGGCGCGAGCGGGCGCCGCGTCACGGTCAGTCTCGATCCGGCGGTGGAGGCGGCCGATCGGGCGGCTCCGGCGGGCGCTCGGGCGGCGGCGGGCGTTCCGGTGGCGGCAGAAGCGGCGGCCCTCGCCGCGGCCCGCCGAATTCTCGAGGGTCGCACGCTTCGGCGCAGCCTGCGCGCAATACGCCCCAGCAGCCGCGCCCGGGTACCGACGCCGGCGGCACCGGGGAAACACCGGCCCAAGGCCAAGGCGATCCGTCGAGGCGCAGAAGGCGGCGCGGCCGCGGCCCTGCCGGCGGCGCCGCTCCGTGAGCGACGCCGTTACAAGAGATCCGCCACCCGATCGACCGCGGCATAGTCGCCCGTGTGCTGCGGCGGCCGTCCCGAATCGGGACGGCGCACGGCTCGCAGCCAGCGGATGCCGAAATCCCGGGCGGCATTGAGCACGCTCAGGGAATCATCGACGAACAAGGTGCGCGCGGCTTCGAACCGCTCCAGAGCCTCGAGCCGCGGCCAGAACGCGGCGTCTTCCTTGGGGTGTTCGAAGGCGTGCGTGGAGTAGCAGGCGTCGAAATACCCGGTCAGCGCCACCTGGTCGTTCTTGATGGCCAAAGTCCGCGGATGCGCGTTGGTGACCAGCACGCGGCGCTTGCCGCGGTCCTTGAGCTTCAGCAGAAACTCCTCCGCTCCCGGCAGGAAGCAGACCTCGCCGAGCGCCTCGCGCTTGATGCTGCCGATGTCGAGCTTGAGTTCCCGGGTCCAATACTCGATGCAATACCATTGCAGAGTCCCTTTCACCTCAACGAACTTTGGAGCGAGCAGATCGCGCGTTTCCGCGAGCTCCAGCCCGTTGGCAGCCGCATAACGGCTGGGAATCAGCTCCTGCCAAAACCAGTTGTCGAAGCGAAGGTCGAGCAATGTGCCGTCCATGTCGAGCAGGACCGTATCGATGGCCGACCAGTCGACCGAGGGTGCAGCGTTCATTTGAGTATCATAGCAACCGATGAGAGATCTACGCGCCTTGGGGCAGGCCTTGAAGCCCATCATCGAGCGTGCCGGGGCCGCCATCATGCAGGTGTACGGTCACGGCTTCAGGGTGCAGCGCAAAGACGACAATTCGCCGCTCACACTGGCGGATTTGGAGTCGCAGCGCGTCATCGTCGAGGAACTGAACCGGCTCACGCCCGGCATCCCGATCCTCTCCGAGGAATCGGCGCAGGCGCGATGGGCCGAGCGACAAACCTGGCGCGAGTTATGGGTGGTCGATCCGCTCGATGGCACGCGCGAGTTCGTCAAGCGCAACGGCGAGTTCACGGTCAACATTGCGCTGGTGCAGGGGCACGAGCCCGTGCTTGGGCTGGTATCCGCGCCCGCCCAGGGCCTCCTGTACTGGGGAGCCAGCGGAGTAGGCGCATTCAGCCACCACCGCGGTGCAGCTGAGCTTGCTCTGCGCGTGTCTGCCCCCCACCGCCCCTTGCGCGTGGTCGGTAGCCGTTCGCACGCGAGCCCGGAGACGGCGCTCTACCTGGCACGGCTCGGGCCGCATGTGCTGACCGGCATCGGCAGTTCGCTGAAATTCTGCCTGGTGGCAGCCGGCGAGGCGGATCTCTATCCGCGGTTCGGACCCACGTCGGAGTGGGACACCGCCGCCGGCCAGGCGTTACTGGAAGCCGCGGGCGGGCACGTCACTCGACTCGACGGCCACCGCCTGCGCTACAACTGCCGCGAGAGCGTGATCAATGGCGACTTTCTGGCCTTCAGCGATCCCTGCGTGTTGGCGCCGGCTGAAAGCGTGTAGGGCGTTCCTAGGCGTGCCCAACCGGCTCGCACAATTCCAGGGTCGCGTCCAAGAGGGTCGGGATGTCGAACACCACCACTTCTTGGGCCATGGTCAACTTGGCAACTCCCGCGGCCGCGATCAATGCCGCCGGTACGTGAATCTGGTCGCGTTTTGGATGCGTCGTCCAGGTGCTGACCCGCGAGTCGCCGAAGGCACGGTTGAGCGCGCTCCAGCGCAGCTGCGCCGCACGCGCCTGGGGCGTGTCGCCGCCCCACTGACGGTGAGCGAGCGCCATCGTGATCTCCGGCGCGGTGGTGCCGTGCGGCACGGTCATCAAATTCTGCACGTACTGCACCATCTCGTTGGGATCGACGCGCACGGTCAGGTTCGGTTGTGGATCTGTCATAAGTCGTCCTAGCCTTCGAACGTTCTCTGATTCCCAGTATGGGGCAGCTCCGGCGAAATTCCAGTGGGGAACACCTGTAGCGCAATGCGGGTTAAGCTTGAGGTCATGGTAAATGACCTCATGCTGCTGGTATCGGCAGCAGCCGTCGTGGCGGGCGGCTACAAGATCTGGCAGCTGGCGCTGGATGCGCGCGAAACCGCGAATCGTATCGCGAAAGACACTTGCTCGCGGGCGGTGGTCCAGTTCCTGGACGGAACGGTCGCGTTCGCCGGTTTTCGCCTGACGCGCGATGCCGGAGGCAAACGGAGGCTGCTCCGCACCTATACGTTCGACTATACCAGCGACGGTTTCAAGCGCGCGCAGGGATTCATCGTGCTCTCCGGCCGGCGCCTGCAGGCCGTCGGGCTCGCGAGCAGCCCAACGGGCATCCCCTCGTGAGCCGGCGCCCCAAAGACGCCGGCGGCCTCAACATCGATTTGCACACCCACTCGAACTGCTCCGACGGCTCGTTGAGTCCCGGCGAATTGGTGGTGCGTGCGGCAGCGGCCGGTGTCGAAGTATTGGCGCTCACCGATCACGACACCGTCGCCGGTCTGGAGCAGGCGGGTCATAGTGCCGCCACGCATCGCTTGACCCTCGTCCCGGGCGTTGAAATCTCCGCCTCGTGGCGTGCACAGGCCATTCACGTGCTGGGATTGTGGATTGATCCGTATTCGGAGCAACTTCGCGCGGCGCTCGCCGCCCAAGGCGAACTGCGGCGGTCGCGGATGAGGAAGATATGCGCGAAGCTCGGAAAAGCCGGGCTTCCGGGTGCGGAGCTGCTCGCGGCGGTAGAGGCGCATCCCGGTTTGCCGACGCGCGCGCACCTGGCGAACGCCATGGTTGCCGCCGGCCACGTCAATCGCGCCGACGAAGCCTTCCGTAAGTATTTGGGAACGGGCAAGGTCGGGTACTTCGCCGCAGAATGGCCCGCGCTCGAGGTCGCCGTGGGCTGGATCCGCGGCGCGGGAGGGGTGGCTGCGCTCGCCCATCCGGCGCGCTACTCCCTCTCCGCCGGCGCCCGCCGCCGGCTCCTGGCGGACTTCGCCGCCGCGGGGGGCGCCGCTATCGAAGTGGTGACCGGCGGCAATGGTGCGCAGCACGTTGACGGCCTGGCGGCGCTCGCGGTGAAGTACGGTCTAATGGGGTCGGTGGGTTCGGATTTTCACGATCCACAACTGACTTGGAATCCGCTCGGCCGGTCCCTTAAGCTACCGGATTGCGTGACCCCGGTGTGGGGCTCGTACATAACTAAAGCAGCGACGCCGTGAGCGACGAAGACAGCAACGTCAATACCGACTTGTTCAAGAACATCGAGCGCTTGCGTCAGCTGCGCATCGAGCACCGCGACCTCGACGACATCATTTCCCGCCTCACCATGGATTTCAAAGTCGACGAACTGCAGATGAAACGCCTCAAGCGGCGCAAGCTCATGCTGAAGGACCAAATCGCGCGATTGGAGAGCCAGCTGATTCCGGATCTGAACGCATGACGGAGCTAGTGCAGCGTATCGCTGCCTTCTTCGATATCTTGTCGACGCGCAATGTGCTCATCGAGATCGGCGTGGTGACGGCATGCCTGCTCGCCGGCTGGTTCGTCAGCACCGCGCTGCACGAGCACAATCGGCGGCGCAGAATCAAGACGCCGACGGCATTGACCTGGAGCTATTTCGCCTCGCAGGGCAGCGTCGTTGCGATGCCGGCCATCCTCGCATTGACCTTGGTCGTGGTGGCCCGCAGCGCATTGATGGCCGCGAACTTCGACGTCTCGATGCTGGATGCCGCGGCACGGCTGATCGGCGCCTATGTCGTGGTGCGTGTCGTGGTGCTGCTCTTCACGGCAAGCCTCGGCAACAAATCGTGGATGCAGCACTGGGAGAGCCGGGCGACGCTGCTCATTTGGCTCGTCATCGCCGCCGAGTACTTGGGTTGGCTCGATCCCATGATCAACACCCTGGACAGCATCGGCATGGCCTCGGGCCGGAGCCGCATCACCCTGTGGTCGGTGTTGAAGCTGCTGTTCACCCTGACCGTGTTCGTCTTGGTCGCGGCCTGGATCAGCCGCTGGGTCGACCGGCGCCTGAAGAAACTCGAGACCCTTGCGCCCTCCACGCGCATCGGCATTGCGAAATTCTCCAACGCGTTCTTGATCGGGCTCTCCATCCTGCTTGGCTTGAATGCCGCCGGCGTCGACCTCACTGCGCTCACGGTGTTGACCGGCGCCATCGGCTTGGGGTTGGGCTTCGGCCTGCAATCGATCGCGGCGAATTTCGTCAGCGGCTTCGTGCTCCTCATGGACCGGTCCATCAAGCCGGGCGACGTCATCAGCCTGTCCGGGCAAAGCGGG
>DATMNF010000127.1:0-2675 GCA_035569355.1 Steroidobacteraceae bacterium
ATTTAAATTGGCGCTCCTCCGAAGCTCACTCAATACAGATGCCTATTCATCTTAGGTATAACAAAAACATCAGTAATTATAGGAAATACCCTACTTCGAAACCGAATACAAGTCTTTTTTGACAAACTAGAAGAATATTCATCAATGGCGAATTCGATACGAGGCGTTGCCTACAGCAGGTTGGCGGGGGCGCTCAGAAAATCGCCGACGGCGGCGGAGAACTCCTGCGGCCTTTCCACGTTCGACAGGTGTGCCGCCGGCAGCACCACCAGTCGAGAATCCGCGATCGCATCGCACAGAGCTACCGAATGCGCCAAGGGGGCCGCCGGGTCCTCGGCACCGCAGATGACCAAGGTCGGCGCCGCGATCCCGCGAATGTCGCTCAGCTGATTCATCTCGGCGATGGCTCCGCAGGCAGCCGCATATCCCTCGGGAGAGGTGGCTTCGAGCATCCCTTTGATGCGTGCGACTCTCTCAGGTTGTGAGCTGCGGAAGCCAGCGGTGAACCAGCGCTCGATGACGGCCGGCGCGACCGCCCGCATGCCCTCGCGACGCACGAGTTCCATGCGCGAGTGCCACAGCGCTGCCGGCGGCAGGTGCGCCGAGGTATTGCAAAGAGCCAACCGCGCAACACGCTCGGGCCGGTGCGAAGCAGTCCACATGGCCGTCATGCCGCCGAGGGACAATCCGCACCAATGCGCCTTCACGATCTGCGCGGCATCGAGAACCGCCATGGCATCTTGCGCCAGAATCTCGATGGAGCACTCAGCGGCGCCGAGGCCGGAACGCCCGTGACCGCGCACATCGTAGCGAATAATTCGATGGTGCCGCAGAAAATCCGGCATCTGCGGCTCCCACATCCCGAGGTCGACGCCGAGCGAATGCAGCAGAAGCAGCGCCGGCGCCTCCGCTGCACCCTGCACTTCGTAGTGGATTTCGACCGAGCCCGAGCGTACCGACGGCATGGAGGCTACGCTCGCACACAAGATGGCTGACGGCGTCGCATCATGCGTGAGCGCGCGCGTCCCGCGCGAGATGCTGCTGCTCTGTTTCCGCGGATGCCGGCTGCAGGCGGAAGTCGAATCGAATGCGGGTGAACGACTCCGTAATCCCTAGCGATGCATAGCCCTTCGGGTCCGTCACGGTCTCGAGCGTCACGATCAAATCATCGCGGGTGGCGAATGCGAAGTCATCGTTGATGAAGGGATCGCCAGGGATGTTGATCTGCGTGGTCAGGGTTTTGGCGCCAGGAGCCGAAACCAAGAAATGAATGTGCGCAGGCCGATTCCCATGGCGCCCCAGCGCCGCAAACAGTTCGGAAGTCGGGCTGTTGGGCGGTATCGCATAACCCGGAGGCAGAAAACTGCGAAACCGATACGCACCGTTGCCATCCACGCGGACGCGTCGGCGCAATTCGAACTCCTTTTGCGACGGGTCGAAGTGCGAGTAGCGCCCATGCTCGTTGCAATGCCAGATATCGACGATGGCCCCCTTCAAGGGAGCGCCTTTGGCGTCGAGCACGCGGCCTTCCATCACCAGCACAGGAAGCTTCGCAGACGCGCCGCCATCAAGGCGCACTTCGGCAGCGGCCAGCGGCGCATCGGGAATGTACAACGGCCCTTCGATGGCGCGCGGCGTTCCCACAGCACGGCCCGCTCTACGATCCTTCTCGTCCTCGCGAATATCGAGGAGCCGATCGAAGCCGAGGCCTGCCGTGATCAAACCGGTCTGGCCGGATGCTCCAAGCCGCGTAAGCCAGCCGACGCCGTTCCAGAATTCGTCCGGCGTGACGTCGAGGTCGTCAATCGTTTTGAACAAATCCGCGACAATGCGCCCGACAATCCGGCGCACGCGCGGATTGCCGTCCTTGGCTCGTGTCGTTTCTACCAGCTTCAATAGTTCCTGTCGTGTGAGTTCAGGCATGGGATGCTCCCGCAATTGTCATGTGTTGATGGGTTTGTTCGGATGCTCATCCTCGGCGATGGCCGAAGGATGCCGGCACAGCGCCCGTACCGTGATCTCCATGAAGGGGAACAACGGCAACGTCGATAAAATGTCGTGCAGCTGCGCCGGACTATCGACATCGAAAATACTCACATTGGCGTAGCACCCCACCAGCCGCCATAAATGGCGCCACACGCCACTGCGTTGCAGCGCCTGCGCGACCGCCCGCTCCTCCAGCTTGAGGCGCTCCACGAGCGCCGGGTCGAGAGTGCTGGGAATGCGAACCTGCATTTCAACGTGGAACAACATGCGGCCCCCGTACGCTTACGCGCGACCCATCGCTGCCGTCGCGTCGATAGAATCCGATCTTGTCTTCGTCGAGCTCGATCCCGAGGCCGGGTCCGCTTGGCAGGTGCAGCTCGAAGTCCTGGTAGCGCAGAGGCTTTGTCACGATGTCGTCGCCGAGCAACAGCGGGCCGAAGAGCTCGCTGCCCCACTGCAAGTGCGGCAGCGTGCTGTAGCAGTGCGCGGCCGCCACCGTCCCGATGGTTCCTTCCAGCATGGTGCCGCCGTACAAAGAGACTCCGGCCGCGTCGGCCACCGCGGCGGTGCGACGCGTTGCATGCAAGCCTCCCGATTTGACGACCTTCAACGCAAATACGTCGGCTGCGGCCTGACGTGCGAGATCGAACGCGTCTTCCGGGCCATAGAGGGCCTCATCGGCCATGAGC
>DATMNF010000128.1:0-18601 GCA_035569355.1 Steroidobacteraceae bacterium
GGCGCAGCTCAAGAAGCTCGAGGACTACCTCGGTGTCAAGCTGGTCGAGCGGCAACCCAAAAATGCGCAGCTCACCGAGGTCGGCAAGCAAGTCGTGGTGCGCGCCCGCCGTATGCTGAACGAGGGCGACGAAATCATCGCGCTCGCGCGCAACAACACCGACCCCTTTGCAGGCAAACTCAAGATGGCGCTGATCCCCACGATCGGGCCCTATTTGTTGCCGCGAGTGATGCCCAAGCTTCGCAAGGCGCTGCCGCATTTGAGTCTCATGCTCTACGAATACCAAACGGAGCCGTTGCTGAAGCGGTTGCGCGATGGCGAAATCGACCTCGGCATCATGGCGCTCCCTGCCTCGCAGGACGGTATCGAGTCACGCAGGCTCTACGAGGAGGATTTCACGGTTGCCCTGCCGAACAGCCACGTTCTCGGCGCCAAGTCCACTATCAAGGTGCAAGATCTGAAGGGGCATACGCTGCTGCTGCTGGAGGATGGCC
Organism: Steroidobacteraceae bacterium; assembly: GCA_035569355.1. Lineage (GTDB taxonomy): Bacteria > Pseudomonadota > Gammaproteobacteria > Steroidobacterales > Steroidobacteraceae > Bog-1198. The sequence continues at coordinate 495 of DATMNF010000128.1, forward strand.
ACTGCCTGCGTGACCAAGCACTGGAAGTCTGTAGCCGGGTCGATGTGCGCGAGGCGGAGGACTTTCGCGCGACCAGTCTCGAAACCCTGCGTCAAATGGTGGTCGCCGGGCTCGGCATTACCCTGCTACCCGAGCTCGCGGTCGAATCGCCGTTCGGATCACAGCGTGGCCTCGCCGTTCGGCGGTTCGCGAAGCCCGCGCCTTCCCGCACTGTCGGCGCGGTATGGCGCAAATCGAGCACGCGGGCCTCGGTCATCGCCGCGGTGTGCGACGTCGTCGACCGCGTCAAGACGGTCAAGGCTTGAGTCGGAACTCTAGGATGGCGAAACGCAGGCCGGCAGCACGTCTTGCATCCAGGCCGCTCTCGGCGAGGAGCGCCGATTGGGCGTTTCATGCGGACGACGCCGACGTGTTCGACGCGCTCGCCCGCGCCCGCCACACCGAGAGTCTGCGCGAGTACTTCGGCGCACCGGCCTTTGCGGAGCTGTCGGTGCTCGCGGCTGCGGCAAGAAAACGGGGGAAACCTCGAGGTCCCCGGGTTTTGATTCTGCCGGGAATCATGGGCTCGAAACTCGGCGGCCGGATACTGAGCCCCGGCGCCAAGCATCGAAGCCGCGCGTCGGTATTGTGGATCGATCCGCTGCAAATTGCGGCGGGCCGTTTGACCGCACTGGCACTGCCGTCGGGCAAACGGATCAAAGCGATGGGAGTGCTGCTGTTCTCCTATGCGAAGCTCAAGCTGCAGCTGCAAATCGCCGGCTGCGACGTGAGTTTGTATCCCTACGATTGGCGCCTCGGTCTCGACGAGCTCGGCGCACGGCTCGCGGCTGCGATCGCGGCGGACGGACGCAGGGTGATCCTGGTTGCGCATAGCATGGGCGGCCTGGTCGCGCGCGCAGCCGCACGGATTTTGCCCAAGCGCTTAGTGCGCAAGCTCATCATGCTGGGCGCCCCGAATCAGGGATCGTTCGCACCCGTGCAAGCGTTGCGCGGAACCTATCCGTTCGTGCGCAAGATGTCGACGCTCGACCGCAAGCACTCGGCGGAATTCCTGACCCAACATGTTTTCTGCACGTTTCCGGGGCTCTACCACATGCTGCCGCATCCGTCGAAAGGGGTCGATTTGTTCGATCCGCGCGCCTGGCCGGCTGACGGCCCGACTCCAATGGCACAGCTCCTCGGGCAAGTTGCGGCGGCGCGCGGCGTCTTGGCACCCGTGGACTCGCGCATGATTCACATCGTCGGCGTCAATCAGGAAACAGTGATCGGTTTGCGCCGCACGCCTGCCGGGTTCGAATACGCGATGGACCGAAACGGCGACGGCACGGTACCGCTTGCGCTGGCGCGGCTCCCGAAACTCAAGTGCTATTTCGTGGATGAATCGCACGCCGACCTCGCGAACAACCCGCGAGTGATTCAAGCCGTTATCGATATCGTGCGCCGCGGGCGTACCGCTCACTTGCCCGAGCGCTGGCGCGCCAAGCCGGGAGTCGTGCGTCGCATAGACGATGCGCAGCTGCGCTTGGAGGGCACCGGGAAAATCGACTGGCGGCGCCTCACACCGGCCCAGCGCGAGGCTGTGTTTGCGGAATTAGACAGCGGCCGGCTCCTGCCCACCGCGCCGCATCCGGTCGCTTGAGATCGGTCGCGGGGTTGGTCCCGCGGGGTTGGTCCAAGACCCGATGAATCGTGACGGCCGTCTCCCTTGAGGCTTTCGGGCTGGGCCTCAGGCCGGCCATTTGACGATCATTTCACATATTCCGTGCGCAAGACGCGTCATGATTAGCCTCCATAGGAATGCCCAGGCATGAACGCTCGCACAATTTCACAGGGAAATCCGCAGGCCGCGGCGCCCCGCTTCGATCGGAAGTTCATCGAGGATCACGGGCTCGTAGAGCGCTATCTGCAGGGTAAGCTGCCCTTCAAAGGGGCCCGTGACCTCGAGAATTGGTGCCGCACGCACCCCGAATACCTGGATGATCTCAAGTTGTCCGATCGCGCCCAGGCGAGCCTCAAGCTGCTCGAGGCGAGCGGCCTTCCGGTGGATCTGCAGGAGCCGCAGCCGCCTTGGTGGAAGACGATTTACGTGCTGATTGGCTTGAGCGTGATCGCTTTTTTGAGTCTCGTCGCGTTCTGGGCGCTTTTTGGGAAGTATGTGTTATTGCGCGGCGAACTCGAGGACGTCCGAACCGCTGCGACCCGAGGCACATTGGTCCAGCCGGCGTCCTTGCACGAGATTCGCGTGGCGCCGGATCGGGCTCCGGGCATCGATAAGGCGCGGATCACGGTGAGCCGCAGCGCACCGCAACTCCTGGATGTGCACATCGATCTCAACTACACCGACAAGCTGATGCAATTTCGGATGTTCGTCGACAAGCAGGATCAGGGGCGCGCGCTGATACTGAATGATTTACTCAAGGACTCGAACGGCGAATTGCGCATGACGCTCAACTCCACCGGTCTTGGCGCCGGCATCTATAGCGCAAGACTCGAAGCACTGCCGTTTAAAGGTAGCCCAATTCCGATTGGTTGGCTGATTCTCGAGGTGCAGTGACGCTCATTCGTCGCGCAAGGTATTGACGGGCGGGGTGTTGATGACACTGCGTGTCGCGAGCGTGCCGCTCAAGCCGACGAGAATGGTGCCGCAGACGAGGCCCACAACCCACACCCACGGGTCGACGCTGTACTGCAACGAAAACAACCGCCGCGCCAATACCCATCCGATTCCCGAGGCGCCGAATGCCGCCAGGGTGCCCGAGAGAAAACCCAGCGCGGAGAATTCCGCGGCAACACCCTGCAATACGGTGCCTCGGCTTGCGCCCAGAGTGCGCAACATCGCGCTTTCGTAGCGGCGTTCGTCGCGCGTCGATTGCACCGCGGCCAGCAGCACGACGATTCCGGCCGCCAGGGTAAACAAGAAAACATACTGGACCGCGAGCGATGCGCGATCCATTATTTCGCGTATTTGCTTGAGAATCGCATCGACGTCGATTACCGAGACCGTCGGAAACTGGCTCACCAGATCCGCCAGCGCCGGCCGCTGCTCCTGGGTCAGATACACGCTTGTCATGTAAGTGCCGGCGGCCCCGTCCAAGAGCCCGGGCGGAAACACGAGAAAGAAATTAGGTCTGAAGCTGTCCCAGCGAATCTTGCGGATGCTTGCCACCGTTACGGTCAAGGTTTCTCCGGCGACGTCGAAACTGAGTTTGTCTCCGAGCTTCAACTGCAAGGCTTCCTGATATTCGGACGAGATGGACACCAGTGGCTTGCCGAAGTCCGCAGGCGCCCACCACGACCCGGCAATCAATTGATTGTCTTCCATCAGACCGGCGGACCAGGTCAAGTTCTGTTCCCGCTCCAAGAACCCTCGGCCGGAGTCGGTATGCAACTTGATCGACTCGCTCGGCCGCGAATTGATCGCCGTGATGCGTGCGCGCACCATGGGAAACATTGCCGGCTGTCCCATTGCGTGCGATTGCAGGAATTCCTCGAGCGACCGGCGCTCCTCCGGACGGATGTTGATCAGAAAATTGTTCGGTACATTCTCAGGCAGGCTGTGCCGCCAATCTGCAAGCAGATCGCCGCGCACGACCGCCAGCAGCAGCAGCACCATGAGCCCGAGGCCGAAGGCGACGATTTGCACGACACTGCCCCCGCCGCGGCGCGAAACATTGGCCAGCCCATAACGCCAGGCGATCCCGACCCCTCCTCGCAGGCGGCCGGTGAGACGCACCAGGCCGAAGCCCGACAATGTCAGCACCAGTCCGACGCCGAGCACGCCCGCAAGAACCGAAAGCACCAGCTCGGTGTCGCGCACCAGGCTCCACAGTATGGCGAACAACGCCGCGAGCGCCAGCACATAGCTCGAACCGTAACGCAGGGGCGGCGCGCTCACGCTCTTGCGCAACACCCGGGCCGGCGGGGTACTTTTCAGCTGCAGCAGCGGCGGCAAGGCGAAGCCGATGAGCATGGCCAAAACGGTGACGAGCGCGATTGGCAGCGGCGCCAGCGAGGCTGCGGGCAGTTCGGTGCGTATGAGATCCCGCAGCACCCACGCCAGGCCGTCTTGCGCGAGATAGCCGAGCAGCGCGCCGATGGCCACCGCAAACACCGCCAGCAAGCTCAATTCGATGATCGAGATCGCCAGCACGAAACCTTGCGACGCGCCCATGCATTTCATCAATGCCACGGTATCGATGTGTCGCGCCGCGTAACGCCTGGCGCCCATCGCCACCGCGACGGCTGCGAGCAACACGGACGCGAGGCTGGCCAAATTCAAGAATCGGCTGGCGCGATCGATGGCGGAATTCAGCTGGCGGCTCGATTCGTCGACCTCGCGCAACCGCTCCCCCGGCGCCTTGGTCGACAACAAGTATTCGCGAAATTCTGCGATCGCGGACGCGGGACCGGCGAATAGGGCGGAGTAGGTCACGCGGCTGCCGGGCTGAATCAGCTGAGTAGACGCGACGTCGTCATAGTTGAGTACCGCTGCGGGAGCCAGATTCACGAAGCCGGTGCCTTGATCGGGCCGGTAGTCCAGGACCGCAGTCACTCGAAACGAAGCCGCGCCGATCTTCAACGGCGTTCCCAGCGCCACTTTCAATTGAGCAATGATGCGCGCGTCGATCCAAACTTCGCCGCGGCCGGGGACGCGATCGGTTGCGCGGGCCAAACCAAAAGGGCTGTCGGCGATGCGCATGTGGCCTCGCAAGGGATAACTCGGCGTCACCGCGTTGAGCGCCGCCAACTGACTCACGTCGCCGCTGAATATCGCGGTCGGGAAGGCCATGATGCGCCCACTCTTCAAGCCTCTGGCTTGCGCCTCGGCAAAGTGGCGCGACGCGATGGGATTGGCAGATTCCAGACGCAGATCGGCGGCGAGCACTTCGGCCGCTTGCGCGCGCACTCCTTGGGAAATGCGGCTGGTAAAGAAACCAACGGCGGTCAAGGAAAGCACCGCCACCGTGAGCGCCAGCAGCAACACCGAGAGCTCGCCCGATTTCAGGTCGCGCCACAGGTTGCGTAAAGCGAAGCGCACGACTCGCATCAGTTCACCGTGTGCCCGGCATCGAGCTCGAGGACGCGATTGCAGCGCCCGGCCAACGCGCGATCATGGGTAACCAGCACCAAGGTGCTGCCGGTGCTCCGATTGAGCTCGAATAGCAAATCGGTTATGCGTTGGCCGGTCGCCGTATCCAAATTGCCGGTCGGTTCATCCGCAAAGAGCACGGCCGGATGCGTCACGAAAGCACGCGCGATCGCCACGCGCTGCTGCTCGCCGCCCGATAATTGCTTCGGATAGTGCGCCAGGCGCGGCGTCAGTCCGACTTGCGCCAGCGCCGTGATTGCCGCCTCCCGCGCGTCGCGGCGGCCGCCCAGTTCGAGCGGCAACATGACGTTTTCGACGGCGGTGAGCGATGGAATCAAATGAAACGACTGAAACACGAATCCCACATGCTTGCCGCGAATCGCTGCTCGCCCGTCTTCGTCGAGCAGAGTTATATCGACGCCGGCGATCAGCACGCGGCCGGTGCTCGGAGAATCGAGTCCCGCGAGCAAGGCCAACAAGGTGGATTTGCCCGCGCCGGAAGCCCCGACGATCGCCAAGGTCTCACCGGTTCGCACACTGAGGCTCACATCGGCGAGAATGGTGAGCGGGCCTTCCGGGCTTGAGACCGTCTTGGATACTTCCTTCGCTTCGAGAACGATTCGATCTTGCATTGAGGAGCGCCTGTGAAACGGCTTTTGATCCTGTTCGTGTTGATTGCTGCGTCCGTCTCGGCCAAAGCCGAAACACCCGTGATTCTCGTGTTCGGCGATAGCCTCAGTGCCGGCTTCGGGCTGACGCGCGTAGAACAGGGCTGGGCGGCGTTGCTCCAGACGAGGCTCAAGGGTCAAGATTACGGTTACCAAGTCGTCAACGCCAGCGTCAGCGGCGAAACCACCGCCGGCGGCCTCGCCCGTCTGCCGCGCGCCTTGATGCTGCATCAACCCAAAATCGTGATTCTAGAGTTGGGCGGCAACGACGGCCTGCGAGGGCTGCCGATTGCGCAAATGCGCGCCAATTTGGGGCGCATGATCGACCTCGCATCGGCGAGCGGCGCAAAGGTGCTGCTGCTGGGCATAAGAATGCCGCCGAATTACGGTCCCGAATACACCGAACAGTTTCGCTCGTGCTACAGCGACCTGGCTCGCGACAAAAAACTGCCTCTGGTGCCCTTCCTGCTGAATGACATAGCCCAATTCCCCGATCTCATGCAGGCGGATGGAATCCACCCCAACGAACTCGGACAGCCAAAACTGCTGGCCAATGTCTGGCCGTCGCTAAAGCCGCTCCTGAGCCACTAGTCCCGCCACGCGCTCACTGAAAAATCGCTACTGGGCCGTCAGCCATTCCGCGACGCCTCCGTGGCTCGAACATGTGCCCGCGTGGTGCTGCGACTTCGAATAGGTGCCATCCTTGCATTTTGCAGTCGCTCCCGTCGGGTCGGTATTGCCGGCCGCTGCGCTAGGCGCCGATTTCGAAGCCGTCGACGACTTGGCCGCGCTTGCGGGTGCCGCAGCAGGGGGTGCGGCGGCGGGCGGTGCAGAAGCGGCCGGCGCGGCTGGCGTCGCCGACGCAGCGGGCGGCGCTGCGGCCGTTGGAGCCGCTGCGGTCGAGTCTGCGGCGGGTTTGCTCTTCGACTTCGAGGCCTTCTGCACACCGCCGTGACCACTGCAGGCGCCGCGACCCGTAGCCGTGGAAGTCGTACCATCCGTGCAGGTGACAGGCGTGGCCGCCGCGGCAGGTGCACTCGCAGCCGGTGCTGCAGCAGCTGCTTTCGGCGTTGCGGCGGCTTTTTGGACACCTCCATGACCGCTGCAGGCGCCCCGTCCGGTGGCGGTGGAGGTCGTGCCGTCCTTGCACGTCGTCGGAGCGGAGTCCGCCGCGCGTGCGGGCAACCCCAACGTGCATACCAACAAGGGCGCCGCCGTCAGAAGCAGAGCGAACAGCTTTGTATTTCTCATCATACTTCCCCCCGGTTTGATTTGAGCTAGGGGCATTGTAAACGGATTCACGTCAAATCCCCACTTCAAGCTTCGGCACCCATCCTCAACGACTGTTGGTGATCGGCAGTATGGTGGCCACACTCATGACGAACGACGTGTGCTGCCGGGCCGAAGCGGCCGGGAACAGAACGCCTTCGACGCTGACATGCGAATTTTCGATGACATTCTGCGGAAACTCCGACACTCCGACCAACTGCATGTCGTTCGCCGGCAAACAATGATGGCTCTGGGCGGGGTCGTAGAGATAAGCGGTCCGGTCCAGGGCCAAGACGGGCACGTTGTCTATGCCGTCGCTGCTCGGATAGTCGCGAAAGTGAACGTGACCGGTCAGGGTGTTTTTGACCGGCTGGACGAACAGGCAGGGCCCGTAGCCTATGACGCAGCCGGACAACCCTAGACAGGCGCCAAACAAGCACGCGCGCCAAATTCTCATCGACGGCTCCCCAGGATCGAATTGCTGCTGTCGCCTCATCAGTGTGCTCCCGGATTCGAGCGTTGCATATAAGAAAGAAAGTTTATGCTATACACGCGGAACAAAAACCAGGAGGTCGGGCGTGGATCGAAGTTGGCTGAAGCAATACCCGCCTGGTGTGCCGGCGGACATCGATCCCGACGGTTACGCTTCGCTGCGTGACATTTTCGATGAGGCGTGCGCGGCCCACCGGCACGCGGCCGCCTTCACCAACATGGGCGCTACCTTGAGCTTTGCGCAGCTCGACGAGCTCAGTCGAGCTTTTGCGGCGTGGCTGCAAAAAAAATCCGGTCTCGCGCCGGGTGATCGAGTTGCGCTCATGATGCCGAACATCCTGCAATACCCAATCGCACTCTTCGGCGTGCTGCGCGCCGGCATGGTCATCGTCAACACCAATCCTCTCTACACCGCCAGGGAGCTCGAGCATCAGCTCAAAGATTCCGGCGCGAAGGCCATCGTCATCGTGGAGAACTTCGTGCACGTGCTGCAGCAGGTGCTGCCGCGCACGGATCTGAAGAAAGTGCTCGTCACCCGCATCGGGGATTTGCTGGGGATGCCGCGGGGTCTGATCGTGAATTTCGTGCTGAAGTACGTGCGCAAGCAGATTCCGGAGTGGAAAATGCCGGGCACGACCACCTTCAAGAGCGCCTTGGGCGGCGGACTCGGACTCAAACTCGAACCGGTCCCTTTGGGGCCCGAGGACATCGCCTTCCTGCAGTACACCGGCGGCACTACCGGCGTGGCGAAGGCCGCCGTCCTCACCCACCGCAACATGGTCGCCAATGTGCTGCAAGCCTCGGCTTGGGTCCATCCGTCGCTCAAGTCCAACGAAGCACGCGTCGTCATCACTGCGCTGCCGCTGTACCACATCTTCGCTCTCACGACCAATTGCCTGGCCTTCCTTTCGCTGGGGGCTCGCAACGTGCTGATCACGAATCCGCGGGATTTCAAATCCTTCGTGTCCGAATTGAAAAAATACAAGTTCAATTTCATCAGCGGGGTCAATACTCTTTTCAACGCTCTCCTGCACACGCCCGGCTTCGAAACCGTGGACTTCAGCGCGCTGCGGCTGACCTTTGCCGGCGGTATGGCGCTGCAAGGGGTGGTGGCCGCCCGCTGGAAAGCCGTGACGGGATGCGTAGTGACTCAAGGGTGGGGGTTGACCGAAACCGCTCCCATTGCAACCGCGAATCCCCCGGGCCTCGATTTCAACGGCTCCGTCGGCCTGCCCATTCCTTCGACCGACGTCTCGATCCGCGACGATGCCGGCAAGGAATTGCCGGTGAACGAGATCGGCGAGATTTGTGTATTCGGGCCGCAGGTGATGCGCGGGTACTGGAATCGGCCGGATGAGACCGAGAATGTGATGTTCGGCGACTGGCTGCGCACCGGCGACATCGGCCGCATGGACGCCGGGGGCTTCGTGTTCATCGAAGATCGAAAAAAGGACATGATTCTGGTGTCCGGCTTCAACGTGTACCCGAATGAGGTCGAAAGCGTCGTCGCTGCTCACCCGGGCGTGCTGGAAGTCGCCGCAGTCGCGCAACCGGACGAGAATTCCGGCGAAGTGGTTGCGCTATTCGTGGTCAAGAAGGATCCGAATCTCACCGCGGAAGCTTTGATCGCCTATTGCCGGACCGAATTGACCGGCTACAAAGTGCCCAGGCACGTTTATTTTCGCAACGAGTTGCCCAAGACCAACGTCGGCAAGATCTTGCGCCGCGCGCTGCGCGACGAGTTGCGAAACGCGCCCGCCGCCGCAGCCGGCGGCGACGCCGGGCAGTCAGCCAAGACCTGACGCGCCGGTAATTCCCGGCCCTCCCATATCTGCGCGAACACGCGTGATAGTGCGCTTGACCTCCATCGACGCGAAACGGCATATATAGAGACACAGGGAAACTGCTGCCGCTTGAACCTTCCGCAAAGAAAGCCTTCGCTGAACCGTTGCGTAATGGCCGATGAGTGGGGTCGTGGTTCGACCTATCAGGGCTGTGCCAACGGTACCGACGCCCCCGGTTGGAGCAGGTTGGGGCTGGCGACGTCCCAGCCGCGGCCGCGGAAGCGCTAGGCCAGGGCGGCGCTAGGTCGGGGCGGCGTTGTAGGCTTGTACCGTTTCGACGAGCAGCGCCACGCGATCCGGATCGACATCCGGTGTGATGCCGTGGCCCAGATTGAAGACATGTCCGGCACCCTCGCCATAGCTCGCGAGCACCCGCAGAGTCTCCGCGCGCAAGACTTCCGGCGCCGCGAACAGAGCCGCCGGATCCAGATTGCCCTGCAAGGCGACGCGGCCATCGACCGCTTGGCGGGCCTGACGTAGGTCCGTGGTCCAGTCAATGCCCACCGCGTCGCACCCGATGGCCGCGATCTTCTTGACCCAAGCGCCGCCGCCCTTCGTGAACACGATATTGGGTACGCGGCGGCCGTCGGCCTTGCGTGTCAACGCGTCGACCACCTGCGCCATGTAGCGCAACGAAAATTCTTCGTATTGCGCGGGCGTCAGCACGCCGCCCCACGTATCGAACAGCATCACCGCTTGCGCTCCCGCGCCAATTTGCGCGTTCAGATATAAGATGGTGGCTTTGGCGAGTATTTCGAGCAATCGGTGCAGATCTCGGGGCGTTTCGTACATCATTCGCTTGATGTGGCCGAAGGTCTTGCTGCCGCTGCCTTCCACCATGTACGTGGCCACCGTCCACGGACTGCCCGCGAAGCCGATCAGCGGCACTCTTCCGTCCAGTTCGCGGCGCACCAGCGTCACCGCATCGATCACGTACCTGAGATCCTGCCCCGGATCCGGCACGCCGAGCTTGCCGATGTCGGCCGCGGTGCGCACTGGATGTTCGAACTTGGGTCCCTCGCCGGCCTCGAATTCCAGCCCCAAGTTCATGGCATGTGGGATGGTGAGAATATCCGAGAACAAAATGGCGGCGTCGAGCGGAAATCGGTCGACCGGCTGCAGGGTAATTTCGCACGCGATCTCGGGAGTGGTGCACATCTGCAGAAATCCGCCGGCCCGCGCCCGCGTCGCGCGGTACTCCGGCAGATACCGGCCCGCCTGGCGCATCAGCCAAATGGGCCGCCGCGGGGTCGGTTCCCGCAACAAGGCGCGCAGCAGCAAGTCGTTCTTCAAGATCCCGCTCATTTCACCACGCTCATTTCGCGATGCTCATTTCACTATACTCATTTCACCACGCTCATCTGCATTGCTCATGTTCGCTCGCCGGGATCGTACAGACGCCGGTGTTCGAGGATGGCATATCGATCGGTCATGCCCGCAATGTAGTCCGCCACGGCGCGGGCGCGTCCCGCGGGGCCCTGGGCCAACTCGAGCCGCGCAGCGGTCGCCTTGTGCTCGTCCGGCATCAGGGTGGGATCGTCGGAGAACGCGTCGAAAAGCTCGCGTATGACGCGGCGCGCCTTGGCCGTCATGCGTCGCACCTTGTAGTGCTTGTACACGTGTTCACGCAAGAATGTCTTCAGAGAGTGGTTGAGTTCGCGTGTTCTGTCGCTGAAGCCGATCAAAGGGCCCGGATGCGATCTGACCTCGGCGATCGACCGCACGCCTGATGCGCCGAGCCGGGCGGCCGAGGAGTCGATCAAGTCCGTGACGAGCCGATTGATCATCCGGCGTAAAATTTCGTACACCTGTCTGCGGCCCGCGAGCGCCGGGTACTTGGCCTGCACCTCGGCGTGATATTCGCGGAACAGCGGCACGACGAGCAGCTGCTCCACGGTGATCAGGCCGGCGCGAATGCCGTCCTCGACATCGTGATTGTTGTAGGCTATTTCGTCGGCGAAATTCGCGAGTTGCGCTTCCAGGCCGGGTTGCTGGCGGTTGATGAATCGCTCGCCGACATCGCCGAGCTGAATCGCATTATTGTGCGAACAGTGCTTCAGAATTCCTTCGCGGCATTCGAAACTCAAGTTCAGGCCGTCGAAATCCGCGTAATGCTCCTCGAGTTCATCGACGACCCTCAGGGACTGCAGGTTGTGCTCGAAGCCGCCGAATTCCGTCATGCATTCATTCAGTGCGTCCTGGCCGGCGTGCCCGAACGGTGTGTGCCCCAGATCGTGCGCCAGGCAAATCGCTTCGGACAGCACCTCGTTCAACTTGAGTGCCTTGGCGATGGTGCGCGCGATCTGCGCCACCTCGAGCGAGTGCGTCAGCCGCGTCCTGTACAGATCACCTTCGTGGTTGACGAAGACCTGGGTCTTGTAGACGAGGCGCCGGAAGGCGGTCGAGTGGACGATGCGATCTCGATCCCGTTGATACTCCGAACGGTAGGCCGGTTTCGGCTCGGCATGGCGGCGACCGCGCGAATGCTCATCGAGAGCCGCATAGGGGGCCAGAGCGCTCATTCGAGGAACTCCGCCAGCGTTTCATCGAGCGCCGCCTGGCTATAGTCGCTGGTTACGATGGCGCGTCCCAGCTTTTCGAGAAGCACGAGGCGTACCGACCCTGCAAGCACCTTCTTGTCCATGTGCATCAGCTCGAGCGCCTTGGCGGCACCGACGCGCGGAGCCTCGGTAGGCAGGCCGGCCTTTGTCAGAAGATCGCGCAACCGGTCCTTGATGCCGGCGTCGATCAGTCCCAGGCGGTGCGACAGACTCGCGGCCATCAACATTCCCAGGCCCACCGCTTCGCCATGCAAATAGATTTCGTACGCCGTGGCCGCCTCGATGGCGTGGCCGAAGGTGTGCCCGAAGTTCAGAATTGCCCGCAAGTTCTGCTCGCGTTCGTCCTTGGCGACCACAGTTGCCTTGATTTCGCACGATCGGCCGATGGCATAGGTCAGCGCATCGACGTCCCGCGCGACCAGCAGATCCACGTTATTGTCGAGCCAATCGAACAGCAGCGGATCCCACACGCAACCGTACTTGATCACTTCGGCAAGCCCGGCGCTCAATTCGCGATCGGGGAGGGTGGCAAGCGTGTCGGTGTCCGCAATGACGCCGAGCGGCTGATAGAACGCGCCAATCAGATTCTTGCCGCCTGCGTGATTGACCCCCGTCTTGCCGCCGACGGAGGAGTCGACCTGCGCCAGCAGCGTGGTCGGTAGTTGCACGTAACCGACCCCGCGCTGATAGCAGGCCGCCACGAAGCCCGCGATGTCGCCGACCACGCCGCCGCCCAAGGCGAGCACCGTGGCGTCGCGATTCATCTTCTGACCCACCAGCGCATCGAACACCCAGCCGGCGGTTTGCAGCGTCTTGTGTTGCTCGCCATCGGGCAATATGCATTCGGCAACTCTTTTGGAGGCGAGATTGTCGGTCAATTTCGCGAGATACAGCCGCGCGACGGTGGTGTTGGTCACGATCAGCAGGTCGCGGCCGCGGATGTGGGCCTCAAGCAACTCTCGATTCGTCAACAGGCCGGGGCCGATCGCAATGGGATAGCGTGTATGCCCGAGGTCAACCTGAAGAGTTTGCACGGCGTCGATTATACGAAGCTTAGGGAGAGCGCGCGCGCCGAAGCTCATGGTGAATTTCCTCTGCCACGAGCTGCACTCGGCGGCCATCCGTCGAAATGGTGAAATCGGCGATCTGGGCGTAAAGCCTGGCCCTGCGCTGCATCAACTCATGGAGTTTGCGCTCGGGATCGGTGTCGTTCAGCAAGGGCCGGTGCCGCCCATGGCGCGTGCGCTCGAGTTGCTGGTCGATCGAAGTCGCCAGATACACCACAACGCCACGCTCGGCGAGTACCCGGCGGTTGTCCTCGTCGAGCACCGCACCGCCCCCGGTCGCCAGCACGATCGACTCCAGCCGCGTCAGACGCTCGATTGACTCCTTTTCACGGATCCGGAAACCGGCCTCGCCCTCCTTCTCGAAGATGAAAGCTATGTCCACGCCGGTTCTCGCCTCGATATCCGCGTCGCTGTCGTGGAATGTGAAGCGCAGCGTGCGCGCAAGGTGCCTCCCCACGGCGGTTTTGCCCGAACCCATGGGGCCGATGAGGAAGACGTTGCCCTTGCTTCGCATCAGCGCATTTTGTACGGTTTGGCGCTCCGAAAGCAGGGAATTACTCTCAAAGAAGCCTCGACAAAGAAAAAACCGCCTTCGAAGGCGGTTTCTTCAGTCGCTGCCCGTCGCCCTCGCTTTAGTAGAGCTGCGATCCCTCGCGCAAAATTTTCGGGGTGATGAAGATCAACAATTCCGTCTTGTTGTTGATCTTGATCGTGCTCTTGAACAAGTTGCCGAGAACCGGAATATCGCCCAGGAAAGGCACCTTTTTGTCGCTCTTCGATTTGGTGGTATCGAGAATGCCGCCTAGCACCACCGTTTGCCCGTCGTTGACCAGCACCTGGGTGATGATCTGCCGGGTGTCGATCGAGGGTACCGAGCCGCCGGTGGCGCTCGTCACCTGTTGACCCACCGAGTCGTCGGACACATCGAGGTCGAGGATCACCCGGTTATCCGGGGTGATCAGCGGGGTGACCTTGAGAGACAGCACGGCGTTCTTGAACTGAGTCGTCGTGGCGCCGCTTGAAGCCGATTCCTGGTACGGAATCTCGACACCCTGCATGATGGTGGCTTGCTTCTGATTCGCCGTAATGACGCGCGGCGAGGAAATCGTTTCGCTCTTACCTTCGTTCTGCGCCGCCGACAATTCCAGGTCGAGCAAGTGCTTGCCGGCGAGTACCGACAGACCGATGCTGCCGTTGGTGTTCGCCGCCGGCAGGTTGACCTGGTAGCGGTTGTCGAGCGTCGGGTAGTTTATGAATCCCGAAGGTGTGGTGGTGGACGGCGGAAACGCCGAACTCAGCATCGAGTCCGTGCCGACATTGGTGCCGGATACAGTAATCAGGCTGCCCGGGCCGGCCGTGGTGAATCCCGTGACGCCCAAGCGCGCGCCGAGATCGCGCTCGAAGGTGTCGCTGACGATCACGATGCGCGCTTCGATCAGCACCTGCTTGACCGGCACGTCGAGCGTTTGCACCAAGCGGCGGATGTCGGCCAAATTCTCGGCCGTGTCCTGCACCATGAGCGTATTGGTGCGTTCATCGATGGACAAAGTGCCGCGCGGCGACAGCATGGTGTTCCTACCGGCGGCACCGCCGCCGGCACCGCCGGCAGCCGGTCTGATCAGCTTCGCGAGGTCGGAGACCTTGGCGTAATTGACCTGCATGAATTCGGTTCGCACGGGTGCGAGCTCTTGCACTTCCTTGCGCGCAGCGAGTTCGGCCTTCTCCCGGGACGCGAGTTCGGCGGTCGGCCCGATGATGATGACGTTGTCCTGCCGGCGCTTGTCCAGCCCCTTGGTGCGCAACACGATGTCGAGAGCCTGATCCCAGGGCACGTTCTGCAGCCGCAAGGTCAAATTTCCCGTGACCGAATCGCTCACCACGATGTTTTGGCCGCTGGTGTCGGCGAGAAGCTGCAACACCGAACGCACATCGATGTCCTGGAAATTCAACGTCAAGCGCTCGCCGGTGTACTCCTTCTTTTCCTCGGAAGAGGCGCGCTTGAGCGACGGCTTGATCTCGATGGTGTACTGATTATCGGATTGATAGGCCAATTGTTCGAAGTCGCCCTGAGCGCTGATCACCAAGCGCGAGCTGCCCTCCACCCGCACCGCGTCGACGGTCTGCACCGGCGTCGCAAAATCCATGACGTCGTAGCGGCGCATGAGATTCTTGGGCATCAGGGTCCCGGCAAAGTCGACGACGACTTGATTACCTTCCTGGCGCACATTGACCGGGGTGCGCGGATCGGTAAGCTGCACGATCACGCGGCCGGTACCGTCGGCGCCGCGCCGAAAATCGATGGTACGGATCGAGCGTTCGACCGCGGCGGCACCCTGACCCGTGCTTGCGCGCGCGATCGCCGATTGCTTGGCGGCGTCGCCCGGCTGGCTGCCGAGAGTCACGGTGATGGTGTTGCCCTCGACCTTGGTCGTGTAGGGCAGCAACGTATCCACATTGACGACCAGGCGAGTGCGGCCATTCGCTTCGGCGGCAAGCACCGTGTCGACGCCTCCGGAGCGGACGTCGATGCGCCGCGACGGCAGGGCGAGGGTGGTATTGGGCAAGTCGAACGCGATGCGCGCCGGCTTGTCGATGGTAAACGGCAGAGGCTCGGGAGCCGGGCCGCTCATGTGCAACTTGAGCTGCACCTGTTGACCCGACAAGGTCTGAACGTCGATCGACTCGAGCTTGAGCGGGTCTTGGGCCCGTGCCGCAAAACCGATCACGCCCAAAGCCACGAGCGCTATCGCGCCGAGCGTTGACGTTCGTATCTTGAATCTAATCATCTCTCTTCTCCCTGTGGTCTCAATTGGCCAATGCCAATGAGGCCGGTCGCTCGATATAGCCGCCGAGCCCATCCGGTACGATTTCGACGAGACTAATTTTTCCGCCGGTAATTTCTGTAACTTTCCCGTCGTTCTGCCCGAGGTAGTTGCCGGGCTGAACCTTGTGTACGAGGCCGTCCTTGGACTGGACGAGCCCATAGAAGCTGCCGCCCACCTTGAAGGTGCCGACCATCTTCAGCGTGTCGAGCGAAAACCCTTCCAAAAATTCGCGGTTGCGCCGCGAACTGGGCCGAAGGCCCGCCTGGGCCGCCGAATTCGGCCCAACCGGCTGGAACGGCGAGCGCATCCTCGAGGCGCTGTACACGAACGTCTCGTACGGCTTCACTTCCGGCAAGGCCTGAATGCGTCCGCCGGGCTTTTTCTTGGTTTCGGCGATCCATTTCTGGAGATCCGATTGTCCGCCGGAGCAGCCGGCGACGCCCAAAGCCGCCAGCAATGCGCCAATGACGAAGGACCCGCCGAGGCGCGCGTTGCCTCTGATTGTCACGATTTACCTCCAACCTTTTTCTTGGCCGGGCGCGCGCCGCCTTCATCTTCAATGTAGCGGTACGTCTTGGCAGTCACGTCCATGGTCAGGTTGTCGTAATTGCCTTTGGCGTCCACCGGCTTGATCTCTATGTCGTGCAACGTGACGATGCGCGGCAGTGCGGCGATGCCGCTGACGAAATTGCCGAAATCGTGATAGGTGCCGACGAGCTTGATCTTGATGGGCAGTTCCGCATAGAAGCCGTTGCCCTTCTCGCTGCCCGGCTGGAACAGCTTCTCCTGCAGGCCGGCTGCGAGCCCGGTTTGGGAGATATCGACCAGTAGATTCGGAACTTCAGTCTTGCCGGGTAGTTGCCGCAGCATGGCGCCGAAACTGCGCTCCATTTCCGCGAGCTGCGCGCGGTAGGCGTCGAGGTTCGCCGCGCGTTGCTGCTTACTCTCGAATTGCGCCCGCAAATCCAGCTCATCAGCCTGGGCTTTTTGCAGAACCGGCCGATCGTCGTTCCAGACGAACATGTACCAGCCGAAAGCCCCGACCACGACGAATATCAGTGCGATGAAGAAACCGCGCACCGGCAGCGGCCAGCGGCCGACGTCGCGGGGATCGAGACTACGTAGCTGATCGAAAAAGTTCATTTCGCCGCAACCTTCTTCACCGTTGTTTCGCCACCGTGCTCGAGGTCCACACCGACCACATCGCTGGTGAGCGTGAAATTCGAGCCGCCCGTCGGGGAATCCTTGGCGGACTCGACCACCTGCAGCACCGGGTTATCCATCCACACCGACGAATCGATATTGCGCATGAACGTCGACACGCGCGTGCTCGATTGCGCCACGCCGTGGATCTCGAGCTTGTTGCCGATCTGCTTGATTCCCGTGAGATAGATGCCGTCGGGAACCGTCTTCACGATCTCATCGAAGAGATGCACGATTTCAGGACGCTTGCGCTGCAGCTTCTCGATGATTTCCATGCGCGCAACCAAGCGTTGCTTGCGGTTCTCGAGATCCTGGATGTCGGCGATCTGAGCGTCGAGCTTGACGATTTCCTTCTTCAGGAGATTGTTCTTGGCGTTCTGTGCATCGGTCCAGCTCGAGTACAGGAGCTTACCGCCCAGAACGAAGATCGCGGCGGCGAATACCGCCCCGCCCGCGGCGACCGCGAACTCGCGGCGTCGGACTTTGCGTTCTTGTTCGCGCCAGGGAAGTAGATTGATACGCGGCATGGCTGCTCTTTAGTCGAAGCTACGCAGCGCGAGGCCGCAGGCTGTGAGTAACGCGGTGGCATCGCGGCCGACAGCTTGTGCTTTGGCCTTCGATGACACCTTCATATTGCCGAGCGGATCACCTTTCTCCGCGGGCACGCCGACGCGGCTGGAAATAACGTCCGCCACGCCCGGAATGTTGGCGCAGCCGCCGCAGATCAAGATCTGATCGGGCTGCGAGCGGCCGCTGCCGGATGCCAAATAGAACTGCAGCGAACGGCTGACCTGCTGCGTCATGTCGTCGATGAAGGGATCGAGCACTTCCGGCTGATAGTTGCTCGGCAAGCCGCCTTCCTTCTTGGCGCGGCCGGCCTCTTCCATGGAGAGCCCGTAGGTGCGCATGATTTCCTCGGTGAGCTGCTGTCCGCCGAACGCGAAGTCGCGCGTATAGATGACTCGCATGTCGCGCAGTACGCTGAACGTCGTGCTGCTGGCGCCGAAGTCGACGACCGCGACGGTGCGGTCGAGGCCGCCGTCCGGCATCTGATGACGCATCAACGCACAGGCATTCTCGAGTGCGAAC
>DATMNF010000129.1:0-2388 GCA_035569355.1 Steroidobacteraceae bacterium
GTGTCGCCCAGCATCGAACAGGGTGAGCACTCCTTGCGGCCCCACGGACCACAGTCGGCTCGGCGCAGTCAGCCACGTCGAGGTGCTTGTGCTATCGAGTCCTGCAGCGGCAGCGAGGCTGAATACTGGGAAATACGCGGCGCGCGCGACGCCGATCTGTGCGTTCGCCGCGGCAACGCGCCGCTCCGCCGCCGCCACATCGGGGCGACGCTCGAGCAAGGTCGACGGCAGCCCGAGATCGACCGGCGGAGGCGTGGCATCCACGGACAAGGGATTCGAATCGAGGCGAAAGCGCGAGGGATTCTCACCGATGAGCACTGCGATAGCGTGCTCGGTCTGAGCACGCTCTAGGGCAATGTCAGCGGCTTGGGTTCGCGCGGTCTCGAGCTGGGCTTGCGCTTGATCTACATCAGCCACAGCCGCCGCACCACCTTTGTATAGGCGTTGGGTCAGCTCAAGAGACTTCGAATAGTCCTCGACGGTCCGCTCGAACAGCAGCTGCTCCGCATCCTCGCTACGCAACGAGTAGTAGTCGGTGGCGAGTTCCGCGTGCAGCGCAAGAATCAAGGTCGCGAGATCGGCGGCGCTGGCCTGTTGATTCGCCTTCGCCGCATTTACGGTATTGCGTACCCGCCCCCAGAGGTCGATCTCGTAGGAGAGATCCGCCTCGAGGTCGAAATAGTTGAACGTCGGCTCGGATCCCTTCACATAGGTCGGCGAATTCTGGGAGACGCGCTGCCGGCTCGCGGATGAGGCCGCAGTGAGCGTGGGGAACAGATTCGCGCGCGCAATCCGCGTCGCCGCGCGCGCCTCCTGTAAGCGGGCGAAACCGGCTTTGAGATTCTGGTTGGTGTCGTCGACTTTGCTCTCGAGCGTATCGAGCGCCTCGTCATGGAACAGCATCCACCAGGCTCCCCGCGGCTCGCTGTCGAGCGGCTGCCCTTGCTGCCAGTCGCCCGCCTCCTGGTAGACAGGCGCGGGGGGCGAACTGTCCGGCGTCCGGTAAGTGGGCGCGAAGGAACAAGCAGCCAGTACCCCGAGGGAAGCGATCGCCGCAACGATCGAGCGGCTCATGAGGCCTTCGCGACCCGACTCTTTGGAGCTTCTGACGACGGCGTGGCCACGTGCACGGTCATGCCGTCGATAATCGAATCCGGCGGATTGATCACGACCGCATCGTCGGCATCGAGTCCCGACAGCACCTCGATAGTGTTGCCGAAGTCTCGACCCTCGACGATGCTCTTCAATTGGATGTGTTGTTGCGCATCGACCGTGGCCACCTGCAACCCGGGCGCCCGAAACAGCACCGTGGCGGCGGGCAAGCGCAGCGAACGTGCGTTCCCCGCGAGCTTGAAATGCACCTCGGCATAAGCGCCCGGAAAGAGCTCGCGCTCGGAATTGTCGAGTTGGAGCTCGACCTGCAGGGTGCGCAGGCCGGGATCGAGTGCGTTCGATGTGCGCACCACGGTTGCCGTGTACGCCTTGCCGCGCTGTTCGCTGAAACTCAAGTCCGCCTCGAGTCCCGGTTTCGCAGCCGCGGCATAGGGCTCCGGCACTTGCACGTAGATCCGCAATCTACGCGTGTCGGCCAAGCGAAAGAGCTCGGAGCCCGCGCTTTGGCCCGCGTTGATCAAGGCACCGATGTCGGTATTGCGAGCTGTAATGATACCGTCGAAGGGCGCCACGACCCGCTTGAACGATTCCAAATCTCGCAAGCGCGACACGTTCGCGGCGGCGGCCTCGGCGGCCGCTTTCTTTGCCGCCGCGCCGCCCGCTTTCTCATCCGCATCCTGCTGCGAGACCGATTCCGTCTTGAGCAACTCCTTCCAGCGGGCGTTCGTCGTTTGCGACAGCGCCTCGTTGGCCCGAGCCGTGGCGAGATCGGCAACCGCCTGCGTCAGCTGTTGATCGACTTCCGGCGTCTCGATTTCCGCGAGCAGTTCGCCCTTCTTCACCGCGCTCCCGATGTCCGTATACCAGACCTTGAGGTAGCCGTTCGTACGCGCATAGATCGGGGACTCGATGAATGCCTGGACGGTGCCCGGGAGGATCAATTCCTCGCCCAGATCGGTCCGATCTGGCTTCACCGTGACCACCGTCGGCGGGGCGTCAATCGCGCTCTGTTTCGCCAACGAGCTGCGCGCGATCACTCGATCGGTCTCTCCCCAGGCCGCGAGTACCAGCGCAACCGCGAACAAGGCCAGGAGGTATGGATTCATCTTGCGTAAAGGGTTAGACAAGAATGCTCTCCGCTGCGTGCGCAGGGTGCGCGGACTTGCGTCCATGAATGATTGAAAACACCGTCGGCACGAAAAAGAGGGTCGCGACCGTAGCAAAAATGAGGCCGCCGATCACGGCGCGCCCCAAGGGTGCGTTCTGCTCGCCGCC
>DATMNF010000130.1:0-36738 GCA_035569355.1 Steroidobacteraceae bacterium
CCTTGCGTCGATCTGGTCTGCGAATAGAGGTTCATCAGCGCACTCCTTAGATAGCCGTCATCGCTCAACAATTACACCAAGCTTCAACAATGACTCGCACAGAGCGTACCGCGAGATCGATGTGTCGTGGACGGAATTCAACAAGACTTTAGTCACACTGACTCGGTGCGACTTCAGTCGATGGCCAAGCTCAATTGGAAAGTGAAAGCTGAGGCCAGGATCCCGTGACTTTGGTCATCAACGCGACAGGACTTTAGTCAATAGATAATCGGGAGTCGGTGATGGACGATGGCTCCCGGCGATTGAAACAACGACATTGATCGAGTAAACCCAACTTTTTTTCCTGGAGGAATTTAAAATGTACAGCAGCAAATTCAACAAGCGTGTCGGCGGCAAGAAGCAGCTCGGCCAAGGCATGACCGAATACATCATCATCGTGGCGTTGGTCGCGATTGCGGCGATCGGCGTCTACAGCGCCTTCGGACATACCTTGCAGGGGCAGGTGGCCCAGATCACCGCCGGCGTCGCGGGCAACACCGGCCTTGTCACTTCCGGCAAGACGATCGCGGACAGCGCCGATACCGAGGCAAACACCGCGGCCAACAAGAAGGAAGGCATGGACACCTACGGTCAGAACGTGACGGACCAGTAAGCGGCAGTCCTTGCGAGGCGATGAAAGCGGCGGCCCAAGGCCGCCGCTTTTTTTTGCACCCGGCAGGGCGCACGCGCAGAGCGAGATGACTTTCGTCAATAGGCGGCGCGAGTCGAAACCGCCAACATGCACTCAAGGACGATCAAGACCGCAGCACCGCGAGGAGCAACCGATGAAAGCTAACCAGCGTTCGAACACCCGAGTCAGGCAGCGCGGCCAGGTACTGCTCTGGTTTCTGGCGACCGTTGCCGCCAGCTGCGCAATTCTTGCGCTCGTCTACAACGTGGGCCAGATGGCAAACGAGAAAGAAAAGACCGTCAATGCCGCCGACGCATCCGCACTCAGCGGCGCGCTGGTCGAAGCGCGAATCTTGAACTTCACGGCCTATACGAACCGGGCCATGATCGCCAACGAGGTGACGATCGCGCAGATGTTGAGTGCCGACTCGTGGGTTCGCTATGACGCGACCTTGGCGCAGTACTTGGCCGACTATCTCCAATTCCTGGCGGTCGTCCCGATCATCGGTACGGCCATCGTCGACGGCTTGAATGCGCACGCGCAGGCTCTGCAATACCTGCAGCAAGTCACCGACCAGGCCGCGCGGGCCGTCATCCTGGCCTGCGACACCGCGAACAAGGCGCTAGGCCTGGCGCGTAGCCTCCTCGTCGGCAGCCCAGCGGCGGCCGCCACCGTGGCCGCGGCGGCCACTTCCGTGGCGAACGGCATCGCAAACGCGAATGAAACGACGTTCGGCGGCCAATTCGATACGCAACCCGAGCTGAACACGCCTTTCGCAGCCGCGATGCTTCTTGCCAACGAGCAAGAGTGGGCCCAATTCACCCGGAACTACGACGGCAACGATCGCGGCAATGCGGCGGCCGTGATCCTGAATTCCCGCGACCAGTTTTCGACGAAGCGGGGAAACGGGTGGCTGATTACTACCCTCAATACCGCGTTGGAAGCCGGCATGCTGATAGCTTCGGGCTTCCAGAGCTACGCCGGCTTCGACAGGACGTCGGGGACGACCGAGCTCATCGATTACGACCATTGGGCGGCGCAGGATTCGCTGGATCCGTTCTGGGCTCAACTGCAATATTGCTGGGGCATTCCATGCGGTTACGAAAAAGTCTATATACCGCTGGTGCCGATCGCCTACGGCCGCGCCGACGCCAACAACGATGGCGGCGTCAGCAAGGACCTGTGCCACCCCTCTTACTCGACCTTCGGAACGGGGACAACCACGAATTGCCAAGATGCCGTCGACGCCGCAAATGTAATCAGTGCCGACGGCATCCCGAACATCGTTGATTTGGCCAATCCCGGCGGCCCCAACAGTGCTGATCCGACGCTTATCTTCGTGGCCGGCGTGCAGAAACAGGCCGACGCTACACTGACCACCCAACGAATCGGGTTGAATAACGTCCCCGTCGATGGTCCGCAAGGATCGCCGGACTTGGCAGACAATGTGCAAAATGGTGACCGGCTCACGTCAATCGCTTCCGCCAAGGTCTTTTTTGCGCGGCCGGATTGGAGCCAAAAGGACATCACCCAGGGCAACCTGCCGCGACCCGATCACAAGCACGAGTACGCGAGCTTGTACAACCCCTACTGGCAGGCGCGCCTGACGCCAACGGATGATCTCACGAAGGCTGGGCTCTACATGGCTATCGGCGCAAACCCCGCGCTGAGCCCGGCGACGCCATGAGCCGTGAAGCGGTGAGATCGCATACGTTTACTTCACGAGGAGTCACGACATGAAAACCCGCACACCTGAATTGCAGCGCGGCCAGGCCGTCACGGAATTCGTCGCTGGAATGGCGGTGTTCCTGCCGCTGTTCTTCGGCATCGTCTACATGGGCAAGTTCGCGGATATGAAACACCAGGCGATTCAGGCGAGCCGCTACGCGGCCTTCGAGCGGGCACTCGTACCTTCCGAGGCAATTGAAGGCGCGTCGGTTCTGGCGGAAGAAACCCGAGCGAGATTCTTCACCGATGGCTCGCGCAACCAGGGCAAGATCGGCTTTCAGGACAGCACTCAGGGCTTGGCGACCGACGGCACGCTGAATCCGCTCTGGAGCGAGATGAACGGGACACCCTTGTTAACCAGCTACGATGATCCGACGAAGGGTATCGGCGTCAGCGTCGCGTCGAACTCGATGGACATCGGCCTCTTCTCGCCGATCAACGAAGCCAGCAGGGAGTTCAACAACCTGAACAGGAACGGCCAAATCCAGGCCGATGTAACGGTCCCGGTCGCCAACATCGCGCACTTGCCGGCGATACTCAGCAGCCTGAATTTGACGGTCGCGGCGAGAACGGTTGTGGCGGGCGATGCGTGGAACGGCGATGGACCCCAGGACGTGGCCGACCATCAATCGACCGTCACCAACTTTTCTCTATTTCCCAGCGACATCGGCAGGAACAATCCGGTCCTCCAGGCGCTTCAAGTGGCGCTGGACGCCTTCGTGGTCCTCGGGTTCTCGGACTCGTCGCCTAACTTCGGATGCGACCGGCCGGACGTCGTTCCGGATGCGACCGCGCCGGGCGCCAACTACCAGGCCAACGACGCCTGTTACTGAAGGAGGCAACCACCATGAACCGCAAATATACTGGCGCGCCGTTTCTTGCACTGATCTTCACGTTGTCCTCGATCGGTAGCGCCGCGGCCGGCGAAACTTGGCCGGAGATCCCGTCGCCACCGAAGTCGAGGCTCGAATGGGTCGGCGACAGCATGCGTGTGAACGGCGTGCCGACGCGCGTGATGCAATTTCATTCGCGGGCAAACAGCGGCGAAGTCGTCGAGTACTTTCGTGCGTATTGGTCGGGCGGCTATTCCACCAAGCCCTCGATCACGCCGATGAGTGGAGCAACCGTCGTCAGCCAGCGGCACGGTCCCTTCTTCATGACGGCCAAGGTCGAAGATGCCGACGGGGGAGGCAGCCAGGGATTGATCTCGATTGCGCAGATCGCAGGATCGAAAGTGCAGCGCGATCCCGGCGAGGTGCCGCTCATGCCCGGCGCACAAGTGTACTCGGTCGTGGAATCGGATGATCCGGGAAAACACTGCCGCACGGTAGTGCTTCTGACGCCGCAGCCGCAGAGCTCGGTCACGCGGTTCTATCAAGCATCGTTGACCAACGCGGGCTGGCGGCAAGTCCAGGCCACCGAAACTCCTCGCACCGCCGGCGGATCACCAGGAAGTTTCGTCGCGTTCGCGAGAGGCGGCAGCGAAATGCAGCTGAGCATCGTCGAGATGAGCCGGGGACGAGGTTCGACTCTGATAGCCAATCTCGTGACTAAGGACACTGGGCCGGACGCGGATTGACCGGCACTGTGGCAACTGTAAGCAAGTCATTGGAGATTCGCATGAGCCCCACTCTGAGCAACCCCGTGCGACGCCTGCAGCGCGGACAGGCGATGATCGAATACGCGATCATCTGCTCCGTGCTGGCGGTTTGCCTTTTTGCCGCGCAGTCGCCGGTAGGCAAGCAATTGGCTCAAGCGGTCCGCGATTTTTACGCTGATTTGACCTTTTTCCTGTCCCTACCCTGAGGAGAGATCCATGAAATTTTCCCTAAAGATGCCGCACTTCAACCGCAGCTGGCTGATGCTCGGGGGGGCGATCGCGCTCGGTCTCATCGCTACTGTTCTCAGCCATAAGATGCTGAAGGATCATATGGCAGCGATCGACGCGGAAGCAAAAGCCGCCCACAAATTGGTCACGGTCATAGTTCCCAAACACGATCTGAAGCGCGGTACGCCGATTCAGATGGCCTTGTTCGCCAAGCGTAAGGTCCCCGCGGACTACGTGCATGCGTCGTACATAGATCCCCGCCATTTTTCGCAATTTATCGGCCAAAGGCTTGGCGCGCCGTTGAAAGCGGGCGAAACGCTGCTCGACATCCACCTGGAGTCGACCAGCACGGTGTTCTCCTCGACTTTGGAGAATGGGAACCGGGCGTTGACGACCGAAGTCGACGAGGTCAATTCGATCTCGGGCATGCTCCGGCCCACCGACCACATCGACTTGATGGCCACTGCGCACGGCACCGGCGCCGGCGGCACCGAGACTACATTCTCGCTGCTGTCGAACGTCGAGGTGCTCGCGACCGGCCAGGTGACGCGCAAGGGCGAAGGCAACAACCAGCCGCATACCTATACCACCATCACATTGTCGGTGAGCCCTGCCGATGCACAGCGCATCGTCGTGGCGAAGAACTCCGGTAGGCTGACCGCGGTGCTGCGCAACCCGGATGATGCTCGACCCAACTCGACCCCTGCAATGAACATCGACGATGTGCTGCCCAAGAAACCGAAAGCCGCGCATCAGCTCGCGGTGCAGTACATCGTCGGAGGTCATTCCTAGCTCGCGCGATTACCGAGGCATTTCCCCGCCAATCCGACGCCGGCCGCCTTTGGGCGCGACCGGCGTCGTTTTTTTGCTCTCGGCGGGCACGCACATGCGCCCGGCAGGAATGTGACCAAAGCCATCAGGGTGACCAAGGACACTGGGGCGAGCGCGTTTCGAGGAACACAGTGCCCCCAGATCTACTGCGAGGAGGCACCCATGAAATTTGTTCCCAGCCCACTGCCGCTGAATTGCAGGTGGTTGACGCTCGGTGCCGCGATCGCCCTCGGCACCATCTCGACAGGCCTGAACCACGAGTCGCCGCAGCTCGAGGCCCAGGTACGTGCTGCCTACAGGATGATCTCGGTTTTGGTGGCCAAAAAAGATTCCGCGCTGACCGCGCAGGTTCCCCCGGAGGTGTCGTCGCACGACAGTCCCGCGAAATGCGCCCGCACATTGCCCGTGAATCCCCGCGATATGCCTTTGGTCACGTGAACTCGGGGCACCGGTGCCAATGTGCCATTGGTCACTATTCGTTGCCCCCCGCTTCGCGCACGATCGCTCCATCGAACACGCACCGCCCGACGACCGATCCGAACAGGAGTCAGACATGAAAGCCGACATTCAGCGTTTTATGATTTTCCTCAGCCTCCTGACAGGGGTCGCGCTCGCTGCTCCCGCCGGTGCCGCAGACCAATCCACGGTGAGTCCACGAGCGCCCAATGAAGGCGCCGGCGCGCGAGCACCGAAGCCCGGCACGGTCGATGACAGCGCGCAGTCCCGATCGGTCATCAGCGGACCGCCGCTCTCGCTCTACCACGGCGAGGTCCAGGTGCTCGATCTTGCCGACGTCGTGCGCATCGCGGTGGGCAACGGCGAGGTGCTGCGAGCGAACGTGGTTGCGTCGAGCCAGGTGGTTCTGATCGGCCAGAACGCCGGTACCACGTCGCTGCGCGTCTGGACGCGCAATGGCACGCAGTTCACTTATGAGGTGAACGTCCGAAGCTTCGACGTATCGCAGATTCTTCGCGACGTGCAGGAATTGCTGGCGGGGGAGCCCGGTATCTCGGCCCGCCAGGTCGACGGCCACGTGCTTATCGAAGGGGATTACAGCGGCGCGAGAACCGCCAGCAGGCTCGAGGCGCTTCTGAAGATCTATCCTCAGATCGTCAGCACAGTGCCCATTCGCAAGGAGGCACCGCCAGTGTCGATGGACCGCATGGTGTACATGGACGTGCGAGTGGTGGAGATCGAAAAGAAGACGCTTCGGCGGCTCGGCGTGAACTGGGCAACCCAGGCAAACGGCCCGGCGGTCGGCGTCAATCTCCGGACGTCGAAGAACTGGTCCCTGCCGACCAACGGCGGCTTCTTCGGCATCGCATCGAACCTCACCTCCATGCTGGACGTTCTGGAGCAAGCCGGCGAGAGCTGGACGCTCGCCGAACCGACGGTGAGCTGCAAGAGCGGCGGTGCGGCCAAATTCACGGTTGGCGGCGAGATTCCGGTGCCGGTGGCTGCCGGGCTGGGTACCTCCACGGTGATCTACAAAGAATACGGAGTCATCCTCGAGTTCAAACCGGTAGCGGACGATAAGGGCAATGTGAGCTCCTCCATCGTCGCTGAGGTGAGTCAGCCGGATGCAACATTCTCGAACATCAGCAACAATGGTTTGGTCGCTTTCCAGAAGACTCGTACCGAAACGGAGGTCACCCTCAGGGAAAACGAGACGCTGGTGATTTCCGGGCTGTTGAAGAACGACGGTAACAAGGCCGCCAACGGGATCCCAGGAGCAAAGGATATTCCGGTGCTCGGCAACCTGTTCAAGTCCAAGCAATTCCAGAACGATCGCACTGAGTTGGTGGTGATGGTGACGCCGCGCTCGGTGGCGGTCGGGCAACAAGCCAACGCCGCATCGATCGGACGTGCCGACGAAATGCAGGCCCATGTCACCCCTACGATCAACGTCATCAACGGCAAGTTGGCGGAGTAGGACGATGTGGACCATCCAACTGCAACAATCCAATGGCCAAAAAGCCCCGCAGTTTGCTGCGGGCAAGGTGAGAATCGGCAAGGACGCGGATTGCGATCTCAAGCTCTCCGGATGGCGGGTCGGCAACAAGCACGCCGAACTGTTCGTCTCCAATGATCAAGGGTTTCTGCGCGACTTAGGCTCCTCCGCAGGAACGCTGGTGAACGGCAAGGCGGTTACCACCCACGGTCCGCTGAAACCCACCGACAAGATCCAGGTGGGCCCGCACGCGTTCATGGCGAGCTGGGCGGCGGAGCAGGCGGAACCCGCGGCGACGCAGGCGGATGCCCCGACTCTCACCAGGGCGGCGGTCCTCGCCGCTGCCCCGTTGGCTGGCGCGGCGCTGGATTTACCTGCGCGCTCCGCCGCACAGGATGAATCATTCGCCTGGCGGCGAACACTTCACGACCGGCTGCTCGAAGCGTTCGACGTGCGCCGCGTCGATGTGCATCGCATGGCCGATACCGAGCTGCGCAGCCGCACGGAACAGCTGATTGCCGAACTGATCGAGCAGACGCCGGACATTCCCAAGCATCTCGACCGGCCGACGCTGCTGGCCGCCGTGCGTGACGAAGCCATCGGCCTGGGCCTGTTGGAACCGCTGCTCGCCGACCCGGCGGTTACCGAGATCATGGTCAATCGGGCCGACGAGGTCTTCGTCGAGCGCGGGGGCGTCCTGGAACGCTTTCCCGTGGCGTTTACCAGCGACCGTGCGGTCACCGGAATCATCGAACGCATCGTCGCGCCGATCGGCCGGCGCATCGACGAGAGCTCGCCGATGGTCGATGCGCGCCTCAAGGATGGTTCGCGGGTGAATGCCGTGATTCCGCCGCTGGCTCTCAAGGGGCCGAGCATCACGATCCGCAAGTTCTCCAAGCGCAAGCTCGACGCCCAGGACCTGCTCAAGTTCGGGTCGGCCAGCCGCGAAATGATCGAGTTCATGAAAGTGATGGTCGAGCATCGCAAGAACGTGGTGATTTCCGGCGGCACCGGTTCGGGAAAGACCACGCTGCTCAACATCCTGTCGAACTTCATCCCCAAGGGCGAGCGCATCGTGACGATAGAGGACGCCGCCGAACTGCAACTTCACCACCCCAATCTCGTATCTCTCGAGTCTCGCCCCGCCAATATCGAGGGCAAGGGCCAGATTGCGATCCGAGACCTGGTGCGCAATTCGCTGCGCATGCGCCCCGACCGGATCGTCGTCGGCGAATGCCGCGGCGGAGAGGCCCTCGACATGCTGCAGGCCATGAACACCGGCCACGACGGATCGCTCACGACCGCGCACGCCAACAATCCCCGGGACATGCTGGCGCGCCTGGAGACCATGGTGCTCATGGCTGGACTGGATCTTCCCGTCAGCGCCATTCGCGAGCAGATCGCATCCGCCATCGACATCGTCGTGCAACAGACGCGCTTTGCGTGTGGAACTCGCAAAGTCACTCACATCACCGAAGTGACCGGCGTCGAGAGCGGCCGCATTCAGCTGCAGGACGTCTTCGAATACCACCAGACCGGTGTCGATGCAGCGGGCAAGATCCAGGGGTACTTCACCGGCTGCGGTTTCGTACCCGAATTCTACGACTCGCTGCGGCGCATCGGCGTGCCGCTGGACATCGGAATTTTCGCGCGAAGCGATGGTCAGGGAGGTGCGCCGTGAACCAGACGCTCATGATCGTGATCATCGGCGCGGCGGCGTTCGCCGCCGCCTTCATGCTGCTGCACGCTGCGACTGCGGGTTGCGGTGCCTACCATCGGCGCTTCACCACTGTAGCGCGTAACCGGCTCGAGGAGGCTTTCGTCTTCATCGACCCGAACAGGGTGTTCTTGCTGAGCATTGTCGGCACGCTCGTCGTTCCGCCGCTGCTGTGGTGGCTGACCGGTAGTCATCTGCTGCCGATCTTTACTGCCGTCCTCGCGATTGCGATGCCGCGGATCTCCTTTTCCGTTATGAACAAGCGGCGGCGCAAGAAGATCGTCTTGCAGCTGCCCGACGTGCTGCTCATGCTGGGCAGCTCGCTGCGCGCCGGAACCAGCCTGCAGATCGCGCTCGATCTCGCCATCCGCGAGACTCCCGCCCCGTTGTCCCAAGAGCTGGGCGTCGTCGTGCAGGAGCAGCGCCTCGGTGTTGCGCTGGAGGATGCGCTCGAGACGATGGCCACGCGACTCAAGCTCGAGGAAATCGAGCTGGTCGTCACGGCCATGACGATCGCCCGCGAGGTCGGCGGCAATCTGGCCGAAACTCTCGACCGGCTGGCCCATACGCTGCGCGCAAAGGCGACGATGGAAGGCAAGATTCGCTCCTTGACCTCGCAGGGCAAGCTGCAGGGATTGATTGTCGGCAGTCTGCCTCTGTTCCTCATGCTTGTGTTGTCGCGCATGCAGCACGACGCCATGGCGCCGTTGTTCAAGCCGTGGCTGGGATGGGCAGTGCTCGCGGTCATCGGCATTCTCGAAGTGATCGGATTTCTAATGATCAAGAAGATCGTCACCATCGATGTTTGAACGAGCGCGGCGCCAGACTTCATCGCCCACAAGGAGTACGTCATGATCGAGATACTGATTCCCACCCTCATCGCCATCGCGGTGACACTGATTGTGATTTCGACCCGCCAGATCGTGACCGAGGTGCCCAGCGATGACCGGCGCTACATGGATCCGCCGCCGCGCTTCTACCGCGTGACGTGGCCGCTGGTGCGCTTGGTGGCGCATTATTGCGGCTGGGCCGTCACTGAAGCGACCGCTTCCCGTATCCAGGTGGCCTTGCGGCGCGCCGGTCAGGACTACACCCTGACCCCGACCCAGTTCTTTGCAGGCAAGCTGGTTGCCTCCGCCGTGTTCGGTGCCGGACTTGGCTGGATTACCAGCAAAATGGGGCAAAGCGCGTTGGTCGGCGGCATGGCCGGCGCCGTGTTCGGATTTTTCATGCCGGAGTTATGGCTCTCGGACATGACCAAGGGGCGCAACCTTAAAATCCTCAAACGCCTGCCCTCGTTCCTCGACATCGTGACGATGGCGGTGGAGGCGGGCATGAATTTGTCGACCGCCCTGCAAAAGTCGGTGGAGAAGATGCCCTCAGGTCCGTTGCTGGTCGAGATCAACCGGTTGCTGCGTGAGGTTCGTGCCGGCAAACCGCGCACGGATGCGATGCGCGACATGGCGGCTCGGTTGGATTTCCCGGCGATCAACAGTCTGGTAAGCGCCCTGGTGCAAGGCGAACTCATGGGCAGCAGCATCGGTCCCATCTTGCGGGCGCAATCCGAACAGCGGCGCACGGAACGCTTCCAGCGCGCGGAGAAGCTGGCGCTCGAGGCGCCCGTGAAGATGCTGGGTCCCCTGATTATTTGCATCTTTCCGTGCACCTTCATCGTGATCGGGTTCCCGATCGTCACGCAGTTGATGCACTCGGGGATCTGATGCCTGGCTTATTGCAATGCAAGACGCCGGAGGGCGTCCTCCAGGTTCGGGTTGCCGAGCGATTCATCGCCCGGGCCCTGGGGCTGCTCGTGGGAGCGCCCCTCGAAGCGCACGAAGGATTGTTGATCGCCCCGTGCTCGAGCATCCACACGATCGGCATGCGATACCCCATCGACGTGGTGTTCCTTGATCGGGAGGGATGTGTGCTTCGCGTCTTTGCGGGGGTCCGCGCCGGCCGGATGCGCTTCGCACCCGGCGCCCGCGCCGTGCTCGAATTGCGCTCCGGCACCGCAGCGCGGCACGAGCTGCGTGCGGGAGTTCGGCTTCCCGAGCTCACCGCTGCGCTTGGCGCCTAGCAAATCTCAGAGCGCTGGGGCTAGCCGAGGGTACGCAGAAACTGCGCCCGGTCACCCTCGTTGAGCTGGGCGGCGACGGCGGCGATGAATTGCTCGCGGTTGGCGCCCGGCTTCGCGGCGCGCTTTGTCAGGACCGGCGCAATCGGTCCGACGAGAATGGCAAGCAGTTGCGACGCCCGAGTGACGTCTTCGGAGGTCAGCGGCCTCGGGTCTTGCGCGGGAACGGCAGGCGGCTGGCTGCCGGTTTTCGCCGGATTGATTGCCAGCCGCGGCGGTTTGGTTGCCGGAGCCGTGACGAGTCCGGCGCCCTTCAGAAACTCTTCCCGGTCCACCTCGTTGCTGAGCTTACCGGCGAGCAACTGCGTCAACGAGACGATGTCCCGAGTCTCCCGAGCGGCACGACGAACCATCACTTTGGCAATCGGCCCGACGAAACGCGCCAGCTTCTTCTCGAGCAAGGCGAGATCATCTGGGTTCCAACCTGCGCCGATCAGAGTATTCGTGGAGGGTGGCTGGCTGGTCAATTCCTTCGCGGGGACCGGTACGGTTGGGCGCGGTTCGATGATCGTTTCGTCGGAGCCGAGACCGCCGACATGCGCCTGCGCCTTCTGCAACGCAGCCAAAAACAGCGCTGCGCTCGCGAAACGATCCGAAGGGCGTTTGGCCAAAGCCTGCATGACAACTGCATCGAAGGGTTGCAGGGAGGGCAGGCGCCCGGCCACGGAAGGAGGCAAGGGCGCCTCGTAACAGACTTTGAACATGACCTTTTCCGCGGTACCCACATAAGGCGGTGCACCTGCGAGCATCTGATAGAGCACGACTCCGGCGGCAAACACGTCGATCCGGTGATCGAACGTGTCGCCCAAGTACATCTCCGGCGCGATGAAACCGGGCGTACCCATGACGGCGCCGATCTGGGTCAACATCGAGGATTCGATGCGTGCAATACCGAAATCGGTCACCTTGACCTGACCGCTCGGCATGATGAGGATGTTGGCGGGTTTGATGTCGCGGTGCCACACCCCGCGGTCATGCGCGAACTGCAGCGCCTCGAGCAGTTGCGAGACGATATTCACCACCTGCCCGACGCTGAAAGGGGTTTTTTGCTCGAAGCACTCGCGCAGGCTCCGCCCTTCGACGTACTCCATCGCGATGAAGGCGAAGGCGCCTTCTTCGCCGTACTCGTACACCGAAACGATACCCGGGTGGGCCAGGCAACCCGCCGCCTGGGCTTCGATGCGGAATCTCGCGGAAAAATTCTCGTTCTCGTCATCGACCAGCAGATCGCGACGGATGGTCTTGAGCGCCACGGCGCGCCTGATATGCGGATCCATCGATTTGTAGATGATGCCCATCGAGCCTTTGCCGATGATGCCCAATAGGGGGTATTTCCCAAGCCGCTCGGGGGCGGCTTGCTCGGTGATGCCGTTCGATTTGGGCTTAGGGGGGTCCATGAACGCCGGGCGCTAGGTTTCGAGCATTTTCATGGCCTGGAGCATGCTCTTGCGCAGCCGCGCCAGCGATTCGGCGAGCGTGCGAATCTCGTCGCGGCTGCGGATCTGGATATCCGGAACCTCGAGCTCGCCCAGACTGATGCGGTCGGCGAGCCCCGACAACCGGCTGATCGGACGGATGAACATCCGCCACAACAGCAGGTTCAGGATCACACCGATGGCCACCAACACGCAGACCAAGGAACCCATGAAGGTGATGAATGCCTTGTTGGCCCGCCCAAGCGCCACATCGGTGGGCACGGAGACGATCTGCGCACCTACCGTTTCCTTGAAGTTCCACCCAAACCCGTTCGCCGGGCCGTACATGTCGACCATCGGTTTGGGCGCGGCCTCCACCGTGCTGTGGCACCGCAGGCAGGCCGCATCGGTGATCGTCAGGGGCCGAGCAAAGAACAGCGTGGCCCCGCCGCCGGGGGTCTCACGCACGCCTAAGATCTCCTTGGCATCCCCGTTGCGGAATTGATTGACGATGTCGGCCTCCCATTCCACCGCCCGGTCGCGCGGATTGGTGGGATTGAGCAAGGCCTCCTTGTAGGTATAGGCGGGATACTTGCGGCGCACCTCGTTGAGTACCTCCGTCGCCGAGAACGCCGGGACCGACTGCGGCAGGAAGCTGTAGATCATCTGGGTCTTGAGCAAGGGGTTGATCTGGGTATTCGTATAGGTGCGCACCGCCAGCGCCACGGCCATCATCTGCCGTGCACTTTCCGCGATTTCGTCACGGGCATTCCTCTGCAGTAACGCCCACGATATGTAACCGCTCGCCCCGATACCCACCAGGAAAAGGGCGATGAATACGAGATTAAATTTGACGAGCAGTTTCAATTTCTTCCCCGGGGAGGTTGCGTGTTAAGGCCTCGTGCGACCAGCGCGACCGGGGATTCGCCCAAGGCGGCCCCCCAGCGCGCGATGAGTACAATTCTGGGTGTTGCCAAGAAGTTGCGCCGGGATCACGCAGTTGAACCTGCGACGTCCTCGTTCACCTAAGCGTCCGGTGCTGAATAGTGACGGCAACATGACCGCGGATTTCTGCTTGTATTTGGTCCCAGTAGGTTACGAAATGAAAACCCGCTAGTCAATCAACGAACTGAGCGCAGCGCAAGCAGGCAGACCCGCAGCTTTCCGACCCATAGACGCCGGTTCCCCGCGCGGGTGCTCGACTTGCATTGCACCCGCACCCTATGTAGACTTTCTACTATGGGTAAGCAAGATCGCGACGTTCGGATGTCCTTGCAAACGCTGAAGGTGTTGGAGGCGTTTCTAGAAAATCCCAGCGAGGAGCTTTCGGGCGCCGACGTGCTGCAGCGTTGTCAACTTGCGTCCGGAACCTTGTACCCCATCCTGTTTCGACTCGAGTCAGCGGGATGGTTTGTCAGCCGCTGGGAGTCCATAGACCCAGCGAGCGCTGGTCGGCCGCGGCGTCGCTTCTATCGACTGACGCCGACCGGATTGAAGCGCGCCAGTGAGGTCTTCGCAAGCTTTGGTCGAATTGTTCTTGCATGAGCCGGCACATTCGTCGACGCCAGGAGGGCCAATGACTTCCGAGCGAACATGGGACTGGGTAGAACGGACTGCACAGCGTTTGATTCATCGTTCGGCACGGCGCGCGCCTGACGCTTTGTCGGAACGACTCGAGGAGGAATGGCTCGCGGACTTGGCCGAACAGCACGGCGCCATCAGGCGTCTACGGTTCGCGATCGGTTGTTGTTGGGCGACGATCATCATCGCACGTGAGCATGCCGTGGCGGCGCTTCCTGCGACCAGCTCGCCCACGGGACACGCGCAATTCATCCGCTATCCTCAGGACGATTTTCCATTCTTCACGGGCCGTACGATCACGTTCGTGCTGGTCGCTTCTCTACATGTGGCGGTGCTCTATGGCCTCGCGATGGGGCTAGGCCCGAAATTCACCAAGGTCATCGCAGGTCCCTTCGCGATTCGCGTTATCGAGCCACCTCCGCGCACTACTCTGCCACCGCCGCCGCCCCCGCTAGTAGCGCGGACCAGGATTGAGCTCCCGCTGCAAGAACCCATGCCGCCGATCGAATCCGACCCGACGGACGCAGTGGAGACGACGCCGCGTGAGCCGCCGCGCGCCGTATTGCCCCCGTCAGCGCCCACCGCCGTCAATCGAGTGCAGGGAGGGCCGGGCATTGGATTTCCGAGTACCAATGACTTCTACCCTGACGCATCCATTCGATTGGGGGAACGGGGAGTTGCGACGGTCAGAGCATGCGTCGACCCCAAAGGACGCCTCATTTCCGAACCGACCATCACCGAATCGACAGGAAGTACGAGGCTCGACGAGGGTGCCTTGCGGCTCGCAAAGGCCGGTTCCGGGCATTATCGAGCCACGATGGAAGATGGACAGCCCGTGAATTCCTGCTATTCATTTCGCATTCGTTTCGAATTGCGAAATTGACGAGACCGTAAGCGCGCTGCTCATCATTTTCATCATCGCGGTTGCGAGTCCTCTTATGCGCAGGTGCTGCGCGACCGAGCTCATATATCAGAGTCTCGGGCCGCAATCCTGCGTGCTGCGCGTGCGATGTCCGAAGAGTCGAAAATGCCTACAGCCGGTAGGCCTGGGCGCTGACAGCCTTTTATCGGCGCGCGCGTATCTAATAGCCGTGTGCTCAAGAGACTGCGCGAACGCATGGTGCGCGCGCGATTCGACTACTACAACTAGGGGTTATTATGTCATTCCTCGCATGGATCATTCTCGGACTCATTTCGGGGTTCATTGCCAGCAAGCTGGTCAACAAAACCGGTGAGGGCGTTCTGCTCGATATCGTCCTGGGCGTCGTCGGCGCTTTTGTCGGCGGTTGGCTCTTTACCACGTTCGGTGCGACCGGTGTCACTGGCCTGAATATCTACAGCATGTTTGTGGCGGTGATAGGTGCTGTCGTCGTCCTTGTCCTCTATCACGCGCTCGCACGTCGTCGCGTCTAGAACTGGAGCCGTTGGGCGCGATAAGTTGGAAAAGAGGTAGCTGTGATGATCAAGAAGATTTTGATTGCGATCGCGGGAACCGCACTGGTGTCCATGGCGAGTGCCCAGGTTGGAGAAGCCGTGAAAGAGAGCGCCAAGGCGACGGCCGAGGGAACGAAGGAAGCGGGCGACCAACTGAAGGCGGCGGGTCATTCGGGTCCGGAAAAGGCGATGGACAAAGCCAAAGCCAGGGGGCACAAGGCAAGCGCCCGATATCACCGGCACAAAGCCAAGGCTGCTGCAGACGCCGCGGCGCACTAACCTGACTGCATCCGCCGGGGGAACGTCTACGGAGGCGTTCCCCTTGCGCCGGCCGAGTTCGGGGCGCTCGCCACGGTACCCGAGACCATCGAATGCCCGGCAGCCCGAGCCTGATTGCAGGCAAGGCTGCGATTCGCGCGCGATTGCGGTAGGCTTGCCGCATGAGTGCAAGCGCGGGTGGGGTGAGCGAGCTGCAGGCGTTCTTGAACGCGCACCCCCGCCGCCTCTATCGGCAAGGGGCCGGCTCGATCCCGATCAGGGCGATTCGCGCAGGGCACCAGCCGACGCGTAGCGAGTCCAGCCCCGAGCTCTTGGAGGAGCTTGCCGCCTCGATCAAGGCCACCGGCCTCATCCAGCCGCTCATCGTACGGCCGGTGCCCGGCTTCCCGCATCAGTTCGAAGTGGTAGCGGGCGAGCGCCGTTTCAGGGCTGCGCAGCTCGCGGGACTCACCGACATCCCGGCGATCATTCACGGATTCAACGATCAAGAAGCGCTCGCGGTCTCGTTGATCGAGAACATCCAGCGTGAGGAGCTCAGTCCCGCGGACGAGGCGCGCGCCCTGAGGCGGCTGATCGAGGAGTTCGCTCTCACGCACGAGCAGGTTGCGCACGCAATCGGCCGCTCGCGCGCGGCAGTGAGTAACTTGCTGCGCCTCCTCGACCTGCCCGCCGAAGTCACCACGATGATCGAGGCCCGGACGATCAGCATGGGGCACGCGCGGGCCTTGCTCGGTCTGGAGGAAGACGCGGAGCGCGTGCGCCTCGCGCAGCTCATCGCGACGCATCAGTGGAGCGTGCGCGAGACCGAGGCGCACGTGCGCAAGGCGACGCAAGTACGCACCGAGCGCTCGCCCGCGGCCCCTCCCGTGCTCGCGGTCATCAGCGAGGTGATGGCCGGCCCAGGGATGCGCGTCGAGCTCCACCAGCGGGCCGACGGCACCGGCAAGATCGTGATCGAGTTCGACGATGCGCGGGCGCGAGATGCGGCGCTCGCGCGGCTCGGGACGCTCGAACTCTAGAAATGCTCGTCCCAGGTAATGTTCCCGTCGCGACTGACGAGAGCCACACGGACCGCGTCTTGCGGCTGGAAATCAAAGGCGGGCAAGAGACTCGCCGTCGCATTGCGCATCACGTCAAAAGCCACCCCAGCCTCCTTTCGCTTCCAAAGCTCTCGCGTGTTGATGGTCTCTTCGACGAATGACTTCAATGGGCAGATGGCGAACACATTGATCAGTTCGTTCCGCCGCTGAAGCGCGGAGGTTAGGGGCGCGTATGCATGGTCCCTTTGATCGTGCAAGGGCACTGCGGCGGCGCCGACCTGATGACGCAGAGCCGCGAGCTCATTGTAAAGATAAAGCATTTTGAACCCGGCGCGTTCCAGCACTCCTTGACGAACGTCCATTACTCGCAGAAGCCGCGCAAGGACCGATTTCTGGTTCGGCTGTTGTTCGAAATCCGAATTCAGGGGAAGTATGAAGATCAGGTCGCACCCTTCCACGGCAGGAAAAGTGATCGGCAGATTATCAATCACGCCTCCGTCCTCGAACAGTCTGTCCCCGCGTTCGACATACGGAAACAACGGCGGCAGATCCATCGAGGCGAATACGCCTGCCTTGACGCCCGCCAAAAAGGCGGCGGGATCTCGATTGGAATCCAAACATTCGTACGTCACCCGCGGGATTTGCGGTGGAGCGGCGTTGTTCGTCGCACAGTTGAGCTGGCCGGACCGTACATCGGAGCGCGTGAAATAGAAATGAATCGTGGAATTCAATAGTTGCCGGCTCACGTCTTGCCGCCCGAACAGGCGGTCAAAACTCTGCTGCCATGGGAGCGTGGAGAGAAACGAATTGCGAAAGAGCGGGAAATACCACGAAGGAGCTGTCAGCGACTTAGCGCTGATCGAGCGCCACCAGCGCTCATGAATGCTGCGCTGGTCCCAATCGGACCCAGGCTTGATGAGATTACCAAGCCAAAACAAGGCATTCCATGAGCCTATCGAGGTGCTCGAAATCACACGAACTTTTCCCAGCGCATCGTGCTGCGCCAGGAAACGGTAGATCGCCTTCATCGCACCGGCTTGGTACGCGCCTTTGGCTCCGCCGCCGGCGAGCACGATGCCAATTCGCCGTATGTTTTGAAAAGGGTTCTGCTCGACCCGACGTTCATCCGGTATCTGCGGCGGTCCGGCGGAATAGGGGACCGGTTTTAGCCGGGATATCACCAGTAACCAATTAAGCAGCGCGGCGACGTTGTAGGCCACGACGAAACCGAGCGCAAATAAAGCGATAACCCCTCCGGCGTGAACGAAGACTTCGAGATTGCCAATCAGCTCGGTACCGATGGCCCTCGGCAATAGCGATTCGAGAAAAGAGCCGACCGCGGCGGCGAGCGGGGTAGCCAGATTATCGTTTGCGAGACGGAAGCCACCGAAAACCCACCACAGCGACATGGCCGTGAACGGCAGCGAAAAGCCGAGTGGAAGCCGAACAAAAAGCCAAGCGAAGATGTTCAGACCGGTGGATAGTGGGTTCAAACAAGCCTCCCAAGCGTGGTTGCGGTGCTAATGCGCCAGGCCCGGCTGTAACTGCGCCCGCAGC
Source organism: Steroidobacteraceae bacterium (assembly GCA_035569355.1). GTDB lineage: Bacteria > Pseudomonadota > Gammaproteobacteria > Steroidobacterales > Steroidobacteraceae > Bog-1198. The sequence goes on from DATMNF010000130.1 coordinate 18,166, forward strand.
TCCGAGGAAACAAGACTTCTCTCGATCATTTTGCGAATTTCATCGGCATTGCGCCCATGTAGGCCGGCCTCATGCTGCTGATCGCGCGCAGCATGCAACCGAGCAAGCGCGAGTTCCAGGTCCATGCGCAACCGCACGCGGCCGATGTCCTGCGCCTGCGCCGCCGCGCAAGACAACTCGGTGAGCGCCTCGGCATAGCCCCTATCCGCAAGAAACGCCTCGCCGCGCCACCGCCGGGCGCGCGCCTCGACTTCGCGCAAGCCGTTGGATTCGGCCAGTGCGAGCAGCTCGCTGGCAAACGCGTGACAGCGGCGCGTATCGCCGCCGGCAATGGCGAGTTCCGCCAATGCGTCGAGGCATCGGATCGTAAGATATCGCTCCGACGCACCGCGCGTTCGCTCGAGCGCCGCCTCGAGCGAGGCGGCGCCGTCCGCGCTGCCACGCCGCATCCGCGCGACCGCGAGATGAGCTTCCAGGGCGGCGCGCCAGAAATTGATGCCAGCCGTCTGCGCAAGCAAGAGGGCACGCTCCATCGTCTCGATCACTCGCTCGGGTAGGTTGACGTCGAGCAGCAGCTCGCCCAGAAAATCGTAGGCTATGAGCTGATATCGCACTTGCTTCAGGCCTTCGAGCCAATGGAGGGTTTTTTGGATGCCCATCCAGGCCTCGCCGTACTTTCCAGTGCACGCTCGCACGTGATCGAGCCCCAGGAGAGTGGGCCCCATGTGCCACTGCAAGTCTGCCGTATTCGCAATTTCCAGCGCCGCATCGAAGTTAACCATCGCCCGTGCATAGTCGCCGAGTCCCTTGCTGCCGACGCAGGCGTGTCCGATCATCATCAGGTTCTCGGATTCGTAACTTTTGTCTCCGATTTGGCGCGCTAGCCCGAGCGAGCGATTGAAGCAAGCGATCGCTTCGTTGGGCTGTGCGTTCGCATAGTGCGCCTCGCCACGGCCGTGATACGCCTGCACTGCAATGACGTCGACCAGGTTCATCCGTTCGCAAATGGCGACCGCTTCCTCGTGAGCGCCGATCGCTTGTCCGTTCAACCCCGTACTCCACGCCACGGTTCCCAGGTGATAGAGAATGTCCGCCGCTTGGCGTTCATCCTGCATTTTGCGAGTTTCCGCCAATGCCTCGTTGAGGCACGCGGTCGCCTGCTCGTAAAGGTCTGCTCGGCGGTATGCCATGCCGAGCTGAATCAACGCGTCGCGTGCCTTCTCGGTATCGCCCGCGGCATGTGCGCTATCGATAACTCGGCGCATATCCGCAACCGCCCCGTCGGTCAGTCCGGCCTGCGCGCGCGCCGTTCCACGAAGCTCGTAAAGCGCGAGCCGTCCTTGCCGATCAAGTGCATCGGGATGAGTCTCCGACAGGGCGACAGCGCGATCCAGCCAGTGAAATGCGTCACGCATCGCGAAAAGCGCCAGCGAGCGTTCTGCGGTGAGAATGAGATACCGCAGCGCCTTGGACCATTCTTGAGCGCGCTCGTAGTGTTCGGAAAGCCGCGCATCGCGCTCGTGCGACTCGCCGTCGACGCAGCGCTCGATGGCTTCCGCTACCGAGCGATGCAGCACTCTGCGGCGGGCGCCGCCGATGTCGCGATAGACGACCTCGCGGACCTTATCGTGGCTGAAGTCGTAGACACCATCCTCGGTTTCCTCCCTCAGGAAGCGGCGCTTCACCAAAGCCTCCACAGAATCGAGCACTTCGCCTTCGGACTGGTTCGTCGCCTCGCGCAAGGTATCGAAGTCGAAGCGTCGCCCGAGCACGGCGGCGGTTTCGAGCGTGGGCCGGATTTCCTTGGGCACGTGGGCGAGGCGTACGCGAACCGCCGCGCGCAGGGCGTCCGGAAGCAATCCCGGCCCATTTCCGCCGAGGCCGTCCCACCGCGTCTCGCCGTCGCTCAGAGACTGTAGGATCGACGTGAGAAAGAACGGATTGCCTTCCGTTTCCAGAAATAGATGCGTGGCGAGTCCGGGTGTTTCCGGCTTGGCATCATGAAATGACCCGACCAGAGCCTTCGCGTCCAGAAACCGCAATCGATCCAACGCTATCCGATGCGCGTTGGACTCGCGATGTAAACTCTCGATGAACAGCGCCAGACGTTCGTCGCTCGCGAGATCGTCGTCGCGGTACGCGTAGATCATCAGTGTCGGTTGGTCGGCGGCGTGTCGAGCGAGGTAATGAAACACCCGCAGGCTCGCCTCGTCCGCCCACTGGATGTCGTCCACTACGAGAATCAGCGGCCGATCGTGCCTTACGGCTTCGAACAGTTGACCGACCGCGTGGGACAATCGAGCTTGGCGGGCTTCCGGAAAATCACGGGAAAGCGCGGGGAGCTGAGGATAGCGCTCTGCGACCTCAGGTGCCAACGCCGATAATTCCGCAAGCGATACAGGGGCTAGTTTGCCGAGCTCGAAAGGCGATGCACGTCCGAGCGCACGCGCGACGAGATCGATCACGGGCTGATAAGGGATGGCACGTTCAATTTCATAGCAATTGGTTGCGAGGGCGGACATTCCCAAGGTCTCGGCGTGGCGCACGAGCTCGCGGATCAACCGACTCTTGCCGATTCCCGGCTCGCCTTCAATCAGGACGGTGTTCCCGCGGCCTGCGGCGAGCGCCCCGATCAGGCCCACCAGGAGTTCATATTCACCGCGGCGGCCGACAAATGGAGCGACTTCATTCTTGGCGTAGGTGGCGGCATCGCCTGCGAATTCCACCGCAGCTTTGCCCGCAGGGTCGACCGGGGATCCGGCAAGCGGTAGACGGCCGATGGATCGAATTGCGCGCGCGGCGTCCAGAAACGCACGCCGTTCTTCTTCCGGTACCGCGAGCGCAACGGCGAGCCGGCGGGCGAGCGGCAACGAGGGCTTGCGCTCATCCGCTTCGATTTTCCTAATCGCAAAGCCGGAGCAACTCACTTGCTCCGCGAGCGCTTCTTGAGTGAGATCGAGCGCCTTGCGGCGCCGCCGCAACCAATAGCCAAAGGATTGCGCCGAATCCCGCATGCCGCTCCCACCGATACCGAACCATTCCAGTGTACCGGCATTGTCCCTCCGTTTGTCCCGCTTTGCGTTACCGCGACTGCCTTGCGGTGTAGTGCAATCCCGCCCTTGGATCAGTTACGCACCTAAATTAGGAGAAAGCACATGTCTGCAGTCGTTCGTACCCCCGAGGCCGGCGTCGACCTCATCACTCTCAAGCGCAAGCAACAAACAGCCTGGTCCTCCGGCGATTACGCAGTCGTCGGCACCACGCTGCAGATCGTCGGCGAATCCCTGTGCGAAGCGCTCGATCTGCGCTCCGTCGAGCGCGTACTCGATGTCGCGGCCGGAAATGGCAACGCCTCTCTGGCGGCCGCCCGCCGCTGGTGCGACGTCGTTGCGACCGACTACGTACCTTCGTTGCTCGAGCGTGCGCGCGAGCGTGCCGCGGCTGAGCGCCTCGACATCGAATTTCGCGAAGCAGACGCAGAAGCGCTGCCATTTCCCGACGAGTCCTTTGATGCGGTCATCTCGACCTTCGGCGTGATGTTTGCGCCCGATCAGGAGCGATCTGCGGCCGAGATGGTTCGGGTCTGCAAGCGAGGCGGGAAAATCGGTCTCGCCAATTGGACGCCCGATGGGTTTATCGGCCAACTCTTCAAAACCATCGGTAAATATCTGCCGCCCCCGCCGGGTGCCAAGTCACCGGCCCTGTGGGGTGCCCGCCCGAGGCTCCAGGAGCTGTTCGAAACGCACGCTGCGTCAGTGGAAGCGGTGCAGCGCCACTTCGTGTTCCGCTATCGTTCGCCGCAGCACTGGCTGGAGGTGTTTCGAGGATTCTATGGCCCCGTGCTCAAAGCCTTTGCCGCGCTCGACGCCCAATCGCAAACGGCTCTGCAGGATGATCTCTTGATGCTGATTGCGAAGTTCAACCGCTCTTCCGACGGCACGATGGCCGTGCCGAGCGAATACCTTGAAGTCGTAATCACGAGACGCTGAGCGACGGAGCGGCGGGTCGGCTGTTCTCGGCCGGCCCGCTTCCATGCCGAAACTTGGGGAACAGGTGGGGAGCTATCTGGAATAAATCGCGTGCTGCTCCGGTCTTCTCGGCATGCAAGCCAACTCCGCCGCGCGGCGCCGACGTCCGCTGTATTTCAGGCTGACTGAAGTATCTCGGACGATCAGCAAATTTTGGTCGTCCCTCTTCGAGGGCCTCGCGTGGCCTTACATCGAGTTTGCGATCCGCCTATGGATTGCGAAACTCTTTTTTGTATTCGGCATCCTGCAGCTCACGCACTGGCCGCTGACACTGGAGCTTGCGAGCCAAGAGAATCCAATTCCATTTCTGGCGCCCGAAGCGGCGGCCTTTCTGAGTACCGCCATCTACCTCGTCTGCGCCGCGCTTCTCGTGCTGGGCTTCATGACTCGATACGCGGCGCTGCCGCTGCTAGCCCTGTCCTTCGTAACCCAGCTTCGATATGAGCCATTTGATACCCAGCTATTCTGGATAGCTCTGTCGGGTTGGTTTGTCATTCATGGTGCAGGTGCGCTCTCGCTCGACAACCTGCTGCGCAGAGGTCTAAGCGATAGCGCGGTGCCGTTGATTCCGGCGATCATCAAGGTCTCCACGTGGCTACGCATGCGTGTTGGGCCGCTCTATGTCGCTTTTTTGCGAGTATGGCTGGGATTGGCGCTGCTGATGGCGGTGTACGCAGATACTCACCGATTGGTTCTCGACAATATTGCACGTTGGTTTCCGCTGGACGTGGCCGTGCGAATACCGGCCGGAGCGGCATTGATGGGCGGCATCTTGCTGGTGATAGGCGCTGGGACGCGCTACGTCGCGACGGCTCTGCTGGTCAGCCTCGTTGCGGCCTCTGTGGTGGATCCGCGCGCTACCGATTCAATTTACCTGCTCATGTTCCTGGCGATTCTCGCCATTTACGGGGGCGGAGGCATTTCGATCGATCGAGCGACGCAGCGTTTGCGCGACCGCTTTTTTCCCGTCGGCAAGGCATCTGGATTGAACGTACTTCAAGGGCTGCCCCGGGTCGTCATCGTCGGCGCGGGATTCGGCGGCCTGCGCTGTGCACAAGCGTTGCGAGACGTGCCGGCGGCCGTTACCCTGATCGATCGCACCAACTATCATCTCTTCCAGCCCCTGCTCTATCAGGTCGCCACCGCCGCGCTATCGCCGGGCGACATTGCGACACCGGCGCGGCAGATGTTTCGAAACTCTCCGTCCACGCGACTACTGCTTGGCACCGTCACCGCGGTCGACACTGCTCGCCAAATGGTCTCGACCCAAAACGGCGAGATTCCCTACGACTATCTGGTACTGGCGACAGGCGCCACGCACAGCTATTTCGGTCAAGAGGCATGGGCGCCGTTCGCACCCGGCCTCAAGCGTGTCGAAGACGCCTTGGAGATTCGGCGCCGAATTCTGACTGCTTTCGAGCGGGCCGAGGCAACCTCGGTCGAGGCAGAACGCGAAGGGTTGCTCACCTTCCTGATCGTCGGGGGCGGGCCAACGGGCGTTGAGCTCGCCGGCGCGATCGCGGAATTGGCGCGTTATGGATTGGAGAACGACTTTCGTGCTTTCGATCCTTCCAAGGCACGCGTGATTCTGGTTCAAGCCGCACCTCGCCTGTTGCCGAGCTTTCCCGAGCGTCTCGCGAACACCGCGCAGCGCTCGCTTGAACAGCTTGGGGTCGAAGTTCATCTCGGGGGTCGAGTCGATCATATCGATGCAATGGGCGTTTCCGTCAATGGCAGGCGTATCGAAGCGAGAACGGTGCTTTGGGCGGCGGGGGTCTCTGCCTCACCGGCGGCAATGTGGTTGAACGCAGCTGCCGATAAAGCGGGTCGTCTCATTGTCGAGGGCGACCTAAGAGTCCCGGGGCTCGCGAATGTCTTCGGTATCGGCGATACCGTCGCGAGCAACGGCTGGAAGGGGGAGCTGGTGCCTGGCCTGGCGCCGGCTGCCAAGCAGGGAGGCGCGTACGTTGCAAAACAAATTCGTGCGCTCATCGAAGCGAAACACACTTTGCCGGCGTTTCGCTATCGACATTACGGAAGCCTCGCAACCATCGGCCGCAAGGCCGCCGTGGCAGATTTCGGCTTCCTTCGGCTGTCGGGCGCGCCGGCATGGTGGCTATGGGGAATCGTGCACCTGGGATTCATGCTAGACGTCAGGAATCGGGTTTCGACGCTCATCAATTGGTTTTGGGCATACCTGCGCTTTGGCGGCAGTATTCGCCTGATCACGGGTAGCTAGGAATCTGCCGCGGTCGCGGCCACGCGGAATACTCAGACAGGCTCCCAGGGTTCGCTAGCCGCCGCCACGGTGCCTTCGCGCGGCGGGGCGGCATCGGGTTCATTTGACTAGTGACTTGCATAATGATAGCTTATGTGGAAGTGACTAGCATTATGAAAGTTACAGAGCGGAACAGAGGCCAAAACCCGTGAAAAGAAAGAGCGTTGCACACATGCAGTGCCCCATCGCGCGCAGCCTGGAGCGGGTTGGCGAATGGTGGAGCATCCTGATTCTGAGGGACGCCCTGTATGGCCTGACCCGATTCGACCAGTTCCAGGAGAGCTTGGGCATCGCGCCGAATATGTTGACGAGGCGGCTCAATCAGCTGGTGAGCACCGGGCTTCTCGAACGGCGCTTGTACAACGAGCATCCGCCGCGTCACGAATACGTGCTGACCGAATGCGGGCGCGATTTCCGTCCGGTGGTCCTGTCGCTGCTCGCGTGGGGCAATCGGCATTTTGCGCCCGAGGGACACAGTGTGGTGGTCATGGATACGAAGACCGGCTCGCCGGCGGATCCCGTGCTGGTCGACCGCGACAGCGGCAAGCCTCTGAGCGATTCGAGATTCCGAATGGCGGCCGGACCCGCCGCCAAGTCGGGCGTCAGGCGTCGCTACGACTCGATCATCGCCAAGTAAGTGCGATCGGCATGAACGATAGCCCGCCATGAACGACAGCGTCCTCCACGATTCCGCGGTACTCGCCCCGCCCCGCAGGCAAACTCGGTCGCGAAAGCAGGTGGCGGCTTTCGCCGGTGCGCTGGTGTTCGGCGTCGCATCGATCTTGTTCGGCTACCGCTGGTGGACGACGGGGCGGTTCCTGGAAAGGACCGACGACGCTTACGTCGGAGGCAACGTCACCGAAATTTCGCCCCACGTCGGCGGCTTCGTCACGGCAATCCTCGTATCGGACAATCAGTACGTCGAGGCCGGCCAAGAATTGATTCGGATCGATGCCGCGGATTTTGATGCTGCACAGGATCACGCGGCAGCGACCGTGCAGCAGCGCGAAGCCACGCTTGCGAGCCTCCAGGCCCAGACGGCACTCCAGCATAGCCTCATCGATCAAGCGCTCGCGGATCTGCAATCGCGTCGCGCCGACGCGGCGTTCGCCGCGCAGGATGCTAAGCGCTACCGGGATCTCGCGATGACGAAGGCCGGTTCCGGCCGCGACGCCGACAAGGCGCAGACCGCGGACCGCACCGCCCAGTCGGGTGCTGCAGCCGCCGCGGCGCGCCTGGATGCGGCCCGCAAGCAGCTTGCCGTCCTGGATGCGTCGGTCAAGGAGGCGCAGGCAGCACTCACGCAATCCGAGGCGGAATTGCAGACTGCTCGGCTCAACCTCGGTTACACCCAGATCCGCTCTCCGATCGACGGCTTTATCGGCGATCGCTCCGCTCAGGTCGGCGCGTACGTCACGGCGGGTACGCATCTGCTCTCCATCGTGCCGGCTCACGGATTGTGGGTGGACGCGAACTTCAAGGAAGACCAGATCGGCCGCATGCGGGCCGGCCAACCGGCGACGGTGGTCGTGGATGTCATGCCCAATCAGAGCTTCCACGGGCATCTCTCGAGTCTGGCGCCGGCGACGGGTGCGGTGTTCAGCGTCATCCCGCCGCAAAATGCGACCGGGAACTTCACCAAGATTGTCCAGCGAGTGCCGGTACGCATCGCTCTCGACGCCGGCGACGCTCCCCTAGGGCTATTCCGTCCTGGCCTGTCGACGACGGTGCGCGTCGATACGCGGACGCAACACGCCGCGCCATGACGGGCGCGCTGCAGCCGGGCAGGATGCCAAGCGCCGGCTGGCGCTCCATCGTCCCGTTCGCCGTGATGTGCGTCGGCATGTTCGCCGCGCTGCTCGACATCCAAATCGTGGCTTCCTCGCTGCAGGACATCGGGGGTGGCCTGTCGGCGGCGCAGGACGACATCGGCTGGGTGCAAACCTCCTATCTGATCGCCGAGATCATCGTGATTCCGCTTTCCGGCTGGCTCACGCGAGTCTTCTCGACACGCTGGCTGTTCAGCGCTTCGGCCTTGGGGTTCACCGTCGCCAGCATGCTGTGCGGTCTGGCCTGGAACATCCAGAGCATGATCCTGTTCCGTGCGCTGCAGGGACTGCTCGGTGCCTCGATGATCCCCACCGTGTTCACCTCGTCCTTTCACTATTTCCAGGGCACGCGCCGCGTTTACGCGGCAGCGGTGATCGGGACCATCGCATCGATCGCCCCGACCTTAGGCCCCATTATCGGCGGTTGGATCACGGACTCGCTGAACTGGCACTGGCTGTTCTACATCAATCTGGTTCCCGGCTTGGCCGTGGCCTTGGCCGTCGCGCTGCTGGTTGACATCGACACACCTGACTTGACCCTGCTCAAAGAGGCGGACTACGCGGGCATCGTGCTCATGGCGTTTTTTCTGGGGACGCTCGAGTACGTGCTCGAAGACGGCACCCGCTGGAATTGGTTCAGCGACCAGACGATCAGGAACTGCGCGATTATCGCCGGGGTGGCCGGGGTGCTGTTCGTTGCCCGCAGCCTCACCTACCACGCCCCGGTGGTTGATCTGCGTGCTCTGACGAACCGCAATTTCTCGCTCGGGTGCATTCTGTCGTTCGTCACGGGGATGGGTATCTTTGCGCCGATTTTCCTGACTCCGTTGTTCTTGGGCTACGTTCGCGGGTTCAGTGCCTCGCAAACGGGACTCGCCATCTTCTCGACGGGTGCCGCCTCATTGGTCGGCGTGCCCATCTATATTGCGCTCGCGCGCCGGATGGATTTGCGCTGGCTGATGATGTTCGGACTCGCGAGTTTCGGCACGGCGATGTGGAGCTATAGCTTCATCACGCACGATTGGGGCGGCGATCAGCTCCTGCTGCCGCAGGTCCTGCGCGGCTTCCCACAGGTGTTTGCCGTCGCCCCTGCAGTGACCCTGGGCTTGGGCAGCCTGGCGCCGGAGCGGCTCAAGTACGCGAGTGGCCTCTACAACATGATGCGCAATCTCGGCGGCGCCGTGAGTATCGCCCTCTGCGGCGCCATCCTCAACAGCAGGACCAACGCTCATTTCCTCGACATCGCGAGCGCGCTGACTTCCGCAAACATCGCGTCGCAGCACCTTATTTCCGGCATGACCGTCAAGTTCGGCACCTTGCTCGGATCGAGCGGAGCGGGCTACGCGGCGGCGCTTCAACAGCTGCGAAGCCTCACTTATCGCGAAGCATCGACATTGGCGTACGCCGATGCATTCCGCACCATGATGATCGTCTGTTTTGCGGCGGCGTGCCTGGTGCCGCTGATGAAAAACGTGGCCCAACCCAAGGCAGCCGCCGCGGACGCCCACTGAGGAGTATCGGATGAACGCGGCCCGCTGCATGCTTTTCACCGCGCGCGCAAGTCTCGCAGCCGCTCTGATCGCGCTCGGCGGCTGCGCGGCAGGGCCGAACTATCGCCCGACGACGCCGGTTCTTCCGGCTTCGTACGAAACTCAGGCCGCTTTGAGCGCGCGAGTCACCCAGGAGCCCGCGCCGCCCCTCGACACCTGGTGGAGCGGCTTCGATGACCCGGAACTTCAGAGAATCATCGAACGGGTGCTCGCGCAAAATCTCGATCTGGCTGCCGCGATCGCACGGGTCGCGCAGGCGCGCGCCGTTGCGCAGGAGGCCGGCGCTCGCGAGTGGCCGGAGGCGCACCTTGACGCCGCCGTCCAGACCCAACGCCAATCGCTGGACAGTCCGATCGGCAAGATCGCCAGCGCATTGCCTGGATATGAACGCGATCAGACACTGCGAGACATTGATGCCGGCGCCAGCTGGGAGATCGATCTGTTCGGCGGCCTGAGGCGCGGCGCTGAGGCCGCTCGGGCCGACGCGCAGACCGCCGAAGCGTTGCAAGGCGGGGTTCGGATCTCGGTCGCGGCCGAAGCGGCCGATGCGTATTTCCGCCTGCGTGCGTTCGAGGCGCGGATTGCCCTGACTCGAGCTCAGATCGATATCGACCAACAGCTGCTCGATCTGGTGCGTCAGAGGCAGACGGACGGCGTGGGAACCGACCTCGAGTCGGCGCAGGCGAAAGCGTTGCTATCCCACGCCCGCGGCGCACTGCCGCCGCTCGAGACCGGTCTCATGCTGCAATCGAACCGTCTGGACGTACTCATGGGCGCAGTACCTGGAACCTATGCTGCCGAGCTGCGGGCGGCGTCCGCGGACTATGTCGTCCCTGCCATCGATACGGGAGAAGGACCCGCACAGCTGCTGCGTCGGCGGCCTGACGTGATTGCCGCAGAGCGGCGCATGGCGGCGTCGAGCGCGCGAATCGGCGTCGCCGTCGCCGAATACTACCCAAAGATATCACTCGCCGCCTTGTTGGGCTTCGAGAGCCTGAACGGCAGTGCGATGTTCCACGCGAGCTCATTCCAACCGTCGGCTGCCGCGGGACTGCGCTGGCGCTTGTTTGATTTCGGCCGCATTGACGCGGAAGTCGCACAGGCAAAAGGCGCACACGTCGAGGCACTGGCCGATTATCGACACTCGATGCTGCGCGCCACGGAGGACGTCGAGAACGCAATCGTCCAGCTCACGGAGCTCGAAGCACAATATGTCGAGCTGGAGGGCGAGGTGGCTGCCAACGCACAGGCCCGCGCGGCCGCGCAGCAGCAATACGTGGCCGGCGTCGTGAGTCTGCTCGAGGTACTCGACGCGGACCGTCAGTTGTTGGCGTCGCGCGACGCCTTGGCACAGGTTCATGCCGATGCTGCGCGCGCGGCTGTCGAGGCTTTTCGTGCGCTAGGCGGTGGCTGGACTCCCGCCGGGCAGAGGCTCGGGTACCTTGATTCTCGCTAGGATCTCTCATTCCCGCTGGACGCCCGAGAGCACCGTGATGACCCGTTTTTCACCCAGTCCGACGTAGGTGTTCTCTCGATAGACCGTCGCATCCCCCATCCGTACTTCCAGGATGTGCATGCCTGCGGTGACCACGAGTTCATGAGTCCGCTTATTGCTTTCCGTCGGTTGGCCCGCTTGCGCCCCATCGATGAACAGGACTGAACCCGTGGGCGCGCCGGTGACGATGAGCTCGGGCGGCTCCGGAGGCGGCGGTTTCCGTGCATGAAACCAGCTGCAGCCCGACATGCAAACCATTGCGATCACTATGAATATTTTCACGCTCGCGTCCGCTTTCCCGAAAGCACGTGAGCGTAGCACGACGGATCCGAGCGGGCGCATCCTGCGGCCGAAAGAGACAAGAGGGCGCGCGCGGCCCCATACCCGCAGAGTGCATGGACTTTCCGACGAAGCGCTGTTTGGACGGAGCGAATCCGCCCAGGTGGGTGTCAAAACAGGGAACCTGAACTGACCCGCAACAGCCTGCCTGCCCTGAGTTTATGTTCAATGCGGCACACAGGGAGACCGCGGCCCCAGCGCGTGCGGTTAGGGGAAATCTCGCATTGGCGCTATCATGCTAGAAACAAAGGGCAAACCAAGAGTCGCACGTCGTGAATGCGTGGGGCCACCGAAGGGATCATCAGCGACACCGATCTCGCGCCAGCGCGTCGCGATGGTGGTCAATGGCATTGTCGCTTGCACTCGGTTGTGTACCGGTCGCGGCCGCCGAGAGCCCCGACGTCTTTGCACAGCTGGGTCATTCGAATGTCGTGCATTCGGTGGTCTTTTCCCCCGATGGGCATATGCTCGCCTCCGCCGGGGAAGACGGCGCGGCGATCGTGTGGGACGTGGCCACGCGGCGCGAGTTCAGGACTTTCAAACCCGACTCGAGCGGCATCAATGCGGTGAGTTTCTCCTCGGATGGCCGAACTCTCGCGACGGGCGGGCGCGACGGCACGGTCATGCTCTGGGACATTGCAACCGGCCGTGAACTTCATGCCCTCAAGGGACATTCCGGGCCGGTCAATTCAGTCGGCTTCGCGCACCATGGCCGAACGGTTGCGTCGGGGAGTGCCGATCACACGATCAAGCTCTGGGATGCCGTGAGCGGCAACGAACTGCGAACCTTGAGTACCCACCGCGATGCCGTGACGGCAGTCGCCTTCTCCGACGACGACCGGTTGCTGGCCTCGGGGAGCGTCGACAAGACGATCAAGCTCTGGGACGCCGCGACAGGTCGGGAACTGCGCACCTTGAGCGGACACACGGACCGCTTGAGCTCGGTGGCGTTCTGTTCCGCTTCGAGCTCGATGTTGGTCTCCGCCGCCTGGGATCACGCGGTCAAGCTCTGGGACGTCCAGACCGGCCGCGAAGTGCGCGCGCTCAACGGTCATACGAGCGAGGTCTGGTCGGTCGCGTGCGCCGCAAGCGGCCGCACGATTGCGTCCGGCGGCTATGACCACAGTGTCCGGCTGTGGGATGCGGCGACCGGCCGCGAGCTGCACACGCTGGCCGCAGATCCCGGCTGGATCGAGTCGGTGTCGTTTTCTCCCGACGGCCGCGTGCTCGCCTCGGGAGGCGCCGACCATTCGGTGAAGCTGTGGAACGCCGCGAGCGGCGAGAAGCTGCATACGCTCGAGGGACATGCGGACTTCGTCAAATCGGTCGCATTTTCGGCCAATGGCCGCATGCTCGTGTCCGGCGGCGCCGACCGCGCGGTGCGTCTCTGGTTGATTGCCGACGGCCACTTGCTGCGGACGATTCCGGCCCACGATAGCTGGGTGGGATCGGTGCTGTTCGCGCCCGACAATCACGCCGTCGCGTCGAGAAGCGGCGATCGTACGATCAAGCTCTGGGAGATCGTCACGGGCCGATTGCTGCACACGTTCCCGGTTGGCAATGCCCAAAGCGGGAGCTCTTCGATCGCGATTGCGCCCGATGGCCGTACGCTCGCGGCCGGAACCGCCGACAATTCGATCAAGTTGTGGCGGCTGCCGGACGGCGCCGAGATTCGGACGTTGGTCGGACATTCGTCGTCGGTCGAATCCGTGGCCTTCTCGCCGGACGGCCGGAGCCTTGCATCCGGAGACGTACGCGCGACGATCAAGATCTGGGATGTAGCTACGGGGCGCGAACTGCACACGCTTGCCGGTCACACGAGCTGGATCGGTTCGGTCGCCTTCTCGCCCGATAGCCGCACGCTGGTATCGGGAGGCGGTGATAAAACGGTGAGGTTGTGGGATGTCGGCAGCGGCCGCGAGCAACGGGTGCTGCGCGGGCATGCCGCGGCGGTCACCTCCGTCGCCTTCGATCCCAAGGGTTCTCGGGTCGCGTCGAGCGACGAGAAAGCGATCATCAAGCTTTGGGACGTCGCGGGAGCGCAGGAACTCAAGACCCTGACGGGACATTCGGATCTCGTGGAGTCCGTGGCGTTCTCGCCCGACGGTGTACTGCTGGCGTCCGCGGGCGCGGATTCGACGATTCGATTGTGGGACGTCGCGAGCGGCTCGGAACGGCTGCGGCTCATCGCTTTCAGGGATGGATCGATTTTGCGCATTACTCCGCAAGGCTATTACGATTTTCAGGGCGACACCGCGGAGGAGTACCTCAACGTACGCACCGAGGGCGGGGTGTCGGGGATCAGCGCATACCGGGAGAAATTCTACCGCCCCGATCTGGTGCGGCTCGCCTTGAACGGCCGGCCGTTGCCGCAGACGTTGCCGACGCTCGCATCCGTGAAGCCGGCTCCGGAGGTCGTCATAGTCGATGCGCCCGCGCAGATCGATTCCAATGAACTCGATGTGCACGTCCGCATTACGGATCGCGGCGGCGGTGTCGGCAACGTTCGCACCTACGTCAATGACTCCGCGGTCTCCGAGACCGCGGGCGACGGCGCGCCCGGGGGCGGTATTCAGACGCGCACCATTCACGTCCGCCTGGTGCCTGACCGCAACGACATTCAAGTGATCGCCTTCAATGCCGACGGATCGGTGCACTCCAATCCGGCACAGACCATCGTGGCCGCCCGCTACGATCCCGCAGGCAAGCCGCAGCTCTACGCGCTCGTGGTCGGCATCCAGGACTTCGACAACACGGATCTGTCGTTGAGATTCTCGGTCGCGGATGCGACGGCGATCGCGCAGCTCTTGGAGAAGAAGGCGGCGCCGCTCTTCAGCAAGGTGAATATCGAGCGGTTGATCACCAAACCGACGACGACCAAGGCCGCACTCGTCAGCGCGTTCGCGCGGTACCGCACGATCGAGCCGAGAGACGTGTTCCTTTTCTATGTGGCCACCCACGGCACCGTGCAAAACGCCGATCTCGCCGATCCGGAGTACTTCTTGATTCCGTCCAACATGAAGGAAGTGTCGGACGAGGGCATCCGCCGCGAAGCTTTGAGCCAACGCGAGGTCCGGCAGCTGATCGCGAGCATTCCCGCCACGCGCAAGCTTCTGCTGCTCGACACCTGCCACGCCGGCGCGATGGGAGACGCCATGATGCTCACTACCCGGGCGCTCGAGGAAAGCGGGGCCGTCACGGTCTTGTCGGGTGCGGTAGGCAGCACCGTGATGTCGGCATCGACCAGCGATCAGGAGGCGCTCGAAGGCCAGGATGGACATGGACTCTTCACGTGGGTCCTCCTGCAAGGTCTCGCCGGCAGTGCCGATTCGCGCAACAACGGTGCCGTCAAGACCTTCGATCTTGCGGCCTACGTCGACGACGAAGTGCCTAAAGTCGCCGAGGAGCATTTCAAGCGTAAGCAGTTTCCCAACTTGCACAACGCGGGTCGATCGTTTGAGATCGTAAGTACTCGGTAGGGTACCCGCTGGAGAAAGCCATTATGTCTTCTAAACCACCGTGCGCGAGCTCTTACCCCAGTCAGCGGACCGCCTGCGGCATCGCGTTGACGGCGCTCGTAGCCGTGCTGACCGCGAACCCTTCCGCGGCGCAAAATCAGCAGCAATCGACCCCTGCTCCCGTGCGGCCGACGCCCGTACAACGGACACCGCAGGCCCCGCCCCAGACGCGCGCGCCAGCGCCGACCCAGACGCCAAGCAGTCCTTTCAATCTCTTCGCGCCGTCGAATGGCGCCAACAATCCATCGGCCGCGGCGCGCAACGCCCCGAACAGCGCCTTACCGGCAACGACGCCCAACGCCCGGAGCACCAATTCGCCGGCGGCGGCGCCCAATGCCGCGAACGCGGCCGCTCAACTGCAGAAACTCTTCAAGACGCCGCAGACCAATACCACCAACGCCGCGACCAACCGCCTGCCGTCAGCCAGTGTCCCCAATACCAATGCCGGGACGAACCGCCTGATGCAGGCGAGCCTCAATGCCAACCAGCGGCCCGCGGCCTCCGGGCCGCCGGTCCCGTCGCGCAATTTTCCCGGGCATCCCGGACCTCCCGGCAGCACTGAAACGCAAAACCGCAACGGCAGCATCGTTCGCACCGCCGCGGACGGTTCGGTCATCGACGTGCGCAATCCCCGCAACGGCGTATCCATTCATCATGCGCTCGATGGCAGTCGTCGGATCATGGTGGAGCAGCCGGACCACTCGCGTGTCGTCATTCCCTCGCGCGGCATCCAGTACGTGCAGCATCCGTACGTTTTTCACGGACACGCGATGGACCATCGCACATTCGTGGTTCAGGGCCAGCTGTTCCATCAGTTCTACCGCCCCTACAACTATGGGGGCACGACGCTGGATGTCTACGCAACGCCGCGCTATTACGCGCCGAATTTCTATCAATGGGCCACGAGCCGATTCAACGCACCGACAAACTATAATTGGGGCTACACGACGAACTCGACCCCATGGTTCGGTCATTACCACGGTTTCTTCACGCCCGACTCGTCGTATCAGACGCCGCAGACTTGGTTGGCGGACTACATGCTGGGGGCGACATTGTTCGTCGCCTATACCGCCAAGGGCGAAGCGTCCGATCCGCTGCCCGAGAACGCCGCTCCGGTCACGCCCCAGGTCAAACAGATGCTGGCGGAGGAGATCGGCCGGCAGGTCAAACAGGAGGCCGCCGAAGCGGCGGATAACGCGAAGAATCGCGAGCCGCAACCGGGCGCCGGCAGCGTCGTCCAAGTACTCGCCGACCGCCAGCCGCACGTGTTCGTGGTGTCCTCGGACCTGGACCTGGTCGACCCCACGGGCCGGCGCTGCTCGATGAGCGAAGGCGACGTCGTGCAGGTCACGTCCGGTCCAAAGCCGGACACCGGCACGGTCGACGCGGTGGTGCTCGCCAGCAAGGGTGGGGTGGAATGCGGCCGCGCAGCGCAGGTTCAGGTCGCACTCAACGACGTCCAGGAGATGCAAAACCACATGCGCGAAACGATCGATCAGGGGCTGGCCACTACGCCTGCTGGAAAACAGGCTCAATCCGTCACCCCGGCGTTCGCCGCCTCGGCGCCACCCGCAGATGCGAACGCCACGCGAGAAATCCAACAGCAACAGGAGATCGCGGCGGCGGCGGAGGGATGACCTGTCCGCGGGTGTATAGGAAAGGTCCTATAGGGACTCGGGGCAATTTGCGACTTACACCGGACCCGGGACGCTGAGCAGACTGCGCCTGCCGCTTGAGCGGCGTTTGCCAGCAGGTTCTTGTCATGGACATCGAAGAGCGCCTGAAAAAGCTGCAGTCTCTTTTCACGTACACACTGAGCGATGCCAATACGGCCAAGGCACGTTATCTCGGGCTCTCACGGGACCCCGAGACGAAGCCTGCGATCATTGCGCGCGCCAAGTTGACGTGGCGGCAGCTCGAGGCCCGAAAGACGGCGATTATTGCACGCATGGTCGAGCTCGAAGAGTTGGAACACGAAGCCGTCCTCTAGAATTTGACCCCGGGCGAAGGTTCAAGCACGCCGCAGCTCGCCCGGCAACCGCTCGCGCCGTCGGTGCGCCATCGGCGCAGCGCGACATCCGCCGACCTCATTCCCTGGCGCGCTGACTTCGCGCCGACCCGAGTCATAACTTCAGCCTATGGGTCAGTCAAAAAACCTTATTTTATTGTGGTAAATGATTCTGATTGAATCGGAGCATGATCGAGGGCGGGGGGACGGCATGCGCGATATCATCATCCATGCGCTATATCATCAGTAATGCATCGGTGTTCGACGGCACGGGGGCCGCACCGGCCCCGGCGACGGTCGTCGTCAAGGGCGAGCGCATCGCCGAGGTATTGCCCGGGTCGGCGTGGCCAGCGGCGTCCGAGGCGGGCGATCGGGTGATCGACGGCAACGGCGGCACGCTGATGCCCGGACTCATCGAGTCCCATGCGCATCTGACCTGGCCCTCCTCGATCGAAAAGATCTACCATCAATTCGTGCTGCCGCCGGAAGAGATGAAGGTGGCGGCCTGGCGCAATGCGCGGGTGCTGCTCGATTCGGGATTCACGAGCGCCTACTCGGCGGGTGCGCTCGGCGAGACGATCGAAGTCGAGCTGCGTACGGAGATCGCCGCGGGCCGCACCCCGGGGCCGCGTCTGAAAGCCTCGACTATCGAGCGCAGCCCGCAGAGCGCGGGTGTCGACACCGGCGATGTGCAGCATGGGCGCGGCGCCGCAGCGATGCGGGCCTTCATCGCTCACTGCCGGCAGCTTGGGATCGATTCCGTAAAGCTGCTCATCTCCGGCGAAGATGCCCTCCTGCCCGGCAGTTCGCAGCACATTCTCTACAGCGAGGAAGAACTGGCGGCCGCGGCTGAGGCTGCGCACGCAGCGGGACTGTGGATCGCCGCGCACACGCAGGCGGCGGAGGCCATCAAGCGCGCCGTGCGCATCGGCGTTCGGATCCTCTACCACTGCTCGTATGCCGACGCGGAAGCACTGGACCTTCTCGAGGCAAATAAGGACCGGCTGTTCGTGGCTCCCGCGATCGGCGTCATCGTTGCGACCCTCGAGGCTGCGCCGCCGCCGCACATCGACATGCGTTCGATGAAGGAAATGGCCAAGCCTGTCATCGAGAACACGCGCCGGCTCATTCCGGAACTCAAGCGCCGCGGCGTGCGCGTGCTGCCGGGCGGCGACTACGGCTTCCCGTTCAATCCCAACGGCACCAATGCGCGCGACCTGCAGCACTTCGTCGAACTCTACGGCTACACGCCGGGCGAGGCGCTGATGGCGGCTACCAAGCTCGGCGGCGAGCTTCTGGGCATGGGCCATGAACTCGGCCTGGTGAAACCCGGCTATCTCGCCGATCTGTTGCTCATCGACGGCGATCCGACTCGCGACGTGCGGCTGCTGCAAGAACGCACGCGGATCTCGATGATCATGCAGGGCGGACGGCTTCACAAGGCGCCGCAGCGCATCAGCGCGGCCGCCTGATCCGCGTGCCGCGCGGCCGCCGAGCGGGGAATCACGAATGCCGATGAATCGCCGGA
>DATMNF010000131.1:0-24635 GCA_035569355.1 Steroidobacteraceae bacterium
TTTTTCGAGCAATGCCGAGACCTCTTCCTCCGAAATGGCGGCGCGCGGCTGGTCCTCAGCCATTACTGCACCACGAAGCTGGTGAACAGCAGGTCATCGACATCCGAGCCGCCTTCTTTCTTCTGCACGGCGCGTACCTCGGTGAGCGCTTCCTGACGCAGGTTTTCCTTGCCTTCGCGCGACATCAAGCTTTGATAGTTGCGATTGCTCATGAGCAGCAGCAGGTTGTTGCGAATCAACGGGATGTTCTTCTGCACGCTGTCGATGGCCTTTTCGTCGTGGGCCATGAGTTCCATGGTGATTTGCAGGAATCGCACCACGGAGCCCTCTTCGAAATTGACCACCAGCGGCGGGTCGATCGCGTAGTAAACCGCCGGCTGTTTCGCTCCGCCCTGGGCAGCATGGGCGGCCACGACCACCGGCACGATCGCCTTGATCTTGCCGTCCTTGTCCAACTGCAGGTCGGGAAGCGGGTGCAGCTTCGCGTTGATGAAGCCGCCGACTACCGTCGCGGCGAGAGTCAGCACGAAAATGCCGATCACGTTGATAAGGGTCCCCACGAGACCGCCGGATTTTTTCGGCGGTGGGGGAGGAGGTGCGTCATCGGCTGCATCGGCCATGGGTTGTTCCTAGCGCGGTCACATGCCGCAGCCAGAAACGAGCAAGTTCTATGCCATAAACTCCGTGGCTCAAATTACGCAATTAATTCAGAGCTTTACCCTGAACGAGCGCAATCCTTGAGGCTCGCCGTGGAACCAGCCGTCGGTAAATTGACGCTTAGAACTTGAGCGATACACGCAAGCCCGGGCCGGCGTCATCCAGCACGAGGCGGGCGCCGTGCAATTTCGTTACCGCCGCCACCAGTGACAGCCCAAGCCCCGAACCCGGGAATTTGCGTGCTTCATCGAGCCGCACCCGGCGGCCGAGAACCGCTTCCCGCTTATCCGCCGGGATCCCCGGCCCGCTGTCCTCGACTATCACTTCCGGTTCGTCGGCGGGGCCGCGCAGCTGAACCCGGATGCGGCCGCCGTCCGGGGTGAACTTAACCGCATTGTCGAGCAAATTCGCCAAAGCCTGAGCCAATAACTGCCGGCTGCCGAGGACCGCGGCCCCTGGGGCGACGGAACTCTCCAATTCGATGCCGCGCTGTTCGCTGACCGGCGCGTATAGTTCGACGACGCTCGCGACCAATTCGGACAGGTCCACGGGTTCTCGCGCCACCGTGCCGGTTTCGGCGAGTGCAATGCGCAGGAGCGCGTCCAAGGTGCTGCGCATCCGATCGACCTCCGTGTTCACCCGCTCGAGTACGCGGCGCTCGGCCGAACCGGACTCCAATTGGTTCATCGCGGCTTCGGCGGTCGCTTGCAGACGGTTCAACGGCGTGCGCAAATCGTGCGCGGCGCTGTCGAGCACGGTACGCATCCCGAGCGTCAGCTGTTCGATCTTGTCGAGCATGGTGTTGATTTCGCGAGCCAACGTATTGATTTCGTCGTCCGCATCGCGAACCGGCAGCCGTTGCGACAGATCTCCGCGCATGATCTGGGTGGCCACCGCCGAGATCGCGCCCGCTTGCGCAAGAATGCGCCGGCCCATCCAAAAGCCGCCGCTCAAGCCCAGCAGCAAGGTCAACACCACGGCGGCGATCAGTCCGCGCAGCATGAGGCTCTTGACGTCTTGCCGCTCCTGCACGTCATGTCCCACCAACATGCGATAGCCGCCGGGCAACGGGAAACGCTGGGCTCGCATTTCGTGCTCGCGGGTTTCGTCGCCGAACGGAACCGAAACCTTGAACAGGAACCACTTGCCCTGGCTGGCGTCGATCTTGGGCCACGCCGGAACATTGCCGGCGACCGGGCGCAATTGCGGATCGACCATCAAGTACACGGCGCCGCGCACGTCCTGATCCTGCGAACGCTGTTCGATCAATTCGATGAAATCGCTGCGCGACAGCACCGCCATTTGCTCGCGCAATCCCTGTACTTCGGCTTCGATGAGATTGTCGGTACTGCTGTCGACCACGCGCGAGACGGCGAAGTCCACCGCCCCCAAGAGCGCGGCAGCCCCGCACGCGAACACGATCGAGTAGACGATTGCGATGCGAAACGGCGAGGTATCGAGGACGCCGAGAAACCGTTGATCGGGTCCCACGCTGGGCCGCTATTCGTCTTCGCGCAAACTGTACCCCGCGCCTCGCACCGTGTGCAGCAGGGGTTTGTCGAAATCCTTGTCGATCGCTTGGCGCAGCCGGCTGATGTGCACATCGATCACATTGGTTTGCGGGTCGAAATGATAGTCCCAGACGCCCTCGAGCAGCATCGTGCGAGTCACGACTTGCCCGCTGTGCCGCATCATGAACTCCAGCAATTGAAACTCACGGGCGGTGAGTTCTATTTTCTTGCCGTTTCGCATGACCCGCCGCGTCATTCGGTCGAGTTCCAGATCCGCCAATTTCAGCTTGGTGTTGCCTTCCGCATTCCCGTTCTCGCCTCGCCTAGCCAGCGCGTCGATTCGAGCCAAGAGTTCGGACATGTGGTACGGCTTGGTCAGGTAATCGTCGCCGCCGGCGCGAAGGCCGGTTATCCGATCGTCGACATCGCCGAGTGCGCTCAGTATGAGCACCGGCATCTTGCGCCCCGTGGCGCGCAGCGACTGCACCAACGCGAGTCCGTCCATTTTCGGCAGCATTCGATCGACGATCGCGAGATCGACGGCGATCGACGAGGCGAGATGCAGCCCCTCGAGCCCATTCCGTGCGACATCGACCGTGTGTCCTACCTCGCGGAGCGCCTTGGCCAGGTAATCGCGTGCAACTTCGTCATCTTCAACAATCAAGATGTGCATGGCTTACTATCTTACAGTTGTTGGACCCGTGTTTGTCGGCACGATAGACTCAAGCATTGGCGCGGGGTTGTCCCAACAAGCACATCGAAAGGTCAATTCATTATGCCCGAGCCGATCTCGCAAACCAACGCACCCGGCGCGAAATCGGCCCGTCGCGATGTACCCGTGTTCGGTTGATGGCTCGTCTGCCCTGCGCATGCGCGCTGCTCGCCTCCGCTTGCTGGGCCCACTGCGCCCTCGCGAAAGAGGAACCGCTGTACGAATTCGGGCTTGGGGTGGGCGCGATCGTGTTCGATGATTATCGGGGTTCCGACACGGCTCACGGCTATCCCTTGCCCCTTCCCTACATTTTGTACAACGGCAAGTTTTTGAAGGCGAATCGCGACGGCATACGCGGCACCCTGGTCAATCAAGATCGATTCGAACTGAATCTCAGTTTCGACGCAACCACTCCGGTGCGCAACGACCGCGAACGCAGCGGAATGCCCGACCTGAGATCCACGGTGGAGTTGGGCCCTTCTTTCGATCTGCACCTCATGCGCAGCGCCGACAGCCGGGTGAAACTAGATTTACGCATGCCGGTGCGCGCCGCGATGACGGTGGAGGCTTCACCCAAGATCATAGGATGGACCTTTACTCCGCGGTTGGCGCTCGATATCAATTCACCCTTGGGATTCGAGGGATGGAATCTCGGTGTGTTGACCGGCCCGTTGTTCGCGGATCGGCGCTACCACGCATATTTCTATACGGTTGCGCCGCAGTACGCCACTGCCACGCGTCCCGCCTATCAAGCGGACAGCGGCTACGCCGGAACTCAATTCATTTCAGCTCTGTCCAAGCGCTTTCCGAAATTCTGGGTCGGCGCGTACGTGCGCTATGACACTCTATCCGGCGCAACTTTTGTCGAGAGTCCCTTGGTGCAGCGCAAAAGCTACATGTCCGGCGGAATCGGCATTTCCTGGATAATCAGCAAGTCGCAGCAACTCGTCGAAGTGCCCGACTGAGCGGCCGATGCGGCGTTTCCTCAAGATCACATACGAGTATTTCGCGCTCTACAGCTCACTGGCGCTGCTCGGGCTCATCTGTCTGACCTGGTCGGTTTTCGCACTGCCGCTCTATTTCATTTTACCGCGGCGAATCGGTACTGCGATCGGACGTCGCGGCATCATGTCGGGCTTTCGCATCTATGCCTGGTCCTTATCGGTCACACGCACCTACTTTCTGGACCTGCGCGACATCGACTCCCTCCGGGCAGGCCCGCCGCTGATATTGGCCCCGAATCATCCTTCCCTGATCGATGCGTTGCTGATTCTGACGCGTCATCCGAACCTCGTCTGCGTGATGAAATCCGCGCTCATGAAAAATGTGTTTCTGGGTTCCGGCTCGCGGCTCGCCCGCTATGTCCCCAATGATTCGCCGCGCCAGATGATCAAGGAGTCGGTGGCCCATTTGCGCGAAGGCGGTGTGCTGTTGTTGTTTCCGGAGGGCACACGCACGACCCGCGCGCCGATCAATGCGTTGGTGGGGAGCGTCGGTGCGATCGCGAAGCACGCCAACGTCCCGGTGCAAACCCTGGTGATCGAGACCAATTCTCCGTTCCTGAGCAAGGGTTGGCCGCTGTTCCGCCGGCCCGAATTACCCATTATCTACCGGGTTCGGCTCGGCAAGCGCTTCGATCCGCCCTCGGACGTCGCGGCGTTTACCGTCGAGCTCGACCGCTACTACAGGCACGAACTCGAAGGTGCGTTGCAATCGAGTTGGCTCAAGCACGCATAGCCGCATGGGCGCATCAAAAACCCATTTGGTGCTCATCCCGAGCTACAACCCCGGACCCAAGGTGTATGCCACCGTGCGCGGCGCTCTCGAACAGTGGACTCCCGTCTGGGTGGTGGTCGACGGCAGCACCGATCAATCCGCGCAAGGGTTATCAGCCATGGCCAGAGATCATCCGGGCCTGCGGGTTTTCGTTCTCCCACAGAACCGCGGGAAGGGTGCCGCCGTGCTGTTCGGATTGCGCGAGGCGCTGACTCAAGGTTTCACGCACGCATTGACCATGGACTCCGACGGTCAGCACCCCGCCGAGCGGATCCCCGCATTCATGCAAGCATCGATTGCGCGGCCCGGCGCCATGGTACTCGGGCGCCCGGTATTCGATGCGAGCGCACCGGCCTTGCGGGTCAAGGGCCGCCAAATCTCCAACTGGTGGGCCAATCTCGAGACTCTGCGGGCCGGTATCCACGATTCCCTGTGCGGCTTTCGCGTGTATCCCATCGGCGCTTTGGCAGCAGTCATGCGCGGGCAACCCTGGATGCGGCGTTTCGATTTCGACGTGGAAGCGGCGGTTCGGCTCAGCTGGCGTGGCGTGCAGCCCATCAACCTGCCGGCGCCGGTGCGCTATTTTCGTCCCGACGAGGGCGGCATTTCACACTTCAATTACTGGCGCGACAACGCCCTGCTGACGTGGATGCACTTTCGGCTGTTTTGGGGCTTTGTTTTGCGCCTCCCGATGCTGGCGGCGCGGCGTTGGAGCCGAAAAGGGAAATAAGAGGCCTGCGAAGGCTCGGTGGAACGCCGTCACGGGACGGCTCACCCCCCGTTGCCGCTCAGGCCGGCACCTATATAATGCCCGCAACTCAAAGCCCCAATCGAAAGCCTAGCCTATGTCCGACAAAGCGTCGCTCATGCAACAGCCGGCGCCCGTAGCCGATGTCGGCCTGCAGCGGGAAATCGCCGTCCTGTTCGTGCAAGCATTGAATCTCGAGGTGCTGCCGCAGGATATCGATCCCGAGGCTCCCCTCTATGGCGAGGGACTCGGGCTCGACTCCATCGACATCTTGGAGGTGGCGCTGATCGTATCCAAGCAGTACGGCATTCAATTGCGCGCCGACGCTTCGGAAAATGAGCAGACCTTTCGTTCCTTGAGGCACTTAGCAGAGTACATTGCGGCGCATAGGACGAAGTAGCGATGGGTTGGCGGCGTAGACTAGAGCTGACCGCGATCATCGTATTCGTGGTTGTCTACGCAGGACTGTCTCATTACGGCAATTCGATCGCCGAGACGCATGACTTGGCGGTGGCGCTCGCCGTTGGGCCCGTGCTGATGGTAGGGCTCCTGCTCGTTTGGCGCTGGACGCACCCGTGGGTGGCGCTGCTGGCGGCCGCCGCCGCGGCCTGGCTCCTGCGCCATTATTGGCCGCTCTTGGAAAAGAATTTCGCCGTGGTTTATCTGTTGCAGGAGGGCGGCTTCTACAGCCTCATGGCGGCCAGCTTCGGTCGCTCGCTACTCGGGGGTCGCGAGGCGCTGTGTACGCAACTCGCGGACAAGGTGCATGGGCCCCTGAGCGCCCAGGAGGTGCTCTATACCCGCCGCGTCACCGCCGCGTGGTCCTTGTTCTTCGTCTTGATCACCGCGGCAACGTTGAGTTTGTTCTTCTTCGCGCCGCTGCGGATCTGGTCGCTGTTCGAGAATTTTTGCGTGCTGCCCCTGATTGGTCTCATGTTCGCGGGCGAATATGCCGTAAGGCGGCGTGCGCTGCCCAAGGTGCCGCGCGCCGGCTTGCTCGCGGCGGTACGGGTTTATTTCGCGAGTTCGCCTTGAGCGCCTCAAAATGGACACGATAGCGTTACTGTCCCATAACGCACCCACGGCGGTGATTGCCTATCGGGCCCAAGCGCCCGTTACCGCGCAGCGTTTCCTATCCGATGCCAGGCACCTGGCAGAGTCCCTGCCCGCCGGCGCCCATGTGCTGAACGTGTGCACGGATCGATATCGCTTCACGGTAGGTCTGGCCGCTTGCCTCATGACGAAGCGCGTCAGCCTGTTGCCGTCGACGCACACGCCCGAAGTGATCGGGCAACTGGCGAGTTTCGCGCCGGACGCCTTCTGCCTGACCGACGACCCAGGGTGCGACATCGCCCTGCCCAGAATCCACTATCCCGAAGCGCTGCCCGACGACGAGTTCCCCTGGTCCGTGCCGGAGATTCCAGTCACGCAGCTCGCGGCGATCGTCTTTACCTCGGGGTCGACCGGAACGCCGCTGCCCTACCGCAAGACCTGGGGCTGCCTCGCCCGCTGTGTGCGCGACGGCGCTCCCCGCTTGGGGCTGCTGGACGGCAGATCGCACGGGTTGATCGGTACGGTGCCGGCGCAGCATATGTACGGCTTCGAATCCACCGTGCTCCTCGCCTTGGTGAGCGGCAACGCCTTCTGCGCAGAGCGCCCCTTTTATCCCGCCGATATCGCCGCCGTCGTGGCTGCGGTGCCCCGCCCGCGGGTATTGGTGACGACTCCCGTTCACTTGCGCACGTTGCTCGCGTCGGAAATCGATTTACCCCCGATGGATCTCGTCGTCTCTGCAACGGCGCCCTTGGGCCAGGATCTGGCGCTCGCGGTGGAGGCGAAATTTCAAGCTCCGCTGCTCGAGATCTACGGCTCCACGGAAACCGGCCAGATCGCCATCCGCCGCACCTCCGAGGCGCTCGCCTGGCGGCTATGGCCGGACGTCAGGCTGAAGGTCTCGGATGACCAGGTTTTTGCGCACGGCGGGCATGTCGAACAGTTGACGCCGATGCAGGATCTGATCGAGATCATCGGCGAGGACGAATTCCTGCTGCACGGTCGCATGGCCGATTTGGTCAATGTCGCCGGCAAGCGCAGCTCTTTTGGCTACTTGAACGCGCAGTTGAATGCCATCCCGGGCGTGACGGACGGTGTGTTTTTTCTGCGCGGCGGCGCAACGGGTTCCACGGGGGTGGCGCGCTTGGGTGCGGTCGTGGTCGCTCCTACTTTGAGCGTCGCCGCACTGACCGAACATCTGCGCCAACGGATCGATCCCGTATTCCTGCCTCGCCCATTGATCATCGTCGAGCGCTTGCCGCGCAATGCCACGGGAAAGCTTCCGCAGCAGGAACTGCAATATTTGGCAGATCGCCACTTGCAGACGAACGACGCGCCATGAACTTGCAGGAAGCGACCATGCACTGCCCGCTCGACGTGCCGAGCGATCACCCGTCATTCCAGGGCCACTTCCCCGCGTTTCCGGTGCTGCCGGGAGCTGTCCTGCTCGACGAGGCACTGCAAGCCATCGAGAGAGCGCGCGGGATCGATCTGAAGATCTGGAAGATCGCGTCCCTCAAATTTCTCGATGTCGTGCGCCCCGGCGATGCATTGCGCCTGGAGCACTCCGCCTCCAAAGCCGGCGCGATTCGCTTCACCGTTCGCGCCGCGGCCAGAGTCGTGGCGAGCGGCACCCTGTCGGCCGGCACGCACGTGGGCAGCGGGGCATGACTCCCAAGGCGGCGCACGTCGCGCAGAGCAGGCCCAAAGCCGATTGGGCCGGTCACCGCGAGCGCGGCAGCATCGCTCTGCTGCGCATCATGGCGTTTGTTTCGCTCCATCTGGGCAGAACCTTGAGCCGGATTCCACTGTACGGGATCGCTATTTATTTCTTCTCGTTCGCGCCCACCGCGCGGCGTCATTCGCGCCGCTTCCTGCGACTCGCGCTCGGCCGTGCGCCGCGCGCGCGGGATCGTTTTCGCCAAATCTTGAGCTTCGCCTCCACCATTCACGATCGCGTCTACCTCATCAACGAACAATTCGAGCTGTTCAATATCACGCTCGACGGCGAGGATCTGGTGCGCGCTCAAGTAGACAGCGGCCGCGGTGCGTTGCTGATGGGAGCCCACATGGGCAGCTTCGAGGTCATGCACAGCCTCGGCCGGCGTCGGCGCGGACTGAAAGTCGCCATGGCCATGTACGAAGACAATGCGCGCAAGATCAACGCCACCCTCGCGGCCATCAATCCTCACCTCAAATCCGATATCGTCTCTCTCGGCCGGATCGACGCCATGCTGAACATCGCCGAACGTCTCGAGCAAGGCGCGTTCGTCGGCGTGCTCGGTGATCGCACGCTCGGGCGCGAACCGGTACAACCGGTGACCTTGCTGGGCGAGCGGGCGCATCTGCCCACAGGGCCGATGCGCGCGGCGGCTATCCTGCGCTGCCGGGTGTTCTTCATGGCCGGGCTGTATCGCGGCAAGAACAATTATCATGTGGTATTCGAGAGCATCGCCGACTTCTCCACGACACCCGCCGCTGTCCGCCATCTCGCAGTGCGCACGGCAATCGATCGGTACGCCGCCGTGCTCGATCGCTACTGCCGCAGCGATCCATACAACTGGTTCAATTTTTACGACTTCTGGCGCACCGAGGATGGAGCCTTGGGCGCATGACACCCGGGAGGCCACGCGGGATACTCAGACCGGCTCCCGGTGTCGTGGCACTGCTGGCGCTGGCGGCGCTCTGTGCCGACATGAGCGATCTCGACGCCGTGATGGGCCTGCTCGCGATGCGCCAGCACGGGCGGGTCGAGTTTGTCGAGCAGCAATTCCTGGCCATCCTCGACCACCCCGTCGAATCGTCGGGCGAACTGCGCTACGACGCGCCGGACCGATTGGAGAAGCGCACACTCAGACCCCGCCCGGAAACCCTGGTGCTGGCCGGTGGCGGGTTGACCGTCGAGCGCAACGGGCGCGTGCGGGTGTTGGATCTGCACCGCTACCCGCAAGTACTGCCATTCGTCGAAAGCATCCGCGCCACTCTGGCGGGCGATCGCAGCGCCCTCGAGAAGGTTTTTCACGTGGATTTTGCCGGAAGCGTGGCACGCTGGACTCTGACGCTCGTTCCCTTGGACCATCAATTGATGCGCACGGTCAAGCAAGTGCAGATCGACGGGTCGAGGGACCAATTGCTGAGGGTTGAAATTCGCCAGACCGACGGCGACCGCTCGCTGATGACTCTGCGCGCACCCGCGGCGCCATGAACTGGCGGCGCACGAGGATACTCGCGCTATGGCTTGGGTCAGGGGCGGTTGCGACCCTCATCGTGGCGCGCGCGCACTACATCGCGGACTTGTCGGCATTCTTGCCTGCCAAGCCCACTCCAACGCAGCAACTATTGGTGGATCAGCTGCGCGACGGCCCGGCGTCGCGCTTGATCTTGATCGCGATCGAACGGGGCGACGCCGGCGTTCGGGCGCAAGTATCCGCCGGGATCGCGAGCCGGCTGCGCCGCGATTCGCAATTCCTGAGCGTCAACAACGGCGAGCCGGTCACCGCGGAGCGCGACCGCGATTTCCTGTTTCAACATCGCTATCTGCTGAGCGATCGGGTGACCGCCGCCGGCTTTTCCGCTGCGGGCCTGCGTGAGGCGATCGAGGAAACGATCGAGGAACTGGCATCCCCGGCGGGACTCATGCTCAAGTCGTTGTTGCCCAGCGACCCCACGGGCGAGATGCTGCACATTCTCGACCAACTGCAGCGAGCGCCCGCGCCGGCCATGCGCGACGGCGTCTGGGTTTCTCCGGACGGGGCGCGCACCGTGTTGGTGGCGCAAACGGCGGCGGCCGGCTCCGATACCGATGCGCAGGAACGCGCCGTCGAGGCCATCCGCGCCGCATTCGCCGCGACGGTGCGCGGCAACGCCGGCGGCTCGCAATTGAAACTGAGTGGTCCCGGCGTGTTTGCCGTCGGGGCGCGCGCCAAAATCGAACGCGCGGCCGTCCGTCTGTCGATCGCCAGCAGCATTCTGGTCGTGACGCTGCTGTTTGCGGTGTACCGGTCTTTGCCGGCGCTCGCACTGGGGCTCGCCCCCGTGGCGAGCGGTGCCGTGATCGGCATCGCCGCCGTCGCAACGGGCTTCGGCGTGGTGCATGGCGTCACGTTGGGCTTCGGGATCACCTTGATCGGGGAATCGGTAGATTACTCCATTTATTTCTTCGTCCAGTCGCGCCACGGGTCCGGGACTGCGCTGAGTTGGCAACGAGCCTGGTGGCCCACCATTCGACTGGGGATGCTGACCTCGGTCTGCGGCTTCGCCTCGCTGCTGCCGTCGGGCTTTCCCGGTCTTGCGCAGCTCGGCCTTTACTCGATCAGCGGACTCATCGCCGCGGCATTGGTGACGCGCTATGTATTGCCCGCGCTGCTGCCGAGCGGATTCGTCATTCACGATGTCGCCCCGCTGGGTGCCCGGGTGGCGCGGCTCCTGGCCCGGCCGCGGCGGCTTCGAGGCTTGCATCTCACGATCCTGTGCCTCGGTCTGGTTGCGCTCGCGTTTGCGATATTGCAGCGGCATCGAGATGCGCTGTGGAATCGCGAGCTCTCGGCTTTGAGTCCCATACCCCTGGCGGATGAAAATTATGACGCGATGCTGCGTAGAGACTTGGGCGCCGCCGACGTACGCGACCTGGTGATCGTGTCAGGCGCGACGCTCGATTCCGCGCTCGAGGAAGCCGAGC
Source organism: Steroidobacteraceae bacterium (assembly GCA_035569355.1). Classification (GTDB taxonomy): domain Bacteria; phylum Pseudomonadota; class Gammaproteobacteria; order Steroidobacterales; family Steroidobacteraceae; genus Bog-1198. The sequence continues at coordinate 11,136 of DATMNF010000131.1, forward strand.
GCGCCGCCGCGGCGCTGGGACAACTGGCGGATGCCAAGGTGATCGGCGGTTTCGACAGCCCGGCGTATTATCTGCCGAGTGCCGCGACCCAAGAGGCGCGCCGCGCCAGCCTGCCGGGCCCGGCGCAGCTGCACGACAGCTTGCAGCAAGCCATCGCCGGCGTGGGGCTTCAGATCGACCGGCTGCAGCCCTTTCTGACCGACGTCGAAGCCGCGCGCCACGCGCCGCTGATCGGGGCGCAAGATCTGCAGGGCACCTCGCTGCGCGGCGGCTTCGACGCTCTGATCCTGCACCAGCACAATCGCTGGAATGCACTTCTGCCGCTCCATGCGGTGGCCGCGGCGGACGCGATCGACACGGCTCGCGTCATCGAGGCGCTGCGGCGTTCCTCACTCACCACGGCTCAGGTTCTCGATCTCAAACATGAGTCCGACGCGCTGTACGCAAGCTACTTGTCCGAAGCGATTCATCTGTCGCTGGCAGGCATCCTCGCGATCACCGTGCTGCTGCTGATAGCTTTGCGCTCGCCGCTGCGGGTGTTGCGAGTGTTGGCGCCTCTGGCCCTCGCCGTCCTCACGGTCGCCGCCGCTCTGGCATTGAGCCGAGTGCAACTAACCATCCTGCATTTGGTGGGCATGCTGCTCATCGTTGCCGTCGGCTCCAACTACGCTTTGTTCTTCGACCGTCAGGCCAACGTGCACGAGGCAGGCGGCGAGTCGATGACGTTGGCATCGCTGGTGATCGCGAACGCCAGCACGGTGATCGGCTTCGGTCTGCTCTCCTTCTCGCAAGTTCCGGTGTTGGTGGCCCTGGGCACGACGGTGGCGCCGGGCGCGTTTCTGGCCTTGCTGTTCGCCGCGGTGTTATCGCGTGCGTAGCATATTCGTGCCCGCCGTCGCTGAAGCTTTCGCGCCGACGCGCATGGCGTGGCTGCCCGGCGCCTACCATGCCGCGCAGGATTTCCTGGATGGCGGTTTCGCCGCGGCGGTGCGCCGGCGGCGCTCGTCCCTCGATCTCGTATTCGTCGACATGGATTTGGCGCATGTGGGCGATCGCACGGTGCTGCGAAGGCTGCACACCGACATCGTCTTGCCGGCGCGCGCGGCGGGCATCTCCTTGTGGCTGGGTGGAATCTCGCTCGGCGGCATGGTGGCGCTGGACTACGCCGCCTCGTATCCCGACGAGCTCGACGGGCTGTGTCTGCTTGCTCCTTATCTGGGCAATAGGATGCTGACCGCCGAAATCGCCCAAGCGCCGGGACTTGCCGCGTGGCAGCCGGGTGAACTTGCGGAAACCGACGAAGAGCGCCGAATATGGCGCTATATCAAGGGCCGCCGCGCCGAATCACACCCTCTGTACTTGGGTTTCGGGCGGACCGACCGCTTCGCGCAGGCTCATGAGCTGTTGGCGGCAACCCTGCCGGCCGGTTCGGTCGACGTAATCGAGGGCGGCCACGAGTGGTCGACATGGTCTAAGCTTTGGGAGAATTTTTTGGAGTCCCACTTCGCATGAATCGGGAACGCTCTGGAGACGCCGGATCGCAGCGGTGGTCACCGTCGCCGCTGTTGTATGCGTCCACCGCCGTGCATGTAGGTGCGGCGGCGGCGCTCCTGGCGCGCCCCAGAGTCTGGCCCTGGGCGCTCGGCGCCGTGCTGGCCAACCACCTCGGCCTGGCCGCAGCGGGACTTTGGCCGCGCAGCCAGTGGCTGGGACCCAACTGGACGCGCTTGCCGACGCAATTCGGCGGAACCGGTCGAATCGCCATTACGATCGACGACGGCCCCGACCCCGACGTGACGCCTCAAGTATTGGCGCGGCTGGCCGAGTACCGCGCGCGCGCTACCTTTTTTTGCGTAGGGGTCCGCGTCGAGCGCTACGCGGACCTGGCACGCGATATCGTCGGGCAAGGTCACGACATCGAGAATCACAGCCATCGGCATCGGCATAACTTTTCCTTGATGGGTCCGCGAGGCATGGCTGCGGAGATTTCCCGCGCCCAGGACAGCATTCTCCGGGCGACCGGCTCGAGCCCGCGGTTCTTTCGCGCCCCGGCGGGGCTGCGCAATCCATTTCTCGATCCCGTATTGACTCGTCTGCAGTTGCGGCTCGCCAGCTGGACGCGCCGCGGCTTCGATACCGTCAGCCCGAATGCGGATGCCGTGTACCGGCGCCTGACGAATGCGCTGCAGGACGGCGACATCTTGTTGCTGCACGATGGCAACGCGGCGCGCAGCCGCGGCGGCAGACCGGTGATCCTGGAGGTTTTGCCGCGACTGCTCGACATCCTGGCGCGGATCGAGCTGCGGCCGGTAACCTTGCGCTCTGCGCTATGAGACCCCTGCTTCTCAACGAGTTCACCGCGACCAGCTGCATCGGCAAAGGCGTGGCCGCGACTTTGCAAAGCTTGATGCAGCAACGCAGCGGCTTGCAGAGCTGCAAATTCGAGACCGTGGACATCAAAACCCACGTCGGCGAGGTGGCCGGCGTCGATGAGCAACGGCTGCCGGAGCATCTGCGCAATTTCGACTGCCGAAACAACCGGCTCGCCGAGCTCGCTCTGCAACAGGATGACTTCTTCGCGGCCGTGGAGCGCGCGGTGGAGCGCTGGGGCCGGCGGCGCGTCGGTGTTTTCTTGGGAACCAGCACGGCCGGCATTCTGCAGACCGAGCTCGCCTATAGGGAACGCGACCCGGTGAGCGGCGCGTTGCCTTCGAGCTTCGAGTATGGCTCGACCCACAATTCGTTTTCCGTGGCGGATTACGTGCGCCGGCGCTGCCGCTTGGAAGGGCCGGCCGTCGCGGTCTCGTGCGCATGCGCTTCCAGCGCCAAAGTATTCGGCTCCGCGCGACGCATGCTCGAGGCAGGCCTAATCGATGCCGCCCTGGTGGGTGGAGTCGACTCGTTGTGTCTCACCACACTGTACGGTTTTCACTCCCTGCAGCTGTCTTCGTCGACCCCCTGCCGCCCGTTCGACATCAAACGCGACGGCATTTCCATCGGCGAGGCCGCGGCGTTCGCGTTGCTCGAACGCGCGCCCGACGACCCGGATGACGACTCGGTGCTGCTGCTCGGGATCGGCGAATCGAGCGATGCCTACCACATGTCGGCGCCGCATCCCGAAGGCCTCGGTGCGCGCCGCGCCATGCGAGCCGCGCTGGCGGCCGCAATGCTCGAACCCGGCGACATTGACTACATCAATCTGCACGGCACCGGAACGCCGAGCAACGACCGTGCCGAGAGCCAGGCGGTAACGAGCGTATTCGGCCCGACCACTCCTTGCAGCTCGACGAAAGGCGCTACCGGCCATACGCTCGGCGCCGCGGGCGCTCTCGAGGCGGTGATCAGCATCCTCGCCGTTGAACATGGATTGATGCCGGGCGGCATCCGCACAACCGAGATCGATCCGACTCTCACCGCGCTCTATATCAAGGACAATCGACGCGCCCCGATAAACAGCGTGCTGTCCAATTCATTTGGTTTCGGCGGCACCAATTGCAGCCTGATCTTTGGTCGAGCGGGATGAAGCTATCCGTTTACGTCGGCGGCCTCGGAGTACTGGGGCCGGGTCTCGCCAATTGGCACGAGACGGCGGCCGTGTTGTCGGGACGGCAGCCATTCCGGCCCGCGCCCACCGTGTTGCCGGCGCCGACGATCCTCCCGGCGGCCGAACGGCGGCGCGTCGGCCGAGTCGTCAAGCTCGCGCTGGCGGTCGGACTCGAAGCCACCTCTCGCGCCGGCGAGGATCCCGCCGTGCTCGCCAGCGTGTTCTCCTCTTCCAGCGGCGACGGGCATACCTGCCATGAACTGTGCCAAGCACTGTCGCTCGCGGGCCGGGAAGTCTCGCCGACGCGCTTCACCAACTCGGTGCACAACGCGGCCGCGGGTTATTGGAGTATCGGCACCGGCGCCATGGCCGAATCGAATGTGCTGTGCGCGTTTGACGCCAGTTTCTGCGCCGGTCTGCTGGAAGCGATGACCCAGGTCGGGGTCGACCAGGTGCCGGTTCTACTGGTCGCGTACGACAGCGAATATCCGCAGCCGCTGCACGCAAAACGCCCAATCCCCGATGCCTTCGGCGTCGCACTGGTGCTGACGCCCCAGCGTCGCGCGTCCTCGCTCGCGAGGCTGGATGCCGCGCTCAGCGACTCGCAGTGGGATCGATTCGCAGAACCTGAATTGGAGGCGCTGCGCTGCGCGTTTCCGGCGGCGCGCTCCCTGCCGTTGTTGCGCCTGCTGGCGGGAAGCGGCGGAACGGCGATCTTGGAATACCTGGACGTATCACGCATTCAAGTGCACATCGAACCATGCGCCTAGATCGACCCTGGATCGAACTCAACATTCCCCACCACGGCCGCATGTGCCTGCTCGATGAAGTCATCGAATGGGACGCGCGGCACATCCGATGCCGCAGCAGCACTCATCGCGCGCCCGACCATCCGCTGCGCTCGCACGGGCGCCTCGGTATCGCTTGCGGGATAGAATACGCGGCTCAGGCGATGGCCGTGCATGGCGCGCTCGCGGGCGCGGCTCGATCCAAAGCCGGCTTTCTCGCGAGCCTCCGGGACGTTCAGTTGCAAGTACTGCGGCTCGATGACATCGAGTCGGATCTCGTCTCGGCAGCCGAACTCGTTGCGGGAGATCACGGCTCGGCGCTGTACGAATTCGCGCTGTACGAATTCGCGCCGACGTCCGACGCTCGGCCGCTGCTCCGCGGCCGCGCTACGGTAGTATTCGACGCCAGTATGCGGTTCATTTCATGACTAAAACGGCAACTCGGGCTCTGGTGACGGGCGGCAGCGGCGGCATTGGGGCCGCGATTTGCCGGCGTTTAGGCAAGGCGGGTCACTTCGTTTACGTGCATGCCCATCGCCAACTTGCGGCCGCCGAAGCGATCGTCACCGACATCGTCAACGGCGGCGGTCAGGCGGCGGCGGTTCATTTCGACCTGACCGACGCGGCCGCGACGCGCACGGCGGCGGAGAGATTGTTGCAGGACGGACCCGTACAGGTTCTCGTCAACAACGCCGGCGTCCACGACGATGCAGTGTTCCCGGGAATGAGCCCCGCTCAATGGCACCGTGTCATCGACTTGTCGGTGAATGGATTCTATAACGTGACTCAGCCGCTGATGCTGCCGATGATCCGCACTCGCTGGGGCCGGATCATCAATCTATCATCGGTGGCTGCGCTGGTCGGCAACCGCGGCCAGGTGAATTATGCGGCGGCCAAGGGTGCGCTGAACGCCGCGACCAAGGCGTTGAGCCTCGAAGTCGCGAGCCGCGGCATCACGGTCAACGCGGTCGCGCCGGGCATCATTTCCACCGGCATGGGCGGCGCCGCCTTCGATGCCGCCGCCATCGCCGAGATCGTGCCGATGAAGCGTGCGGGGACCGCGGAGGAGGTGGCGGCCCTGGTGGCCTTTCTCGCGTCCGGCGAAGGGGCCTACATCACCGGCCAAATCATTTCAATCGACGGCGGAATGACTTGAGTGAATATTCCAGGCGCCGCAGTTGCCGTCACCGGGACGCACAAAAATGAGCTCATGCTGTTCTACGCGTTGCTGGAGCTCACCCTCATTGTGCTCGCAGGCCGGCTCGGCGAGTGGCTTGCCAAGCGTTGCGGGCAATCGGCGGTCGTAGGCGAAATCATCGTCGGCATATGCCTGGGCCCTTCGTTGTTCGGCTTGCTCGCACCGCAGGCATTCGATTACGTTTTTCGTTCCGCGCCGCCCGAGCCGCTGACCATCTTGTCGAATCTCGGGCTGATTCTATTGATGTTCCAGATAGGACTTGAGTTCGACTTCACCCATCTGACGGAGCGGACGAATCGGGCCGTGGTGCTGCGCGTGTCCGCTGCGTGTCTTGCGCTCCCCTTCGCCGGCGGATTCGCGATGGGATTCTTCATCGCGCGAGGCGCGACGCCGACGGCCAGGCTCGACACTGCGCTATTCATTGCCACCGCCTTCTCGATCACCGCGCTGCCGGTCTTGGGGCGGATCATGATCGAGTGCAACCTGACGCGCACGCGGCTCGGTGTCATCGCGATCAGTGCGGCGGCCGTCAACGACGTCGTCGGCTGGCTGCTGCTGGCACTCGTCACGACGTTGACGGTCAGCGACTTCGTCGCCGGCCCGTTCGCCCTGCGCGTTGCCATGGTGGCGGCATTCGGCCTGATTTCCGCCAAGCTCCTGAGACCGTTGCTCAAGAGTGCGATTCGCAGGTCGCGGCCGGCGAACGGCAAGATGACGGCCAACTTGCTCGGCGGACTGCTGGCGGTAATTTTTACCGCGGCGATGACGACCTACCAGATCGGCATCTTCGCGATTTTCGGCGGCTTCACGATCGGCGTCATCCTGTACGACGAGCTCGAGCTGGTGGCGGCGTGGCGCGCGCGCATCGGGGACTTCGTTACTGTGTTTTTCCTGCCAATCTTCTTCACCTACACGGGGCTTCGCACGTCCATCGGCGGCCTCGACACGTGGGCTGATTGGGGCTTGTGTCTCGCCGTCGTAGCAGCGGCGTCGATCACTAAGCTGTGCGGCGCCTATTTCGCTGCGCGCGGCTCGGGAATGAGTCATCCGGAATCGGCGATCATCGGATTCATGATGAACACTCGGGGTCTGATGGAACTCATCGTAATCAACGTCGGCCTGGATTTGGGCGTGATCTCGCCCAAGGTGTTCACGATCCTGGTCATCATGGCGATTTTCAGCACCGTGATCACCACGCCCGCGCTGCGTCGTTACTTGCCGAGGACGGATCTGAAGGAAGTTTCAGGCGTAGGCGTCGACAACGCCGCTCGGGTTACTCCGGGCCGCCCTCTCGGTTGATCGCACCGCCGTCAGGGCCGGACTCCGATTCGCGGAGGGCGTCCAGTCGTAGGGCTGCGGCTGGGTCGAGCGCTCCTGAAACGAGCGCTGCGAAATATCGACGCTGACCTGTCCGAATCCTTGAGCCCCCAGCATTTCGCGTAAGGTGGGCGAACTCGACTCCAGTGCGTCGCGAGTCACGGCGCTGTGACTGGTGAGCCAGATCTGCGCGTGCCCCCCCTGCACGGCTATCCGCACCTCGATTGGCCCGAGCTGGGGCGGGTTCACCTGCAATTTCGCGCCGTTCATGTTGTTATCGAGCATGAAGGAGAGGTGCTCCGCAACTCCCTGGCCGAATTCGGACGACTCCACGCCCGCGGCAACCTTCAGCGTTGGCGCGGGAACCGCATCGGCCGGAGCTGCGGTATTGACTCCCAATTGCAGGGCTCCCGCAGCGCTGTCGATCGTTCCCGAAAGCAGGGAGTAGTCGGTCCCGCTCGATGCACGTTTGTCGGGCGCGCTGGCGTCGTCAAGCGCCGCGACTGTCTGGGCGTTCGCACCCCGCGGCGCCGCGGCGGCGGCCGCCGGCCGTGTCGCCGAGACGAGGAGGACCGGTACGGATGCGCCATTCGCTCGCCCCGCGCCTCGCGCCATGATGGCCGCGGCGGGCGTCGCCGAATCAGCCAGTGCGGGAGACGACGGCGAATCTGCGGCGCCCGCAAAGGCTGCGCCCGGGGAGACTACGCCGCTCGCAGCAGCCGATATGGCGGCCGCCGTGGGCGCCTGCGCCGCGACGTCGGTGTTCGTCCATGCATTAGCGGGCGTCGAGGCGGCGGCGTTGCCGTCGGCGGCGCCGGATCCCGGAGTCGCGGTCCCGACTGCCGCTGCCGCAGTGATTCCCCCGTCGAACACCTTGTCCCCGGTGCGGGCTGCAACGGGGCTTTTCGACGCCGCAATGCTTGGGGCCTGGGCCGTCGCTTGAGCGGCGCGCGGCGCGCCGGCGAGCTCGGCTGCGGTCGCGAGCGCCGTGGCCGCAGCCTCCGGGCCGACCGCCGTAACGGCCGGAGCCGCAGCGTCCCCGCTCGGCGCCTTCGCCTGATCCGGATCGACCGGTAACCCTCCAATCAAGGCCAATCCCGCCCCTGGATCGGCAGCAGCCGCTTTGAAGGACGCCGCACCGGGCGGACCGAGCAACGCGCTGGCTTGCGCGCCTGGAATGGCGGGATTGCCTGCGGCAGCGCCGGGTGGTGAGGGATCTAACGCGGTGCCCCCAGGGCCCGCCGCGCCTGCTGCTGCGCCGGCCGCGGTTGCAGCGATCGCCGCCGCGGTTGCGGCGGTGTCGGAGGCACCGGTCGCGGCCGTGACGGCCGCCATGGCAGCCGCAGCGGCGGTCACGCCGGGCGATGTCGGGGGCGGCGGGAGATTGCCGGGCGCCGGCAATTGTCCGCCGCCCGCGCCGGTACCTGTCGGTGCAGTCGCGGCGGCCTTGCGAGTCGGTTTGGCGCCCGCGCTGCTGAGGGCCGCCGCGAAATCTTGCGCCTTGCCGCCGGAGTTCGCCGAATTGACCGCTGCCGCCGGGCTTTGCTGCGCGGGGTCGGTGGCGATCGGGATTTGCGATACGCGTGGTGTCGTGTTCATAGGTCCGGAAGTAGCAAGTCACGTGCCAGGGACATACAGCCCATACAGCTTTGCGGGCGTGGTCGTGGTGATGTCCACGAATCGATTCACGCTGAAGGCGTTGATCGGCGGCCCGAGGAATACGGCCTCATCGCGCGGACCGTCGGACCTTCACCATGAGCAGAGGAATCGCATTGCACAGACATCTGTGGACACACTTTCCCGAACGAGTGAACACAACGCTCCTAGCTAAGCTAGGCGGCGCGATTGAACTTCAGAACCAGGGTTGCACAGCCGAGCAAACCCGCGCCCTCGATCCACGCAAGCCAGCGATTCATGCCGCTCGACACGCCGAACTTGGCCGACGCATGCAATGCGCGGTGGGCGAGCCAGCCATAGCCGAGGAGAATGCAGAATTCGGGCAACATGGATGTCGCCGCCAAAATGAGCATCTGCCGTGCCACCGGCTGCACGGGATCGATGAACTGCGGTAAGAGCGCGAGAAAGAATAACAGCGCCTTGGGATTGGCGAGTTGCAGGGTGAGCGCTCCTGCGTAGACACGGCGCCGATCGCCCTTAAGCGCTGGTTTGGTTTCGCCCAAATCCACCGCATGACTCGCGGCGGCCGAACGCAACGCCTTGATTCCCAGATAAATCAGATAGGCCGCACCCACCCATTTGGCGATCGTGAAAAAACGCGCACTGGCAGCGATGATCGCGCCGAGACTGGTCGCCGACAGCGTGAAATAGATCGCGTTCGCAGTGATGATGCCGGCGGCCGCCGGCACCGAGCGCCGCAGAGCGCCGCGCACGCCCTGCGACACCACGTAGAAAACCGCCGGTCCCGGCGACAGCGACAGCGCCGTTTCCATCACCAGAAATAGAAGCCACGTCTTGAATGTCATCTTTTCGATCCAAATATCCCGAATTGGTAGCTTACCAGCGGCGATGCTCGAAATTGCCGGAATGTGCTACCTTTTGGCCACGGCAGCTATTATGAACAACCGAAAGCCCGTCACACTGCACCGTCTTCGCGAAATGCACGCCTCCGGCGAAAAGATTGCAATGCTGACGTGCTACGACGCTGCGTTTGCGCGCATTTTGGACGACGCCGGCGTCGACTCGCTTCTCGTGGGAGACTCGCTCGGCAGTGTGCTGCAGGGGCGTCAAACCACGCTCGCCGTATCCATCGGCGAAATGGCCTATCACACCGGATCGGTGGTGAGGGGCAACCGCAGTGCGTGGGTCATCGCCGACATGCCCTTTGGCAGCTATCAGGAGTCCGCCGAGGCAGCGATGCGCAACGCCGCCCTGCTGATGCAGCAAGGCGCACACATGGTGAAGCTGGAGGGTGGCGGCTGGACCGCGCCGATCGTGCGCTTCCTCGTAGATCGCGGCGTCCCGGTCTGCGCTCACCTGGGCTTCACACCTCAGTCGGTCCATGCGCTGGGCGGCTACCGGGTGCAGGGGCGCGATGAATCGGCTGCGCGCATTTTGCGCCGGCACGCCGAGGAACTGGCATCGGCGGGCGCGGGCCTCTTGGTGCTCGAAATGGTGCCAGCCGCAGTGGCACGCGAACTGACGAATGCTCTCTCGATACCGGTCATCGGCATCGGCGCCGGGCAGGGCTGCAGCGGCCAGGTTCTGGTGCTTCACGACATGCTGGGCATCACGGGCGGTGAGCCCTTCAAGTTCGTGCGCAACTTCATGGACGGCAGCACCAGCATCGAGGCCGCGGTGCGCAGATACGTGGCCGATGTGAAGGCCGGACGATTCCCCGACGATGCCGTGCACGGCTTCTAAACGGAATTCGGCGTGCACATAGTTCGGACGATTGCCGAGTTGCGCTCGGCGCTCAAGGCCGAGCGCCGCAAAGTGCTGGTGCCGACCATGGGCAACCTGCACGCGGGCCACTTGTCGCTCGTGAGCATCGCACGCGAGCACGGCGATCTCGTGGTAACCAGCATATTCGTCAACCGGCTGCAGTTCGCGCCGCACGAAGATTTCGCAACATATCCGCGCACATTCGAGCGCGATTGCGAGCTCCTGGCCGCGGGCGGCTGCGACCTCGTGTTTGCGCCGGACGACCGCGAAGTCTATCCGGAGGTTCAAGGCTACACGGTGCACCCGGCGCCGGAACTTGCCGATATTCTCGAGGGACAGATGCGGCCGGGGTTTTTCACCGGCGTCTGCACCGTGGTGCTGAAACTCTTCAACATGGTGCAGCCCGCCGCAGCGGTGTTCGGCAAGAAGGATTATCAGCAGCTTTTGGTGATACGCCGCATGGTGCGCCAATTGACGTTGCCGATCGAGATCGTACCCGCGGAGACCATCCGCGACGCAAGCGGACTCGCATTGTCATCCCGCAACGGTTACCTGAACGATGCGCAGCGTGCCGAGGCGGCGCACCTGCACTCAATGCTGCGCAAGCTGGTCGCTGCAGCGAAGTCCGGGCGCACCGATTGGCAAGCTCTCGAACAGCACGCATTCGCGTCGCTGGCGGCCCAGGGCTGGCAACCAGACTACGTATCGATAAGGCGGCAGAGCGATCTCGGCGAGCCATCGAAGGGCGAGCCATTGGTCGCGCTGGCGGCCGCCAAACTCGCCGGCACGCGGCTCATCGATAACCTGGAATTCTGAACCGCGAGCCATGACGCTCAGCGCGCCGGTGCAGCATCGGCGGCAAGTTCGGCGCGATCGAGCACTCGTCCGCGGAGAATCACCTTCTCAATCCGATCATAGGCATGAATGGTCTGGGTGGGATCCTCGTGCAGCAGCAAAAGATTCGCGCGCTTGCCCACTTCGACCGTGCCGATTTCCCGGTTCAGGCCGAACGCCGCGGCGTTGGACAAGGTCGCCGCCTTGAACACCTGGGCCGGCGTCATGCCGGAATCGATCAACCTGTGCATTTCCAGCCAGCCGTTGAGGCCGGGTGGATTGGCGAAGGTGGGGGCGCTCGGCGTGTCCGACCCGAATAGGATCCGGCCGTTTTGCCCGGCGAGAAACGCCACCGCATGGCTGACTCTCGCAATGGCGACTGCGACGACTTTTTCCGGTTCGAGCTTCGATTCCGCGCCGATCTCCGAGGCAATCTGATCGTGAAACCATTGCCCTTCCTTGGACTTGTACCACTCGATGAGACTCGCCGGCACCGCCTTCGCGAGCATCGGGTCCGACAGAAAAGCATCATCGAATAGATTGCGTATGCCATACAGCACCTGAATGGTCGGCTGCCAACCGTGTTTGCCGTCGAGCACGCCTCGGAGAATTCTCGTCACCTCGGGCGTAAGATCGGCCCCGGCCGCCGGCTCGCTCCAGTTCCACAAGCCATGCGCAAATATATCGACGCCGGCGTCGAGTCCAAACGCCTGGGCTTCGGATGAGTTGGCATGAAGCAACACAGGCAGTCCCACGGCGTGCGCCGCCTGCACCAACGCGCGAATCGTCTCCAACTGCGGCACCGGGAGATCGTGACTCGCGCCAAAGCCGCGCTCGAAGAAGGTTTTCACGCAGATCGCGCCGTCCGCTTTCATTCGCGCGGCGATGGCCGCGGGCGCATGTGCCGCAGCATCGGCGCCGGCCGGCGCGGCCGCTTCAGATTTCGGTTCGACCAGAAAGTACGGCATCAGCTGGTAACGAATCGGCTGCGGCAAAAAACTCATCGGGTAGCCGTCGGCGACCGGAGCGCCTCCGCAGAAATAGGTATCGGGGCGAATCGCGTGCGCGTTCCAGACGGCGATCTCTTGGGGAGTCGAAATCAGGTCCACCAAGGTGGTAAATCCGAAGTAAAGATAACTTTTCGGAAATTGCTCGCGTGCGGTCCGAGCGATGTCCGGATGGGCCTGCTCCTGCTCCGGAAGCATTCCCGTTACTGAATAGAGATGCACGTGGCTGTCGATGAGGCCCGGAACCAGGAATAGACCCTTCCCATCGATGGCCGCCCGATGTTTCCCTTTGACGGACCGCTGCGATACTTCCGCGATCCGCTCCTCGTGGATTCTCACCGTGGCCCTCTTCAGGGGCTGCGACCGTTCCGGCGAAACGATCGCGACATCTTCGATCCACAGATCCTGCGCGCCGGCGAATGAGCTCAGTGCGGCGAACGCGCCCACCCAGAGCGCCGCGAGACGAATGGTCATGAGGTCCCCGGTGAAACGATGCTTACGGACGCCGTCTGCGGATCAAAAACGATCTGGGCTTCACCGCGTTCGAGCCGGCTGATGACGTGCGCCACTTTGTCCGCCAGCGAATATTCCCTTTCGCCGTAGTCGGTTCCCTCCCGCAGTACGTAGGACTCGACCACGGCGTGCAATACATCCGCCGCCAGCTCGGTATACGGAACCACCACCGCTTCGGGAACTTCCTCCGCCACTTAGGTGCTCGGGCGGCGCGCCAGCCATGTATCGAGATGTCCCGCGAAAGCATTGCGATTCGCCTGTGTGAGCGGCGGCGGACCGCCGCCGATGTCGCCGCTGGAGCGCATGGTGTCCATAAAGTCGCGCATGGCAAGAACTCCCCGAATAGTATCCGGTGAATAACGCTCGCCACGCGGATTGAGCGCTTCGCCGCCCTTGGCGATCACCTTGGCGGCGAGAGGGATATCAGCGGTAATGACCAGGTCCCCGGCCGTCACGCGTTTGACGATCTCTGCATCAGCCACATCGAAGCCGGAGGATACCTGAACCGCGCGCAGGCTCGGGATACGCGGAATCGTCAGCTGCTGATTGGCGATAAGCGTGACCGACACCCCCGTGCGTTCCGCTGCTCGAAACAGGATCTCCTTGATGACATTCGGACAGGCGTCCGCATCGACCCAGATACTCGGTTCTGCCACAGCCGCCCCTTGCGAAATGTACTCAGGTTGCAATATGGGACCCCCTCATACTTGGTGCAATGACCGGCGGTATTGTTCGATGGGGAAGTTTATGGGTTCAAAGGGCCGTTGCTGCCAATGCGGTCAGTTGCGCGAGAAGCTTCTGACGAGCGGATTCGGACACGAGAATCCGCACTGTAACGCGATCCTTGATTGGAAAAGTCAGGAGCACACCTTCTGACAGTAGAGTTGCCTGCACGTC
>DATMNF010000132.1:0-19546 GCA_035569355.1 Steroidobacteraceae bacterium
CTCGCTCAATCCTGACTGCGCCGGCATGACGCCGTTGTAGCTGACGCCCCCCACCTTGAGAGGACCCATGAGGCCCGTGGTCACCACCATGACGAGATAGTCGCGGCCCTGAGGTATTTTCGCAAAGGCGACGACCTGCTCATGCAAGGATGGAAAGCTGCCCGGTATTCCGGCCGCTTGCGGCCCGTGACACACGGCACAGCGACTCGAGAATACGGCCGCACCTACGGTCGCGGCATCGCCCGACGCAGCCGCCGGCTCCGCGGCCCAGCAATGTGCGCTGAATGCAATGTCACACAGCGCAATGGCAATCGCGCTACTTCTGATCAATAGCGACACCCAGGATTATGGCGGTCGAGCAAGTATACGATTGGCTCTTGGTGCCGAAGCACCACGTAACCTCATTGTTGTTCTGCGGGCGCACCACCGGTCGATCGCCCTGATTGTTCTGGCATTGGCATCGTCCCCAAGACACGCCGCCGCAGCAGTCGTTATACGAAATGATGTAATTGCGCCGGTCTGCCGGGTTGCGGCACGTGCCGATCCATGTGATCGGCGACATCTCGGTCCCAGGCGGACACGAGTTGGTGCTTCCCCCGTAGCAGGCACACAGCGAGCCGTCGATCCCGCAATACCGCCAATAGTCGCACTTGGTCGGGTCGCCCGGATCCTGCGCATTTCCGCTGCCCTGGGCTGCGTTCTGTCCGGAATTCGGATCGTTGGCGTTAGTTTCGTCCTCCGCCGCGCGCGCCACCGGCAACAACGGCAGCGCCGCCGCGCCGGCAAGAAAGCCGCCAAGCACGCTGAACACGCTTCGACGCGAGGTGCGACTCGCGAACCCGCGCAACACTTTTTCCGTCAAATGATCGAATTGAGCCACTCTTATTCTCCCGAAGACGCATGCCTCGGTCCTTGACTGAGGAATTGCTGAATGCTGCTGATGCCGGTTTCCTTGGCAACGAAGAGACTCTCCAAATGCTCGCGCGTATTGACGAGACCGGTCGAGGATAACTTGCCGGCCTCGTCGATCAATACGGCGTAAGGAAGTTTTGAGACGCCATAGCTGCGGCCCAAATGTTCGGACACCACGTACGGAAACTTGGTCAGCCCTTTGTCGCGTACGAAGAGCTCATGCTGATCCACATCGCCGTCGCTGGCGAGAACGATATCCAGCCAGCCGCGCTCGGCACTTTGTGCCGAACGCACGGCCGGCAGCAAGGTCTCGCATATGGCGCAGCTGGGCGAGAGGAATAGTACCAACTGGCTGCGGCCGCCCCGTTCTCCGCCGATTTTCACCGGCGCCCCGTCCAAGCCGGGCAGCAGCATTTCGGGCGCGCTATCCCCGAGTTTCAGCGGCTGGCGCAGCGACAACGCGCCCGCCGGTGCGATGCGCTGGTGTAGAACCCCGATTTGCCGCGCGAGCGCGATGCACACCACGCCAAGCACGAGCAGCCCGACCCACAGCATGACTTGCGAAGCTACCAGGAAACTCATAGCAGTTCTCCGGCTCGCGGCGGAGTCAGGGCCATCGCTTGATCGAGCGCACCATAGAGCGCGAGCAAGGCGATCGCCGCCAGAATCTGCGAGGTCAAGACAGGACCTGCAATGCCGGCCGGAGAACCCGCGGCAACCAGCGCTGCCGTCAAGATCAATACCGCATTTCGCATCACATGGTAGGCGCCGAGCGGCCGCTGCGCGGCAGCGCCAAAGCTGCAGCCGCAATCCACGTCGCGTCTTCCTTGCGCAATTGCGCGCAACATCAGGAAAAAATAGCCGCTCCAGATCAGCGTCGCGAGCGCCGCGCCGGCGGCGCGATACGAGGGCGACCACAGCAACCAGGCGGCGAGCACCTCAGCCGCCGCAACCAACACCACCGAGAATCGCGCCAGCTCCGGCGGCACGCCGGCGAATTCATGCATCACGGCCTGGATACGTGCGCGCCGGATCAATTTGTGCAGCCCCGAGGCGACCAGGAGCAGAGCCTGAAATGCCGCGAGCTGCACACTCAGCGATTGAACGATGCCAGGCAAGGACACCGGGTCTGTCATTACCGCACCGGCTCGATTTGCATGCGGGTATGCAGACCCGGCAAATCCAAACTGCGCACCAGACTGCCGCCGCCCGGCTCGTATACATCGAGCCGCTCGCCCGCCTGCACCAACAACAGCGGCTCCGCGCCATGAGTCAACGAGATCGAGGAGCCTGGCCGAACCAGCCGTACGCGTTTGATGCGGGCCTTGGTGGGCGCGTTGTACACCCACACTTCGGTCGCCGGATCCTTGTGCGTGCCTTCGTGTGCTTGCGGCTGCATCAAGACATATAGAAGCTTTTGTTCATCGCTGGCAACCAGTTGCCAGCCGCTCGGACGCCAACCGCCCGCCTGGTCTGCGGCCGGCACCAAGGGCCAATCCGGCAGTATCTTGACGTCGTCCGCCCGCATGTCGATGGGCTGCATGCGTCCATGCAAGCTCGGGAAGTAGCGCACGCCGCCGACGACGGTCGACTCCGTGAACAGCGGATCGGTGTCGAGGGGATTGAAGGCCTTGGACTCGCTGCGGCCGGCGACGGCACCGTTGGCGTCGAGCCGAACGGTCAGCAGAGTGCCGCTCGAACACAGGGTCGAAAACCCGCGCACGCCCGAAGGATACACGAGCGAACAGCCGGGAGTTTCCACCTCACCGAGCACCTGCCGCTTCGTCAAATCCACCACGGTCACCGATGAAGCCGGCGTGAAATTGAACACCAGGGCCATGCGTTGATCGTCGGTGAAAGCGATCAATCCCTGCATGGGGGTGATCAGCGCGCGCTTGGCGCCGGGCAACACGATCTCGCCGATCGGACTCAGCGTATGCATATCGTAGATCGTGATGAAATCCGTGCGCGTGCCGCGCGTGCCGCGCGACCACACGGTGTCCGTCACATAGAATTCCGGACGCTTATCGGGAACCAGCAGTGAGGCCGAATCATGCCCTGGCACCTGGCCTTTGACCTCGCGCGTGTCGCTGCCGACATTGCGCAGTTCGATGCGATCGCCGGCGTAATTGAGAAAGCTCCAACTCGTCGGATACTTCGCGGGCAGCGTTTCCACCTTCGGAATGGATTCGGCAGGCAGGGGATTTGGGAAATCGGGCGCCCCCAAGGGGGCTGCGTAGCTCGTGGCCGCGCAAATCACGGGGGCACAAACCACAGCCGCGCAGACGCCTAGAATACTTTTTCTCATTTTGTCGAGACCTCGCTTCGCAGTGTCATTGGGACCATCGCCCGCGCAAGTTGTATTTCCCTGGACCTTATGGATCTTGAGGCTGGTCTTCGAGCCAGTGTACGTGAAGCGCCGCAAACTGAATACTGCTACCCGCTGCCCGGTATTTCGCAACCGTCGCGAGGTATATTGGCAGCCATGAATGCCGCACAGCTTCTCTTTTATTTGGCCATCGGCTTGTCCGGCCTGGCCTTCATTATCGGTGGGCTGCGCGCTGCGCGCCGCAGCACGACGGTGCGCTGGCCGACTCCGGTTGAACTCCTCATTGGTTTTGTCACGGATTTCTTCGACACCTTGGGGATTGGGTCGTTTGCACCGACCACGGCGATATTCAAGTTGCGCCGCATCGTCGCCGACGAATTGATTCCCGGGACGCTGAATGTCGGTCACACCCCCGCTGCCACCGCCGAATCGCTCATCTTCGTAGGCGCCATTTTGGTTGACCCGGTGTTGTTGGTCGCTGCGGTCGGCAGCGCGGCGGCCGGCGCGTGGCTCGGTGCGGGCGTGGTGGCGCGTTTACCGCGGCGTGCGATCCAAATAACCATGGGTATCGCCTTGCTCATCGCCGGCACCGTCTTCACCGCCATCAACTTGGGCGCCCTGCCGGGGGGCGGCACGGCGATGAGTCTCGGCGGCTGGAAGTTCGGGCTTGCCGTGGGTATCAATTTCGTGCTCGGGGCGCTCATGAGCGCCGGCATCGGACTATACGCTCCGTGCATGATCACGCTGGCGCTCCTTGGTATGCATCCGATCGCCGCCTTCCCCATCATGATGGGCGCTTGCGCTCTGCTTCAGCCCGTGGCGAGCCTGCGCTTCTTTCAGACCGGCCGATTTGCGTGGGGCCCGTCGCTTGGCCTCGCCTTCGGCGGGATTGCCGGCGTGTTGATTGCCGCATACATCGTCAAATCGCTACCCCTGTCTGCGCTGCGCTGGCTCGTGATCCTCGTGATCGCCTACGCGGCGTTTGCCATGCTGCGGTCGGCTGCCCGCCCGGACGCTTGAATTCATGGATGATCAGATTTCCGTGCGCAGCGTCACCGGCGTCGATCTGACGCTGAACATCGCGGGCCCGGGTACTCGCAGCTACGCGTTCGTCATCGATTGGCACGTACGGCTGCTGCTCAGCGGCGCCTGGTTGATCCTCGCCGCCTCCGTGCTGAATCTGAGCCTGAGCGCACGATCCCCGAGTGCCCTGTTCAGCCTGGTGCCGGCGGCGGTTATCTATTTCTTGTACCACCCTATCCTGGAAGTGGCGATGCGCGGCAGAACGCCGGGCAAGCGAGTCGCCGGCGTGCGCATCGTCACCCGCAGCGGCGGCGCACCAAGCACCGCGGCGCTTCTGATCCGTAACGTGTTTCGCCTGATCGACAGTCTGCCTGCGCTCTACGTCATAGGGTTGGTCACGTGCTTCGTCACGGCGCAGCGGGTCCGCATCGGCGATATGGCGGCGGGAACCTTGCTGGTGCTCGACGACGCTGCCGCCGCGAAATCCTTGGCGCGCCTGGAGGCATTGACGGCGGGGTCCCCGCTGCCGCTCGATACTCTGGAATTGGTGGATCAAATTCTGGAACGCTGGCCATCGCTCGGATCCGACAACAGACGGCGCATAGCCTGCTCGCTGCTGGAGCGGATTGAGCCGGGCAGCGACGCCGCGCTTCTGGCCGCTTCGAGCGAGGCCGAACTGCACGCACGATTGCTCGCGCTGTTGAGCACGCGCGGCCCCGCCGCCGAGGCGAGCGGTGGCTGATCATGCGGACATGCGCACCTGGATCATCGCCCGCGCCGGGGCATGGCGCGGCTTGGTGCAGAGTGTCGCTGATCTGAAGCTAGTGCGGCGCGCGACCGTCGATGAGGCCGTCGGCGCCGTGGAATCTTACCGTGGGCTCGCGCGCGACCTCGCGACCGCGCGCCGCTTGGCGCCGAACAGCCGCACCACCGCGGGCCTCGAATCGCTGTACGCGCAACTGCACGCCTTGATAACCCGCAAACCCCGCGGCGGAATGGCCGCACTTCTCGACCTGCTGCGCATCGACATACCCGGGGCCGCTCGAGAACTGCGATCTCGTATTGCCGGTATGGCTTTGCTGATGGCGGCGAGCGCGGCCGCGGGCTGGTGGCTGATCGCGACATTTCCTGCGCTGATCAGCATCTTCGCCAGTGAGGCGATGATCGAGCAGGTCGAACAGGGCCGCCTGTGGACTGACGGCATGATCAACATCATTCCATCGTCCATCCTGTCCGTCGGAATACTGGCGAATAACATCGTCGTCAGCGTCCTTGCTTTCTGCGCCGGGATATTCTTGGGTCTCGGAACGTTCTATCTCGTCGCCTTGAACGGTCTGATGCTCGGTGCCGTGTTCACCTTCGTGCACCAGCACGGTCTGGCGGGCGCGTTATTCAAGTTCATCATCGCCCACGGACCCGTGGAACTTTCGGTCATCTGCATCGCCGGTGCCACCGGTGTGGCCCTGGGGGAGTCGATCATCCGGCCCGCGCTCGCCACGCGGCGCGACTCCTTTCAGGCATGCGCGCACCGCGTCGCACCCCTGCTTCTTCTATGCGCGGCGCTCCTGATCGGCTGCGGGTTCATCGAAGGCTTCGTGTCGCCCGATCCGAGCTTTCCGCTGGTGAGCCGCGTCACGATCGGTATTTCATATTGGACAGTGATGTGGATTTTGATGAGCGGCCGCCTGTTCCGGCAACTGCCATCCGGATCGAGGGAGTCGCAAGCGGCCGCCCTTGGGCCGCAAGCACGCGAGGCTTGTCCTTAGGCTCGTCGGGAGCGGCGGAAATTCGCGTAAGCGGCGAACACCGCGTGCTCGAGTTGGTCCGGCTTCGCCACGAGAGCCGGCGCCCCGAGGGCATTCAAGGCACGGACCTTGCGCTCGAGGCCTTTGCAGTATTCCTGTGCGGCAAGGCTGCGGTACGGATCCAGCCAATGGTTCGCGGGCGAACTCGCCATCGACTCTGCCGCTCCGCTCGATAATCCTGCGACGAACGGCAGATGCTTCGGCAGCAATAGGCGCACGGCCTGCGCCAGCTGACTGGCGACCGTCGTATCATCGACGTCGGTGAGAAGTACGACGAGACTGCGCTGGCGAACGAGCGTGCGCACGCGCACGGCCGCATACAAGGGGTTCGACTCGGTGCGCTCCACGCGAGCGCCGGCGAGCGTTGCACGCAAGCGCGCAACGGCCGGTGCGCCGCGGGCCGGCGCGAGCACCGCCAAGGGCCGATCGGCATAGACGACCAGCCCGACCAGGTCTTCCTGTCCGGCGGCATACTGCGCCAACCGGGCCGCGACGTTCACATAATGGCCAAACCGGTCGAGATCTCCTGCCCGCAAGGCGCTCGCCCGGCCCGCATCCACGAGAATGACGATCTCCAGTCGATGGTCCTGCGCAAAATCGCGACTGATCAACCGCCCGGCACGCGCGGTCGCTTTCCAATCGATGATGCGCGGCGGGTCGCCGGTGCGGTACTCGCGCAAGCGCAGCACTTCGGCGCCCGTCCCGAGTTCCGTCCCGGATTTTGCCCCGGCCGCGGAAATCCCTTTCACCTCGGCTTCGCTGTGAAATAGGTCGGGCAGCACTCGGACCCGACGGCGGCACGCGAGTTCCCTCGACCACCAAGCAAGCCGCAAGGGCCCTGCGATCCGCGCCCGCACCGTAGGCCAATCATAAACACCCAGCCGCGTGGGACAGACGCGCCGCGGCAGCGCGATCCGCTCGCCGGCGGCGATGCGCAAGATCACGTTGCCGCCCTCGATGTCGAAGAACTCTGGAGCGCTTGGGGCGAGTTCCATGACGAGCTTGCGATGTTGGCGGTGCGTGACGATGAAATCCATGCGGCTTCCCCGGCCAAGATAAAGCCTCTCCGGCGGTTCGATGTCGAAGGTCAATCCGGCGCGCGACGCGCTCCAAGACTCATAGGCGAGACCAAGCAGCAGCAATGCGGCCGGAAGCAGCCACAATCCCGCGAGCAGCGGGTGGGCGCTCCAATCGCCCAGCACCGCGATGGCCGCAGTAAAAAGCACGAGCAACAAGGAATTGATTCGGAGGCTCATACGTTCAGCGCGGCACCGGCACCTGATCGAGCAGCCGCTGCACGATCGCTTGAGTGGTCACTCCCTCGAGCATCGCCTCGGGAGCCAATATCAGACGATGCGAAATCACCGCTGGCAGCACTTCCTTCACATCATCGGGCGAAATGAAATCCGCGCCGCGCAGCGCCGCGCCGATGCGAGCGCCCCGCACCACGGCCAAAGCACCGCGTGTCGAAAGCCCCAATGTGAGGTGCGCGTGCTGGCGCGATGCCTGCGCCAGATCGAGAACGTAAGTGAGCAGCTCGGGAGCCATGTGCACCCGATCCACGCACGCCCTGGCCGCATCGAGATCGGCGGGCGACACGACCGATGCGGACGGGGGTTCGGGTGCAGTGAGCGCCGCGTACTGCGTGAGAATCGATTGCTCGTCCTCGCGCACCGGGTATGTCATATCGATGCGCAGCATGAATCGGTCCAGCTGCGATTCGGGCAGCGGATAGGTTCCCTCGAACTCGCCGGGGTTCTGCGTGGCCAGGACCAGGAACTGCGGGGGCAGAGCATAGGTTCTTCGCTCCACTGAGACTTGCCGCTCCTCCATCGCCTCGAGCAAGGCGGACTGCGTCTTGGGGCTCGCGCGATTGACTTCGTCCACCAGTAGAATATCGGCAAACAACGGCCCCGGGCGGAACTCGAACTCGCGCTTTGCGGCATCGTACACATGAACGCCGATGATGTCCGACGGCATGAGATCGGCCGTACCCTGAACCCGATTGAAGGTCCCGCCCAGCGCGGCGGCCAACGACTTGCTCAACAATGTTTTGCCGAGACCCGGCGGCCCCTGCAGCAAGACGTGGCCTCTCGCCACGACCGCGATGGTCAGGGCGCGGATGACCGGTTTCAACCCGATGACCGATCTGCCGAGCGTCTCCTGCAATCGCTGCTCCAAAGCTACCAACGCCGTGCTCATATGACACTTCCTTGCAACTGGACGATTAGATTTTGCAAGCGAACAAGATCCACGGACTGCCCCGTCCGCACCCGATCGTGCAGCCGCCGCAGTTCCGAGAGGTCGCGTGCCGATACTCCGGCGTGGCCGGACAGCCATTCCCATTCCGGCGTGCCGTCTTGAGTCAAACCCAGGCGGCCGCGGATGGAATTGAAAAAGTTGGCGAACAGCCGGGCACCCGCGGCAGCCGGCGTCAGCGTCGCAGCGAAGAACTCACCGCTGCTCCCGAGGAACGCCGTGACATCGACCGGATTCCAGCCGATGCTTCGCGTGCGCAGACGATGCACGCCGAGCACGAAGACGAACCAAAGGAAAACGATCCACGCCAAGGTTCTATGCAGCCGCGGGTCTGCGAAGAATGCCTTGGCGTCGTAATAAGTCACGACGCCCTGGTGCGCGTCGTCGAAGATCACTGCGCCCCCAGAGCCGCGCGACCAGGCAATCAGATTCGACAGAAGACGCGCGTTGTCGCGCTCGCCGATCGCCCCGTTGCCGAAGATGCTGGCGACCGCGAATGTAATGACCTGACCCTTTCCCTGGCGGCTCAGCCAAATTGCCGCGTCGCCGGTGCCGGCCATTTGACCTATTTGCAGCACGCCCGAACGATCCATGGGAACAGCGCGCCAGCGCGACGCTGGGAACTCCGATTTCACTTGAACGCTTTGCACACCCTGCAACAGGGGGTGTGCGCCGCGCGCTTCGATGATGAGGTCGTCCGGCTGCGCCAGAGATTTCAATACCGCGCCGATGGGCCGCCGGACGGTCGCGGGTGGTTTCGATTTTCCACCCTCTTCGACCACTTCAAACTTGAGCCGCGTGAGCCGGCCGATTGCGTCGATCAAGTTCACATTGTTCATGAGCGACCACAGCGGCGTGTCATCCAGGGCAGCCATGACGATGAGCGTGTTGCCGCGCTCCACCCAGGCGTCGAGTTGTACGGCCTCCCGCGGACGGACCGGCAATTTGTGAGGCAAAGTGGTCAGCAATATATTGCCCGTTGGGGTCGGCGAGACGCTGCGCATACCCAAGTGATCGTAGCGTTCGTGCAGCGCGGTGACCGGGATCCGCTCGACTTTGAGCCAGCGCCACGCAGCCTGGTAACCGCTCGCGCGCGATTCGCTGCTCAGGGGAAGCGCGGGGGCACCGTCCCCCGGCGCCGGCTTAGGCAGGAACAGCGCGTAGAACAGCGCCAAGGCACCGAGCGCCAGACCGAAGGTGACCAACCTCTCCTTCAATGCGCGCTCGAAGAGTTCGACAGCCGCGCCAGCAGCGCCTCTCCCTGTTGGAGCACGCCGTCCAAATGCTCGGGTGACCCACTTTGCGCGCCATATAGGGAAGACTCGGCGGCCAGCGCCACCGCGGCAAACACCGCTTGCTGCGATTCGCCGTCGAACGCGCTGCGCGACACGAGCTCACGATGGGTGAGGCTCCGCTCTCCCGTCAGGCGCCCGGTCTGCACCAAACGCTTCACGAGCAGAGCAAGCAACCCGCTCAGGCGATCGGCGGGCGCAATCGGCTCCGCCGCCCCCGCGCCTGCGCCCGCCGTGTTCGTATCGGGCGCGGCAGCCCCCGCCTTGTTGCGCTCGCTGCCTATCAGGCCGGCGACCTTGAGCTCGTTGACGACGACCCAGGCCGCCGCGATCAGAACCATTCCGATCAGCGAGTACAGGATGGCATTCAGTACCGTGGTCGATTCCCGGATGCGTTCCAGCCAACGATCCAGCCACGACAAGGAATCAAGGTCGCGACTCTTCAGCCACGAGTCCAACCACGCTCTGAACGCGTCCCACCATGACCTCGGCATCGGCGTCTGTTCCCGAGCAAGGGACTCGAGCACGCCTTTCAAGGCGGATACCTCGGGCGGAGCCGCGGGCATCGATCCCCCATAGCCCTCCGTCAATCTCGCGACGTCGCGCAGAGAGTCGCGATTCAGCCGCTCCCGCCACCCGTCATACAACATCCGATCGAGCCCAAGGGCCTGCAAGGCGTCTTCAAGTCCCGGACACGCCGCATTCAGATTCTTGACGCCCGACACTTGCGCCGGAATCTTGGCTGCGCAATCGCGGACGATGTCGAGCGGCGCCGCAGCCAAGCACATCGGCCCGAGCAGCCCCACCAGAGCCGCCGTGATGACCGATCGTGCGCGAGGCACCCTCACCGCGGCGTTAGGGCGCTCACTCGGGTGGCGAGATCTGCGCCTTCCGTGCGCAGCTTGAAATCGTGATAGATGCACAGCAATGTCGCGGGAATGAGCGGGACGACGATCGAGGTTCCCAGAATCGATACGAGCTCGGAGAGGGCGGCACCCGCGGCACTGGTGGCGGGATTCATGGCAACCGCAAGCAGACCCATGACGAAGGCAATCACGAAGTAGAACACGACCGCAATGAGCACGATGACCGAGTAAATGGTGGCTCCTCGCCACCAGTGGCCTCGCGTGAGCGCCCAACTGGTTTCCAGCGATTTGAATACGGGCGAATCTTCGACGAGAAGCGCGAAGTTCGCAAGATAGATTCGCCCCAACACATACAGCACCAACACGAATGCCAGGATGCCGAGAATGAGGCGCGCGGCTATGGAAGCCTTGAGAGCGAAGGCGAAGAACAGGCCGATGGCGCCGCCGCCCAAAACGAATACCAAGAACAACAAGACGACCCGCGGCAACAACCGAAAACCTCTGGCCAGCGATTGCCCCGCCGGCAATACCTCGCCTTGGAATCGCTCGGACAGCTGCAATATGATCGCGTTATAGAAGCCCACCGACGCGATTGCGCCGACGAAATACGGCAGCCAAAAGGCCGGAGAGAGGTACATTGCGAGCAGCGCTTGCGGGTTCACCGTGCCGCTCCCGACAATTTTCAACCGAACGAACAACATGGGTATCCCCACCAGCAACTGCGCGCACAGTGCCAGGATCCAGGCCCGGGTGAAGCCTTCCCGATACAATCTGATCGAATCGTCGAGTACACCGCCAATGCTGCGTGGTGCGGTTGGTTTTGCGTACACGATATCCTCCCTGGACCTGCCTACGACCCGGTGTGTATCGAAGATTAGCATGGTCCAGAACCCGGAGCATTTATGGCAGCCCCGAGTTCATTCCCATGCGCATGCGCAAGGCGCTAGTCGCGCCACAAGCGTTGCCAACCCGCATGGCCCAGCTCGCGCAGCGTACGGATGTTTCTGCGGTATATCTCGTCGGTGTCCGGGACCGCGGCGACGGCGCGGTCGATACTGGCCTCCAGCAACAGATGCAGCATGGGGTAGGGAGAGCGGTTCGTGTAATTCTCGATGTCCTCGGACTGCGTTCCGGCGAACTGATACCGGGGATGGAAGCTCGCGACCTGCACCTCGCCTTCGAGACCCAGCTCGACGATCGCCGCCTCGCAAACGTCAAGGAAATCGTTGTACTCGATGAAATCCGTCAAAACCCATGGATGGACCAGAAGAGTCGTCTCCCGCCGCAGGGGGTCCGCCGTATACAACCCGGTCAATTCCTCGCGCAGCTCTTCCAACAATCCCGATGCGGATCGTTGTTCGCTCACGCGAATACGCAACCGCCCGCCGCGATAGACGCCCTCGGCAAATGGGCAGAGATTGAGGCCGATGACGGACCTTTCCAACCAGCGGCGAGTGGCCGCGATGATTTCGTCGGTCGTGATTAGCAAGTCCTCCCCAGCAGCAGTCTAATACCTGCGAGATCTAATATCAGCCGGTTCGAGTATCCTAATCGCCCGCCTCCAATCACCCCGAGACCACAGCCGATGCCACAATCCATTCCAGCCACCCTGATCCCCGGCGACGGGATCGGTCCCGAAATCGTCGATGCGACGCTCGCGGCGCTCGCGGCGCTCGGTGCACCATTCGAATGGGACACGCAAATCGCCGGGCTTGGGGGCGTCAAAGCGGCCGGCGATCCGCTCCCACCCAACACCATCGACAGTATCCGACGCACGCGCTTGGCGTTGAAGGGGCCGCTCGAAACGCCCTCGGGCGGCGGATACAGGTCTTCGAACGTGCGCTTGAGGGAAGAATTCAAGCTGTACGCAAACCTGCGGCCCGCGCGCACCTTGATCCCGGGCGGCCGCTTCGACAAGATCGATCTGGTGGTGGTGCGCGAAAATCTCGAGGGCCTCTATATCGGTCACGAGTACTACATCCAAATCGACGACGATCCGCACGCGGTCGCCATGGCGACGGGAGTCAATACGCGCCAGGGCAGCCGCCGCCTGTTGGAGTTCGCGTTCGAGCACGCCGTGGCGACGGGGCGCAAGAAGGTCGCCATTGTGCACAAAGCCAACATCATGAAAGCCCTGACCGGGATCTTTCTGGAAACCGGACAGGAACTCTACGAACGCAAGTACAAGGGCCGGCTCACATTGGAAACGGTCATCATCGATGCGTGCGCCATGAAACTGGTTCTCAATCCATGGCAATTCGACGTATTGGTGACCACCAACTTGTTCGGAGATATCCTCTCCGACCTCGTCGCGGGTCTCGTGGGCGGCCTGGGGATGACCCCCGGCGCCAACATCGGAGCCAACGCGGCCATATTCGAAGCCGTGCACGGCTCGGCCCCGGACATTGCGGGCAAGGGCGTGGCAAATCCGACTGCCCTGATGCTCGCCGCGGCCATGATGCTCGAGCATACTCACTTGCCGCACATGGCCGCTCGCCTGCGTACCGCGATCGAGCAGACTCTCAACGTGGACAACGTGCGAACGGCCGACTTGGGCGGCCGTTCCAGCACCGCCGAATTCACGCGGGCTCTGGTCAAACGCATTGCCAATGGCTGAAGCTCGAAGCGCCGGCGCCGCGCCCGTCGCGCGCGAGGTCACCGTGAAACCGGTCATCTCGATCCAAAACGTCGTCAAATCCTATGCCACGGGCGTCCAGGCCTTGAAGCCGATCAATCTTGAAATCGACAAAGGTGAAATTTTTGCCTTGCTCGGACCCAACGGCGCCGGCAAGACCACCTTGATCAATATCATTTGCGGCATCGTTACCGCGAGCGGCGGTATCGTGATTGCCGATGGCCACGACATCGTGCGCGACTATCGCGCGGCGAGAACCATCATTGGCTTGGTACCGCAAGAATTGAGTACCGATGCGTTCGAGACGGTGTGGGCAACGGTCTCCTTCAGCCGCGGCCTGTTCGGCAGAGCCCCTAATCCGGCCTTCATCGAGAAACTGCTGCGCGATCTGTCGCTATTGGACAAACGCGATAGCAAGATCATGACCCTGTCAGGCGGCATGAAGCGGCGCGTGATGATAGCGAAGGCGTTGTCCCACGAGCCCGAGATATTGTTTCTCGACGAGCCAACCGCGGGCGTCGATGTCGAACTGCGCCGCGACATGTGGTCTCTGGTGCGAGGTCTGCGCGACACGGGAGTCACCATCATCTTGACCACGCACTACATCGAAGAAGCCGAGGAAATGGCGGACCGAATCGGCGTGATCAACAAGGGCGAGCTTATCCTGGTGGAGGAAAAAAAGGCACTCATGAAAAAACTGGGCAAGAAGCAGCTGACCTTGCACTTGCAGAAGCCGCTGCACCGCGTACCGCCCGAACTCGCTTCGTGGGGTCTGGAGCTGAAGGCCGACGGCCAGGATCTGGTGTATACGGTGGATGGTGCAAACAGCATCGATATTTCCGCGCTGCTGAAACGGATGGGCGAGTTGTCGATCGTGGTCAAGGACCTGCAGACCCATCAAAGCTCGCTCGAGGACATCTTCGTCGCGCTGGTGAGCCAACACCCATGAGCGGATTCATCGCTCGCCTCGCGTTCAATCGGCATGGCGTGTGGGCGATCTATAAGTTCGAGATCGCGCGCTCGCTGCGCACACTGGTTCAGAGTCTGTTGACGCCCGTCCTCACCACCTCGCTGTATTTCGTGGTCTTCGGGGCAGCCATAGGGTCACGCCTGTCCACGCCCGGCGGGGTCAGTTACGGCGCCTTCATCGTGCCGGGATTGATCATGTTGGCATTGTTCACCGAGAGTCTCTCCAATGCCTCCTTCGGGATCTACTTCCCGAAATTCACGGGTACGATTTACGAAATCCTTTCTGCGCCCGTCTCCTATGTTGAAATCGTCATCGCCTACGTCGGCGCGGCAGCCACCAAATCAGTGGTTCTGGGGATCACCATCCTCTTCACAGCCTCGTTCTTCGTGCCGATCAAGATCCTCCACCCCGCCTGGATGGCCGCGTTCTTGGTGATAACCGCGTTCACCTTCAGCCTGTTCGGATTCATCATCGGCATATTGGCCAAGGGTTTCGAACAGCTGCAGTTCATTCCCATGTTGGTCATCACCCCCCTCACTTTTCTAGGGGGTGCCTTTTATTCGATCGACATGTTGCCCCGCGCCTGGCGAACGTTCAGCCTTTTCAATCCGATCGTGTACCTAATCAGCGGTTTCCGCTGGAGTTTCTACGGCACCGCCGACGTGAGCGTGGGCGTTAGCATGGGCATGACAGTGGGGTTTTTGGCCATTTGCATGGGTGTCGTGTCCTGGGTCTTCAAGACTGGCTTTCGGTTAAAGAATTAGCCCGCTCGCACCGGCCGTCCCTCCCTCGCCGGCCGCTCAACCAGCGGCGGCCGGTGTCCATCTCGCTATAAGAATTCCGACGTTGTGCCGCTTAAGCGGGTGCCAAAGCGCCAAAACGTCGATTCGGAAAAAAACATATATGGGGGGGTGCGCCATCCAATCGTCGTTGCACTGAAGTAACATTCGCATATGAATCAAACCGATACCCGCAGACACTCACGCAGCGGACATAGTCCGCGCGGCGCTCACAGTCCATCGAGGGTGCACCCCGGCCTGCTCGGCGTCATGAGGCTCTGCGCGTCCATTCTAGCCACGCAGGCCCTCCCGGCGCTGGCGGCGGCACCGGCGACGGCGCCAGCACCGGCGGCGGCGCCAGCACCGGCACCGGCCGCGGTCGCGCCGCCCCTGAAAATTGATCTCGATGCATTCGACGCGAGCAAGAAGTTGATCGCGCTGCCAAACGGCGAAACGTTGGCGTATATCGACCGCGGTGAGCGCTCAGGCTCCGTCGTGGTGTTGATTCACGGCTATACGGACAGCGCGCGCGACTGGGTCCCGATGCTGCCCTATCTATCGAAGCGCTACCGACTGATCCTGGTCGACATTCGCGGCCACGGGCGCTCGAGCAAGCCCGAATGTTGCTACACGCGGCTCGATTTTGCGTATGACATCAAACTGTTGCTCGATGTGCTCGGAGTGCAGAAGGCCGATATCGTCGGGCACTCGCTGGGCAGCATCATCGCCCAGACTTTTGCCGAATATTGGCCGGAACGAACGGCGCACGTGGTGTTGATTTCCTCGACCGGCGGTTCTCCGCCGGGCGGACCGAAGAGACCGCCGCAATTCGATTTCGCCGCCGAGATTCGCAAACTCAAGGAACCGATCGATGCGGACTCACCATTCATGATCGCTTGGTGGGATTCGCCGACGCCGGTGGATCCTGATTTCATTCATCGCCAGCGCAAGGACGCCGCCGGCATCCCTCTGCGGGTTTGGTTGGCGGTTCTCGATCAGGGGCTGCGCGCCGACACCGCCTTTGTCGACCTGCAGGGCACCCTGCCCCGCCTCAAGGCGCCTACCCTGCTCATTTGGGGCAGCAAGGATCCGATCATGGAAGAAGACAAGCGCCAATCGTTGCGCGACGCCCTACCGGGCGCCAGTGTGAAAGTCTTCGAGGGCCTCGGTCACAATCCCTTTTGGGAGGATCCGCGCGCGGTAGCCCAAGTCATCAACGCGTTCTTGTCTCAAGGTTCCTAGGCCGCGTCCGGATCGAGGCCCAAATCCGCGGCGTGCGCTTGGTGGCGATCGGCGGCGACGTCGAGCGAGCGGCACGCAATGATGTAGACCAGCGCGGACACCGGCAGCCCGACGAGCATCGCGATATCGGCCCCGCCGAGCGCCTTTGCCACCGGCCCCTTGAAGTGGTCGGTGCTGAAGAACGGAATCATGGCGACGAACCCGATGCCATAGGCCCATAGGCCGCGCCAATTCCAGCGTCCATACATGCCGCGCGGATTGAATATCTCGCGCACCGAGTAGTGTCCTTTGCGAATGAGGTAGAAATCCACGAGATTGATCGCCGTCCAAGGCGTGAAGAGATACAAAAGGACGGCCAGGAACTCGCCGAATTTCTCGACAAAATTTTGCGTTGACGCGAGGGCTAGGCCGGTCGCGACCACGGCCGATACGAGCAGCGTCAAAAGTCGCTTGGCGAGCGTAAGGCGGCTGGGTTTGATCGAATCCATGACGCTCAACAGCGTCAGGGACGCACCGTAGTAATTGAGCGATGTAATGGTCATGAGCCCGAACAATGAACACAGCAACAGCGGTTTGCCGAATCCGGGCAGCACGGAATCGGCCACGGTCCGCAACGCCGTCGCAACTTCCATGGTCGGATGCAGCGCGGCCGCGAGGGTTCCGACGAGCATCATCCAGGTCCCACCGACGAATGCTCCCAGGTAAGTCCACCAGAATGAGGCAGCCACCCCGACGTCGCGCGGCAAGTAGCGCGAATAATCGGACACATATATGGACCAGGCAATCTGGTACGACGCGGCTGCGAAGAATTGCGCGAGAAACGGCACGGCACGGAAGCCGCGCAGCGTGACTTCTTGCGCCGGCAGGTGCCCCATGGCGAGAACGGCAACCGTGAAGACCAGAAGCGCGGCAATCAACAGGTACGCAACCCAGCGCTGCGCGAGATGGATCAAGTCGTAGCCGATCACCGCCAGGGACACTGAGAGCAGCGTGAACACCAGTATCGTCACGGTCGAATCTCCGCCGTAGAGCGACACCACGGTCTGGGCGGCCAAAATTTGATTGAAGGCGTTGAATCCGATGTAGGCAATGAGTGCAACGACCCATACCAAGAGGGCGCCGATGCAGCCGAACTGTGGCCGAGACTGAATCATCTGCGGCAATCCGAGTTGCGGACCTTGGGTGGAATGAAAGGCCATGAAGAATGTGCCGAAGGCGCACCCGAAAAACACCGCGAGCGCCATCCACAAGAAGTGACCGCCGAGAGCGATGCCGACAACACCGGTTGCAACCGTCGCCAGATGCGCATCGCCTGAAAACCAGACCGGCCACAAATGCCAGACTTTTCCGTGTCGTTCGGCGATGGGTACGTAGTCGATGGATCGCTTTTCGATCATCAAGTCGCCGAATTTTGTCACTATGATTCTACTTTTGTTTTGGAACTGGTTGAAAATACTAACATCAGGCCCTGCCGCGGCGCATTCTCTTCGCTTACACGGCAGCCTTCCCACCCACGTCTTTGGATAAGCGATACGCCATCCAAGCGAGCAAGCACAGGCTCGAGACCAGCACCGTCCACAGCAATACTCGCTTCCAGGGAAACGCGGCGGCGGACGGGGCGAGCCGCGCCTGTCCGCCGAGCTCGAGGCGCTCGCCCGGCGTTGCGCGCAGAACCGTAACCGCCTTTGTAACCGAGCTCAAGTCGATCGCTGCCGCCGGCGCCGCGGCGCTGCCATAGGCCAGCATGAAAGGTCCGGGACCTCGGGCAAGGAAGACGACGTCACTCGGCGTCCAAGCGACCTGGAGACGAAGCGATTCTTTTGACCCAGCCCCCAGCGTGTTTGCCGGACGCGCAAGCCAATAACGGTCGGCGTCGACCCCGATGTCGATCGGTTCGTTGTTGAGTTCACCATCGCCACTCGCGACGCGATAGAACTGCCGGGCGGCAACGCGGCGCCAAGGATCTTGGGGATGCGAACGCGACAGCAATTCCACCGCCACCACGGTGTTGATCTCCGGTAGCCCGAGATTGATGCGTTCAATCGGCAGTCGTGTGCCCAGGTCGAACTGGTATTCGCCGGGCGCAACACCGCTGATGTTGCCGGTAATTTCCAGCGCGTACCGTTCGGCTTCGACGCGGCTATCGGCTGGTTCCGCAATCACCGCCGTCAATTCAAACGGCGCGTTCTTGCCTATCCACGAAAGCCGCCAATACTTCGCCCGCGTCGCCGGCAACTCGACTCGATTGTTGACGAGCTGCTGGCCGCCGGCATGCAAGTTCGCGATTGGAGCAGCCTCGGCGAGCGTCCGCCAAGAGGCGAAATCATCGCTGGCTTCGATGCGCAGCCGGCCGGTAAAGTCCGCGGCCGCGTCCGGCCACGCGAATTGCAGGGCAGCCACCGCAACATTGAGCGGCCGTCCGTCGAGGATGTATTGCTTGACTCCGCCGCTCGCAGCAGTGCGCCTGGTCTCGAGATTGACGGCAGCATTCGGCGAATCGATGGTTACGCGCACGGCATCGGCCGCCGCCTGAGAATCGCCCCGCAGCGCGAATAGCGGCAGCGCGGAGCCGGGACCGCGCGTCGGCGGACGGGCGGTCGGACGGCTTAGCGCATAGGGCACGACCTCCGCATGGGCGTTGAAGACTCGAATGTCCCCGAGATCCTCGCGAACCCCACCTCGGTACACGCCCGCGGGCAGCGTAACGCGATAGGCGGCACCTTCCGAGGCTGTGAGGATCGGTATGCCGAAAGCGAAATCTTGAGGCGACAGATCCGCCGCCGAGCCTAGGCGCGAAAAACCCAGCAACAGGAGCGCGCGGGTCGCATGTTTGTTCACCGCCGTTGCTCCACGGCAGGTGGCAACGGCGACAGGTAGCCGATGATCAGCATGAGCAGTCCCACCCCGACGAACGACACGATGCGCTCGATCGAGCCGATCCGAGAGAGATCGACCACGAAGAGCTTGGCCACCACCACGGCGAGGAGCGCCGCGCCCGACAGCCATGCCGGCCGGTTCGATTTCCGTGCCGCAACGAGCATCATCGTCAGTGCAAGCACTGCCCAAAAAATCGACAGCGCCGTTTGCGTGAGAGTTGAGCGCGCGAAGGACTCCAGTGAGAACGGAACTCCCCCCCAGTGATGCAGCGTGCGAAGCAACACGCCGTTTGCCCAGATGAAAGCGAGAACGCCGAAGCATGCAGGCAGGACTCTGGGATCCAGTCCTGCAAAAACCTGCAAATGCCCGGCTCGCAGAAACATCCAATACCGGACTATCACTACGAAAACAAAAGCCTGCGCAATGTCCAGCGGGTTGAGCAGGGGCAGATAGGGCAGCGGCGCCGAATCGCCGGGCAGGGCGAGATTGGTCGCGAGACTCCACAGACCGGCGTACACCGCGAGCCCACCGCCAACGATGAAAAGATATGCCTCTCG
>DATMNF010000133.1:0-47417 GCA_035569355.1 Steroidobacteraceae bacterium
TGGGCGTTGTAAAACCCACCACCGTGAACCGCCCACAGCTCCCCCGCGACCCCTTTGCGCGCTGCTGAGTCGTCCGACGGAGGCAGCAGGTGATTGTCCAGCCAGACGAAATAAAACGATGCGCCGATCCAGGCGATGCCGGTGATCAAGTGCACCCAGCGGCCGAGCAAG
Organism: Steroidobacteraceae bacterium; assembly: GCA_035569355.1. Taxonomy (GTDB): domain Bacteria; phylum Pseudomonadota; class Gammaproteobacteria; order Steroidobacterales; family Steroidobacteraceae; genus Bog-1198. Next base: position 172 of record DATMNF010000133.1, read on the forward strand.
CTGAAGAACTCGATCAGGTAGGCGCTCATGGCGTCGCAGCCTCACGCATCGCGCCGGCTCCGCGTGCCGCATGACCGGCACGATTCGCTGCACGCCTGCGGTTCTCCGACCTTGCGGGCGGCGCCGCACTGCTGCAAGAGCTGCGCGCCAATCGCGATGGCAATGGCAGCGGGCAACTTTGAAGTTACGCCCTGCACGCCGATGGGACAGGTCAATCCGGACAGCCGGTCGGCGCTGATGCCGTCGCGCCGCAACCGAGAACGGAAGCGCGCCGCCTTGCTGGCGGAGCCGATGAGGCCCAGCCAGGCGGCGTCGCCGCGCAGCAGCACGCGGCGGCATAGCTCATAGTCGAGCGCGTGGTCGTGCGTCATCACCACGTAGCGCGAACCCGGCTGGGCCGTGCCGAGCAAATCGACCAACGCGGCGCAGGTGTGGGTGGTCACGCACTCCGGCAGGTCCGCCGGCAGCAGCTCAGGCCTCGAGTCCGCCCACGCAATCTCGAACAGCGCGAGCTCCGCGAGCAGCCGCACCAGCGCCTGACCCACATGGCCCGCGCCGAAGATCCACAGGGGCGGGCGGCGCGGGTTGATCATTTCGAGCAGAGTCATTCGGTCGAGGGTGGCGCGCCGTAGCCGCAACCCGGCGGCGCCGGGGACCCCGCGGAGCAGGCGGCGCGTGACGACACCGCCCGATAATTCCGTCGTGAACGCGACGCCGCCGCGATCGCGAACGCGCTGCGCGGCTGCCCGCAGCCACGGGAGGTCGTTGCGAGTCAAGCGCTCGAGCCACAGCTCGACGCGGCCGCCGCAGCATTGTTCGAGTTGGGGGCCAAGGATCAGGTCCTCAAAGCGCACCGCTGCCGCGCCTGAGGCGCTCAGCAGTTCCCGCGCCGCTCGCGTCGCGTGCCACTCCAGGTGTCCGCCGCCGATCGTGCCCACCGTACTGCGCGAGCCGACCAGCATGCTCGCACCCGGCTCGCGCGGCGCTGAGCCGCGCAGGGCGACCACTGTGACCCGCACCACGGCCCGATGCTCCGACAAGTGCGCGGCGGCGGCGTCGATCCAGTGGCCGGCCAGCGGCGTCAGCCATTCGCCGCCGGTGCCGGAGGCGGCCGCGAGCGGGGCATTCGCGCGCCGCGCGTTCATGCGGCGCGTCTCGGATGCAGCGCGTCAATCGCGCGCAGTACCGCTTCGGGCGTCGCGGGCGCCGGAAGCTTCGGTATGCAGCGAGCCGGACCGCACGCGGCACACGCGTCGCGGATTGCATGAAAGACCGACAAGGCCAGCATCAAGGGCGGCTCGCCGACGGCCTTCGATCGATAGATCGCATCTTCAGGATTGGGCGCCGCCTGCAGCAGCTCCACGTGAGCCGTCGCCGGCCAGTCCCGCGCCGTGGGAATCTTGTAGGTTGAGGGAGCATGCGTGCAGAGCTCGCCCGCGCCGTTCCAGTACAGCTCCTCGGATGTGAGCCAGCCGACGCCCTGCAGAAATCCCCCTTCGATTTGGCCGCGGTCGATGGCCGGATTCAGCGAGTCACCTACGTCGTGCAGGATGTCGATGCGCAGCAGCTGCGTTTCGCCGGTCAAGGTGTCGATCGCTACTTCCGCGACCGCGGCGCCGAACGCGAAATAAAAGAACGGCCGGCCGCTTTTCGTCTGCTTGTCCCAATGCACCTTGGGTGTGCGATAAAAACCCGTGGCTGACAGCGACACGCGAGCCTCGTGAGCGGCGCGCGCCAGGGCGGCAAACGGCAGACGCCGCGCGCCCGCCAGAACTTCACCGTCGGCAAACCGAATCTCCTGCGGCGCAACGCCGTGCAACGTGGCGGCGACGAGGGCGAGCCGCTCCCGGATGATCACCGCCGCCGCCTGCGCCGCCTTGCCATTGAGGTCGGAGCCCGAAGAGGCCGCCGTGGCGGAGGTATTGGGCACCTTGCTCGTATCGGTGGCGCAAATGCGGATGGCAGACAGGGGCAGACCCAACTCGGTGGCGACCACCTGTGCCACCTTGACGTGCAGCCCCTGACCCATCTCGGTGCCGCCATGATTCAACAGCACGGTGCCGTCGGTGTAGACCTGCAGCAGAGCACCGGCCTGGTTGAACAGCGTCGAGGTGAACGAGATGCCGAATTTCACGGGCGTCAACGCAAGGCCGCGCTTGACGATTGCGTGCGCGGCGTTCCAGCGGTTCACCTCGTCGCGGCGCCGGCGATAGCCGCTGCTGCTCTCGAGCCGATCGAGAATTGCCGGCAGTACATTCCCCTCCACCGGTTGGCCGTAGTGAGTGAGGTTGCGCTCGTGGATGCCGTACAGATTGATGCGTCTGACATCGAGCGGATCCAGCCCGAGCGTGCGTGCGATGTCGTCCAGGATGGCCTCGATCACCATCATTGCCTGGGGCGCACCGAAGCCGCGAAACGCGGTGTTCGAAACGGTGTGGGTCTTGCACCGATGCGAGATGATCTCAACGTGCTCCAGGTAATACGCGTTGTCGACGTGAAACATCGCCCGATCGTTGACCGGCCCGGAGAGGTCGGCCGAGTATCCGCAGCGCGACGCCAGCATGATCGACAGCGCGCGCAAGCGGCCTTGCTCGTCGAAGCCGACCTCGCAGTCGGCGATGAAGTCATGTCGCTTGCCGGTCATCAGCATGTCGGCGTCGCGATCGAGGCGCAACTTCACCGGCCTGGCGGTCTTGCGCGACAGCACGGCGGCGGCGGCGGCGATCAAAGCGGCCTGACTCTCCTTGCCGCCGAATCCGCCGCCCATGCGCCGGCACTGCACGACGATTCGGTTGGCGGGAACCGCCAAGGCGTGCGCGACGATGCTCTGCACTTCGGTAGGATGCTGCGTCGAGCTATGCAGCAGCATCGCGCCGTCCTCCTGGGGTAGCGCAACGGCGATCTGCCCTTCGAGGTAGAAATGATCCTGTCCGCCAATCGCGATGGAGCACGTGAGGCGCCGCGGCGCGTTCTCGAGCTGTGTGCGCGGATCACCCCGCTGCATGGTCTGGCTGGGCAGGACATAGCTCCGGGCGGCGAGGGCGGCACGGATGTCGAGGATCGCCGGGAGCGGGGACACGTCGAGCTTCGCGCATCGCGCGGCTTTGCGCGCGGCGCGCATCGAACTCGCCGCGACCGCAAACAGCGGCTGCCCGGCATATTGCACGGTGTGGTCCGCAAAGATCGGATCATCGTGCACGGCGCCGCCGTAGTTGTTCTCGCCCGGAATATCCGCGGGCAACGCGACCGCCGCCACGCCGGGCGCGCGCAGCACCGCGGACAGATCGAGCGCCGCGATCTCTCCGTGTGCAACCGGACTGAGTCCGAAGGCGGCATGCAATGCGTTGGCCGGGAGCACAATATCATCGCAGTACTCTGCCCGTCCGCTGACGTGCAGCGGCGCGCTGTCATGGATTTGCGGCGTTCCGAATGGCATACGGTTCAGTTCGAGGCCGGCAGCGCATCGGCGGTGCGCAGCGCACCGCTCTTGCCCGGGTGCTGCAAGCCTTGGTGCTGCAAGTAGAAACGATGCAGTAAATTGCCCGCGGCCCGCAGGCGATATTCGCGGCTGGCGCGCAGGTCCGACAAGGGCTGAAAGTCCATCGCGAGCGCCGCGACGGACGCCTCGATACCGGCCCGCGTCCAACCGTGCTCGATGAGTGCGCTCTCCGCATGGCGCGCGCGGCACGCCGTGGCGGCGAGGCCCCCAAAGGCGAGGCGGGCGTCCACCACGCGCCGGCGGTTCACGGTCACGCAAAAAGTCGCACACACGGCGGAAATGTCCTGCTCGATGCGTTTGGAAAGCTTGTAGCTGGCGATCAACTGTCGCTTGGCGCGCGGCGGCACCGCGACGCCCGCGATGAACTCGCCCTTGCCCAAGTCCTTCTTCTGGTAACCCAGATAGAACTCCTCGAGCGGCACCCGGCGCACGCTTGCGCCGCGCCGCAATTCGAGTTGCGCGCCGAGTGCAAGCAAGGCGGGAATCGAGTCGCCGATGGGCGAGCCGTTCGCGACGTTGCCGCAGAGCGTCGCGGAATTGCGAATCGGTGGGGATGCGAAGCGCGCGGCTTGCTCCTCGAGCTCGGGGAATAGGGCAAGCAAGGCCGGCCAGGCGTCGGTCAGCGATACGGCCGCACCGATCCAGAGCTCCTGCGCGCGGTGTTCGACTCGGTTGAGTTCCGGCACGGCCCCGAGATACACCAACGCGGGCAGTTCTCGCAATTGCTTCGTCACCCAGAGGCCAATGTCCGTGCCGCCCGCGAGCAGGGTGGAGTCGGGCTCGCCGGCGAGTGCTTCGGCAAGTTCGTCGACGGTACGGGGCGCGCAATAGCCCGGATAGCGCAGCGAGGCCTGCGCTGGGGAGTCGCGCGCGATGCTCTGCAGCGCATCGAGGTGCGACGGCGATTGCGCTTCCCGGCGACTCCAGTGCTCGGGCGCCGGATAGTCCCATTGCCGCATTCCGGCCTCGATGATGGGCCGGTATCCTGTGCAGCGGCACAAGTTTCCTGCCAAGGCGTCGACGATGCGCTCGCGGGTGGCTTCTTCCTGGTTCAGATACACCGCAAACAGCGACATGACGAAACCGGGAGTACAGAATCCGCATTGTGAAGCATGGTTGTCGATCATGGACTGCTGTACGGGGTGGGCGCCGCCGCCGGGTTGCCTCAGGGCCTCGACCGTCACGAGTTCCTTGCCGTCGAGCGTCGGCAAGAAACGGATACAGGAGTTCACTGCGCGGTAGACGATCCGGCTCTTGTCATCGCTGAGTTCGCCAAGCACGACGGTGCAGGCGCCGCAATCGCCTTCCGCGCACCCCTCCTTCGTTCCCTTAAGGCCCGCGACCTCGCGCAAATACTCCAACACCGTCATCGTCGGGGCGGGGGTTTGGATGGACACGACCCGACCGTCCAGCACGAAGCGCAGGGTCTGTGACGGGGTCGCGCTTGAGGCTACCGCTGTCAATCAGTCAACTTCCGCGGTACGTTGAGTAGCTCCACGGAGAAACCAGCAACGGCACATGGTAATTTTGCCCTGCATCGGCCACGCCGAACGCGATCACGACTTCATCCAGAAAGGGCGGCTCGGCGAGCGCCACGCCGAGCCCGCGGAAGTAGTCGGCGACGTGAAAGGTGAGCGAGTAGCGTCCGGCACGCAGCGCTGCCCCTTCCAGCAGCGGCGCAGCGCAGCGGCCGTCCGCGCCGGTCCGTGCGGCGCTCGCGGGCGAGGCCGACCCTTCGCTGAGTGCGCGCACTTCGATGCGCATTCCCGCCGCTGGAATGCCCGCCGCAACGTTCAGCACATGTGTGGTCAGCTTGCCCATACGACCTCGCGCGCGGAAACATTACAGCACGTTTGCACAGCGCTTTGTACACAATCCAGCGCACTAACGCCGTGCATTCCATGTGCCGGGCTGCCCCGGGGAAGTGCCGCGGCAGCGCCCGCGCAGCGATTTGGCAGGACATCGTCATCGCAGGTTGCGTTGGGCGGCACGCTTGTGCATTCTCGATCGGTTGAACGCTGAAGGGCGCCGATAATGAAACAGCCGTCATCCGCATCGCAGCGAGGCTGGCAGGCCGAAATCGACCTTGCCTTCAGGTCGCACGGTGCGCGAACGGTGTTGACCCGCAATCGGCACCGAGGTCCCCTGCAGGTCCAAAAGGCGCTCTACCCGGAAGGCGGCGACACATGCCACGTCGTAATTCTGCACCCGCCCGGGGGTATTGCGGCGGGCGATCGACTCGCCGCCCATGCTTCTTTGGGAAGCCGGTCACAGGCGTTGCTCACGACCCCCGGAGCGTCGAAATGGTATCGATCCGAGCGTGACTGGGCGCACCAACACCTGCATTTTGCGATCGACGACCAAGCCGTTCTCGAGTGGCTGCCGCGCGAGAATATTTTCTTCGACGGCTCGAGAGTTTCGATGTGCCTGGACGTCGATTTGTCGGCGCACGCAAAGTACTTCGGCTGGGACGTCTTGAGTTTTGGACGGCGCGCCTCGGGTGAATCGTGGCGCTGCGGCCGGCTGCGCATGCGCACCTCCATACGGCGGGCCGAACGCATGCTGTGGTCGGAGAACGCCAACGTGGACGCGGACTCCGGCTTTACGCAAGGCGTGGCCGGACTTGCCGGCTTTACGGTATGCGGCACCCTGGTAGCGGCCGGCTGCGATATTGCCGTTGCCTTGCTCGATGCCTGCCGCGAAGTGAGGGCGGACGCAAGATCGATGGTCGGCATCACCCAGGTACCCGATGTGTTGATTGCGCGATACCTTGGCGATTCGACCGAGGACGCGTTTCAATGGTTCGCGAATCTATGGGCGGTCCTGCGCCAAGCGACGCTGGGCAAAGTCGCATGCCCGCCGCGGGTCTGGGCGTGTTAGGGGATCCTCGAGAGAGCCAGCCATGGAATTGACCCCGCGAGAGAAAGACAAGCTGCTCCTTTTCACCGCATCGCTCGTGGCCGAGCGGCGGCGCGCCCGCGGATTGAAACTCAATTATCCCGAAGCCGTCGCTCTGATCTCGGCCGCCATTTTGGAGGGCGCGCGCGACGGCAAGACGGTTGCGGAATTGATGAGTTACGGCGCCACCATCATTTCGCGGGCGGAGGTCATGGAGGGAATTCCCGAGATGATTCCCGAGATTCAGGTCGAAGCCACATTTCCCGATGGCACGAAACTCGTCACCGTGCACCATCCCATCGTCTGAAGGGGCCGCGGTCATGATTCCAGGGGAAGTGATCGCGGCGCCCGGAGAAATCGAGATCAACACGGGCCGCAAAACCATCGAGGTGCACGTCGAGAACACCGGCGACCGGCCCATTCAGGTCGGATCGCATTACCATTTCTTCGAAGTCAATTCGAGCCTGCGATTCGAGCGACCGGCGACTCGCGGCTACCGCCTGGATGTCCCGGCCGGCACGGCGGTGCGCTTCGAACCCGGACAGGGACGCACCATCCGGCTGGTCCAATATGAGGGCCTGAGGCGCGTCTTCGGATTCCAGGGCCGAATCATGGGGGACCTCTAAGTGGTCTCGAAAATATCGCGGCAAGCCTACGCGGAAATGTTCGGTCCCACGGTCGGAGACCGGGTACGGCTTGCCGACACCGCGCTCCACATCGAAGTCGAGAGGGACTTCACCGTTTACGGCGAGGAGGTGAAATTCGGCGGCGGTAAGGTGATCCGCGACGGGATGGGGCAGGGCCAGGCAGCGAGCGATGCCGTGGCGGATACCGTGATCACCAACGCGCTCATCGTCGATCACTGGGGGATCGTCAAAGCCGATGTGGGGTTGAAGAATGGACATATCTGGGCGATCGGCAAGGCCGGGAATCCCGACATTCAGCCGCAGGTCAACATTCCGATCGGTGCGGCCACCGAAATCGTCGCCGGGGAAGGCCTGATCCTCACGGCCGGCGGCATCGATACCCACATTCATTTCATATGCCCGCAGCAAATCGAGGAAGCGTTGACCTCGGGCGTCACGACCATGATCGGCGGCGGCACCGGACCCGCGGCCGGGACGAAGGCGACTACTTGTACGCCTGGGCCCTGGCATATCCGCAGCATGCTCCTCAGCGCCGAAGCGTTCCCGATGAACTTGGGATTCCTCGGAAAGGGCAACGTGAGTCTTCCCGAGCCCGCGCGCGAGCAAATTCTCGCGGGCGCCGTCGGCCTCAAGCTGCACGAGGATTGGGGCACGACGCCCGCCGCGATCGACAACTGCCTGCGGGTGGCGGACGAGATGGATGTCCAGGTGGCCATTCACACCGATACCCTCAACGAATCCGGATATCTCGAGGCCACCTTGGCGGCGATTGCCGGGCGGACCATCCACACATTCCATACGGAAGGCGCCGGCGGCGGTCACGCCCCCGATATCATCAAAGCGGCGTCGCACGAGAATGTCCTGCCGAGTTCGACCAACCCCACTCGTCCCTATACCGTCAATACGATCGATGAGCACCTCGACATGCTCATGGTCTGCCATCATTTGGACCCCGCGATCGCGGAGGATATTGCGTTTGCCGAGTCGCGCATACGGCGCGAGACGATTGCCGCGGAAGACATCCTGCACGACATCGGTGCGTTCTCGATGATGTCCTCCGACTCGCAAGCCATGGGTCGAGTCGGCGAAGTCATCATTCGAACCTGGCAAACCGCCCACAAAATGCGCGAGCAACGCGGTGCCTTGGGCCCTGACCCGCCGCGGAACGATAATTTTCGGATCAAGCGCTATATCGCCAAGTACACGATCAATCCGGCGATCACTCACGGCATCTCGCACCTGGTGGGGTCGGTCGAGGCCGGCAAGCTCGCGGATCTGGTGCTATGGAAGCCGGCCTTTTTTGCGGTCAAACCGAGTCTCGTCATCAAGGGCGGCATGATCGCGGCGGCCCCCATGGGCGACCCGAACGCCTCGATACCGACGCCGCAGCCCTCGCACTATCGTCCGATGTTCGGCTCGGCCGGCCGCGCCGTCGAAAAATCCGTCACGTTCGTGTCCGGCGCAGCGCTCGATACCCCCGAGTTCGCCGCACTGAAGCTGCGTAAGCGGGTCGAGCCGGTGCGGGGGACCCGTCAGCTGCGCAAGGCGCACATGATTCACAACGATGCGCGGCCAAGATTGGAGGTCGACCCGGAGACCTATGCGGTGCGCGCGGATGGTGAATTACTCACGTGTGAGCCTGCGGCCGCTCTACCGATGACGCAACGATATTTTCTTTTCTAGGCACGAATCGGCCGGGGAAACGCGATGAGCGAAAAACGAACTTGCGATACGGCCAAGCTGAGTTTCGAGGCTCGCTGCAAAAGCCGGCTGCTGCTGCGGCTCGATAGCGGCGAAACGGCTGCCTTGATCGTGGAGCGGGGTCGATTATTGCGCGGCGGAGAGCGCGTGCGGACGGAGGACGGCCGGGAAGTGGAAATCATCGCGCTCGAGGAAGCACTGCTTGAGGCCAGCAGCGAGGATCCCGTGGCGATCGCGAAGGCGGCATACCACCTCGGCAATCGGCACGTGGCCGTGCAAGTGATGCCGAGCCGGTTGCGCTTTCTCGACGATCACGTTCTCGGCGAGATGGTCAAAGGGCTCGGCTTGCAGGTTGCGCCGGTCCGCGCGGCCTTCGAGCCCGAGGGCGGCGCCTACGGACACCGGCACGCACATGCAAGCCAAGTACCGCTTGCGCGGCCGAAAATTCACGAATTTCCCGCGCCGTGAAGTCGACTGCGCTCGCGAAGTTGTTGCAGCTTGGCAGTCAAGCCCTGCCGATCGGCGGATACAGCCATTCGCAAGGATTGGAATCGGCCGTCGAGCGCAAGTGGATCACCGATGAAGGCTCGGTACTGCGGTGGATATCGAATGTTCTGCAATTCTCGATTTATACCTTCGACGTACCAAGCCTATTTGCATTGAGCCATGCGTGGCTCGCACCGGACGATGCGAGCGTGTGCTCATTGAACGCCGAGTTCGTCGCCACGCGCGAATCGGCCGAATTGCGGGCGGCGACGCTGCAAATGGGATTTTCGATGCGGGCTCTCTTGTACGTGTTGCCCGGCTTGCCGATCCGGACCGTGGAGATTCTTCGCACCCTGCAAGAGCCGAGTTTGCCGTGTGTGTGGAGCGCGGCGTCCGCCGCGTGGGGTGTCGATTCCCGTGACTCGGCAATCGCCTACGTGTGGTCGTGGGCGGAAAATCAGGTGCTCGCCGCGATCAAAACCCTGCCTCTGGGCCAGTCGGCCGGGCAGCGGATATTGTTCTCGCTCGGCCAGTCGATCGAGCCGGGCGTCGCCGAGGCGCAAATCGCGCACATGGACGACCGCTCGAATTTTGCGCCGGCCCTCGCAATCTTGAGCGCGCAGCACGAAACCCAATATTCGCGCCTGTTCAGGTCCTGACGTGGCGCAGGCATCCTCTGCGCTGCGGGTGGGAATCGGCGGTCCGGTGGGATCGGGCAAGACCGCGCTCACGCTCTCTTTGTGCCGCGCCATGCGCGATCGCTACGAGATTGCCGTCGTCACCAACGATATCTATACCGAGGAGGATGCAAGGTTTCTGGTGCGCAACGAGGCCTTGACGGCCGATCGAATCCTCGGCGTGGAAACCGGCGGCTGCCCGCACACCGCAATACGCGAAGATGCGTCGATCAATCTCGAGGCGGTATCGCGCTTGAATCTGCGTTTCCCGCGCTTGGACCTGATCTTCGTCGAGAGCGGCGGCGACAATTTGGCCGCCACATTCAGCCCGGAGCTCTCCGACCTGACGCTGTACGTGATCGACGTCGCCGCGGGCGACAAGATTCCACGCAAGGGCGGACCGGGAATCACCAAATCCGACCTGCTGATCATCAATAAGATCGACCTTGCGCCCATGGTCGGTGCATCGCTCGAGGTCATGGACCGCGACGCGAAGCGCATGCGTGGGGAACGGCCCTTCGTGTTCACCAATCTCAAGACGGGACACGGACTCGACGCGGTGACAAGATTCGTCGAAGCCGAGGGCTTGCTCAGGCGCAGGTAAACGCATCGCCGACGGATTCGCGGACGTCAGCGGCGCTCGAAGCGCGCCACGGTTTCGACGTGCTCCGTGAATGGCAAGAGGTTGAACGCGCTAATCGCAACGAGCTGGAGCTTTCCGCGCGAGGTCAGTTGCTCGGTATCGCGGAGGAACGACTCGAGTCCGCAACTCACGTACACGAAGCGCTCGGGTGGCTGCTCGCTGAGATACGCGCTCAACTCGGGATCGAGGCCCTTGCGCGGCGGGTCGGCAATTACCACGTCTGCGCCCGAGGCGGCTGCACACGCTGCGCCCGCCGGGCCCGGGACGACCGAAATCTTGGCCCGATCCGCCGGCTCGAGTTCGGCGATGCCAAGCTCGAGCCCGTGCAGCGAGTGGGCACCGACCTCGTTCATTCGGATGTCGCGGACGCGAGCCAGCACCGACAAGCCGATGGCGCCGACACCTGCGTAGAACTCCGTGACTCGCGCATCTTCCGGTATTTGCGCACGCACGTGCTCGATCATGTGCTGCGCGATGTCGAGATTGTTTTGTCCGAATGCACCCGGCGGGTAATGTACTCGGGCCCCGCCAAAGCGTTCGACCACGCCGGCCGGTCCGCACCAATTCTGGAAGTCAGAGCCGAGAATGATGTTGGAGCGTTCCAGGTTGGCATTGAACCACAGGCTGTGCAGCTCCGGCCCAAGCCGGTCACGGATCAAATCCAAGCATACCGCAAGAGGCTCCGGCGTGGCGCTGTTCGCGACGATGACGACCTGCGCCGTTTGCGAGCTGCGCTCCACCACCACCTGCAAGTAGCGCGCGAGGCCCAAGTGCGCGTTGTCCGAGTAGCTCGAGACTCGAGCGTCGACCAAGGCGCGCCGCACGAGGGAGGCGACACGGTTGATCAGAGGGTGCTGCACACTGCAGTTCGGAATGTGAACCACGCGATGGGTGCCAAGCTCGAACAGCCCCACCTTGGGCGAGCCCAGCCGGCCGCGGATGGCGAGCCGTGCGCGGAGCCGGAATCCGGCAATGCTTCCGCAAATCACGGACACCCCCGGCAAACCGTGGATGCGCGCGAGACTTTCGATCGCGTCGCGCGCGGCCGGGGCGATGCCGCGTTCACCGAAGCGTGGGCAGCCTGGGCAAGGCGGACGGTGCGGGCACTCGAGGCGCATGTCGCTATTCACTGTCCGCCAACGTAGCAGACAACACGTTACGGGCCTAATATGCGGAGGAATGAACACCAATCATGCAAGCGCAGGTCCGCAGGTGCTGGCGGGTATTCGGGTCATCGAACTGGGCCAGCTCATTGCAGGGCCTTTCTGTGGAAAGACTCTTGCGGACTTCGGCGCCGATGTCATCAAGGTTGAGCCGCCGGGACTCGGCGATCCTTTGCGCAAATGGCGGATCCTGAAACAGGGTACATCGCTTTGGTGGCAGGTGCAGTCGCGCAACAAGCGGTCCATCACGCTCGATCTGCGCAAGCCCGAAGGCCAAGACATCGTGCGCAAGCTCGTCTCCGAAGCCGATGTATTGATCGAGAACTTCAAACCCGGAACGCTGGAGCAATGGGGCCTGGGGTGGGAGGTGCTTTCCGCCGCGAATCCGGGTCTCGTCATGGTTCGCATTTCAGGTTTCGGGCAGAGCGGTCCGTATCGGGACAGGGCTGGATTCGGCGTCGTCGCCGAAGCGATGGGGGGGCTGCGATATCTGTCCGGAGAGCCGGGACGCGTTCCAGTGCGAACCGGTGTCTCGATTGGCGATACGCTCGCCTCCCTGCACGGCGTCATCGGGGTGCTTCTTGCGCTTTACCACCGCAAAGCGAACGGCGGCCTCGGGCAGGTCGTCGACGTCGCGCTCTATGAAGCGGTGTTCAATTGTATGGAAAGCCTGCTCCCGGAGTACAGCGCCGCCGGCGTCGTGCGTGAGCCCGCGGGCAGCGCGCTGCCGGGAATCACCCCCAGCAACGCGTATCCCTGCAGCGACGGTATCCTGCTCGTTGCCGGAAACGGCGATAGTATTTTCAAGCGACTCATGCACGCGATCGGTCGCGCGGACCTCGCCGAGGCGGCGGACCTGGCGACCAACGAGGGGCGAGTCAAACGAGCTGCGGACATTGACGAAGCCATCGCTGCATGGACGCGCGGCCAGACGGTCTCCGGCGCGCTCGAAGCCCTCGGCATCGCTCGGGTTCCGGCCGGCAGAATCTACACGGCGAAGGACATTGCCGAAGACCCTCAATACCATGCCCGAAAAATGATCGAACGCATGACAACCCGCGAAGGCTACGCGGTCGATGTTCCAGGCATCGTCCCCAAGCTCTCGGCTACGCCGGGTGCCATTCGCTCGGCGGCGCCGCTGCTCGGAGAACATACGGCCGAAATTCTCGAAGAGCAGGGCTTCAGCGGCGATCAGATCGACGCACTGACCGCCAAAAAAATCATCTGAGTGCCGGGGGTGCCTTGCGAAACGCCGTCCAGGCGGCTGCGGAAAAAACCAGCGCGTTGGCGACGATGACGGGTGACGCGCTTATCATCAAGCCGTACGCGATCCAGAGGAGTGCACCGAGCATTTGCACGCCCCTCAGAAGCGATGGCCGGGCAAAAAAATAAGAGGCCACGAATACGCCGGTCGCCGTCCAGCCCAAGCATTCGATCCACGCGTGACTCATATCGCTTGCGCTTCCGTGCGGTCGCCGAGAGAGAGCATCTCGCTGATTTTGACCCGATCGGTTCGTTCCTTTTCCCACTCGTTCAGCGTCAAGCCGTAGGATTCGAACAACTCGCGAATGTCGCCGGCCTTCCAGCGAAGCAGCTGATCGAGAATCGGCACCATGATGCTGAAGGCGTTTTCACTGAGGACGATGCGCTTCGCAATTCTCGCGAGTTGCTTGTTCTCCGAAACGGCAATCGTGAAGCCTTCATGATTGTTGACATGCAACATCACGTGGACGTCGGAACTGCCGTCGCCGACATAAATCACCCGGTCGGGGGCGATCCGTAGCCGATGCTGCAGCTCCTCGATGACCGCCACCTTGCCGTAACCGGCGGGTACGCGATTGATCGACCTCACTTCACCCGAACCGGCATCGAATTCCAGCTCGGTGCCGTAAATGTGTTCGGGGGGTATCACGCCGGACAATGCCGAGGTGACGATTTCGCGGGGTGCAGCGGATATGACGAAAAACGAAAATCGATAACCCTCCGTGCCGCGCTTCATGAAATCGGTCAGTGCAGGAATTGCATTCTTGAGGCGAACGCGGCGGCCCGCTTCGATCAGATGCTCACGGCGCACGCCGCGAAATTCCGGATCGTGGCGAATCAAGTACGCAAGCTCGCCGCCCTGTTGCACCAGATTGCTGCGGGCGAGTCCCGCAACACGCTCCTCGAAACCGGATACGCCGAGCGATTCGCTCAGAACGAGGCCCGAGTCTTTGAAGCTCAGCGTCTGGTCAAAGTCGGAGGCGAGCAAGAAATGTTTGACGGGGGATTCGCTCATGCGGGACGGTCCTGATCATGCATCATCATAGTCAGGGAAAAATCCGTGCATGTCAGGCGATAAAGAGTCTCTCGCGCGTCAAATTATTTCATCCTGCGGGACACGAAAACTGTGACGTGAACCGGGCACGGCGCGGCAAATGGCGGGTAGGGGGCGCGCCAAGATAGGGCGTTGAGATACCAAAATTGCGCGCAAGCGGTGCGGTGGTTGCCGCCACTTGGGGGATTCCACGGCTCTGGCGCCCCATCGGCGCATCAGGCATGGGATTTGCAAGTTTGGTAGCTTCGGCGCAACGACTGCGCGATCATCAAGGCGCGGGCGAAGTCCGAGGGCGCTCGCGCCCGAAATCCAACAATAGGATAGTCGCCATGATCCGTTCCGGCAGCCAATACCTGGATTCCATTCGCGATGGCCGCGAGGTTTACATCAATGGCGAGCGCGTCAAGGACGTTACCACGCATCCGATGCTGAAACCGTTGGTCGACATTCGTGCGCGCATCTACGATATGCAGCATGAGGCGGCCACGCGCGGCATTCTCGCCTACTGCCAAGATGGCGAATGGAACGCCGTCGCAAACAAGCTGCCGCGCGCCAGGGAGGATTGGTGGGACAAGCGCCGCGCGACAGACACCATCCTCGGGGCCATCGGCGGCGTCGTTACACGGGTGGGGGACGAAACGGTCGGCGAGATGTGGTCGCTGTTCGACGGCCAGGATGTCCTCAACGAAGCCGACCCGCGATTTTCGGCGAACATTCGCGCCCACGTCGATGCGGTGCTCAGACGCGATCCGTTCCACGTATCGGCGAATACCGACCCGAAGGGGGACCGCTCGAAGCCGCCCCAGGAGCAGGATCCGGATATGCTCCTGCACGTCGTCAAGGAGACGGATGCCGGCATCGTCGTGCGGGGCGCCAAATACGAGACCGCGGCACCCTACGCCAATCAGGCGTTCGTCAAGCCCACCATCGCCAATTGGGGAAATGCCGCACTCTCGGACTATGCCGTCGGATTCATCTGCGATCTTGCCTCGTCAAATCTCAAATTCATCTGCCGTACAGGGTTCGCCGGCCGCGCGCCCGCGGCGGACTACCCGCTGTCGAGTCGATTCGACGAGATCGACGCTCTGGTGATTTTCGACAACGTGCTGATCCCTTGGGAAAACGTGCTCTTCTACCGGCACACCAAGGCTGCCGCATTCATTCGCTCGACCGTGCACCGCTATTCGGCTTTTGCATTCGTACAGCGCAATCTCAAGGTCGCGGACATGATGATCGGAGCGGCGTTGTTCAATGCGCGGCAGACGGGGCTCGACAAGCAGCAGGCGGTCCAGGAAAAGCTCGCCGAGCTCGCCGTGTACCGCGAGGGCATCAATGCGCATCTGACCGCGGCGATCGCGCTCGCAGAGAAGAGCCCCGCAGGCTTGCTGATGCCGAATCAGTCTCTGCTATATACCGGGCGAGTGCTCGCGTGTTCACAGTTGCACCAGATGATGCACATAGCCCGCGAGCTCTGCGGCGGCCAGATTTGCGTGACGCCGGACAAGGCAACGTTCGATGCGCCGGAGACCAAGCCCTGGCTGGACAAATTCTATTCGGTCAACGAGAACTGGGTCGCCGACGACCGCCGCAAGCTGCTCGCGTTCGCGCGCGACCTGCTCAACTCGGACTACGCGGGGCATCGACTGACGTTTCAGCTATTTGCGCAATCCCCGCCGTTTGCACATCTGGCCGCCGTGTACCGGAACTTCGATTGGAATGGCCCGCTTGATTTCGTGCGCAAGGCAGCGGATCTTTCCGATCGGGTCATGAAAACGATGGGGAATTAGCGCTTCAAGAGGTGAAAGCAGTGCACACCCGTATCCGCAAATTCAACACCCGCGATACCTATCCGGACCAGAAACTGGACAACGACTTGTGCCAGGTGGTCGTGGCGAGGGGCCGCACCGTGTTCGTGCGCGGGCAGGTCGGCCAGGACCTTGGCACGTCGGTGAGCGTGGGTGTCGGGGACGCGGAGGCGCAAGCCGAGCAGGCGATGGCGAATATCAGTCAACTTTTGAGCGAAGCGGGCGGGCGTCTCGAGCACATCTGCAAGGTCACGATTTACCTGACGGATCCGCGGTTTCGCGAAATGGTCTATCGAAGCATCGGACGTTGGCTGAGGGGCGTCTACCCGGTGTCGACGGGGATAGTCGTCGCGGGACTCGCGCGCCCCGAATGGCTGGTCGAGATCGACGTGATCGCCGTCATCCCCGATGAGCCCTGACGAATGACGTTTTCGATCGTCGCAAGATCCGCCGGCGGCGCGCTGTTCGGGGTCGCGATCGCATCCTCCTCGCCGGCGGTGAGCGCGCGCTGTGCGCATGGCCGTGCGGGAGTCGGAGCCGTGGCCACTCAAAACATCACTGATCCGACTCTCGGCCCGCGGGTTCTCGATGCGCTGGCGGGCGGGTCGAATGCTCGAGGCGCTCTCGATGCGGCGCTGAATTCGACGCCGTTCGGCGCGTATCGGCAACTGCTGGCAATCGGTCGCGGCGGCCCGCCGGCGATTCACTCCGGCGCGCGAGCGCTGGGGCTCGTCAATGCAGCGGTCGGCGCCGATGCGGCAGCGGCCGGCAATCTTCTGGCAAATGCCGAGGTTCCCGCCGCCATGATTGCGGCATTCGACGGCGCGAGTGGACACCTGGGCGACCGCCTGCTCGAGGCGCTGCGTGCGGGGCTCGATGCGGGCGGCGAGGCGGGGGCTGTTCATTCGGCGGGCTTGCTCGTGGTGCGCGAACTGAGTTGGCCGATCGTGGATTTGCGGGTCGATTGGAGCGACGATGATCCGGTGGCAAACTTGAGCGCGATTTGGCGGCGCTATGCCCCGCAAATCGAGGACTATGTGCGGCGTGCAGTCGATCCCGCTGGAGCACCGAGCTTCGGCGTGCCGGGCGATGACGGCCGCGGCTAGCTTGCGCGGCGAGATTTCGCGTCTCATGCAGGCGCGTGACTGGCAGGGCGCGCTGCGATGCATTGATCGGTCACTTCGCCTGTATGCACCCGACGCGAAATTATTGATCAATCGCGCCCAATGCCTGCTGGCGGTCGGACGGGCGGCGGATGCCTGCGAAGCGGCGGGCGCCGTGCAGCGGATCGTTCCGTTCGACCCCGTCCTCCTCGATGCGATCGGTGGTTTGTTCAGCCGAGCGAACGACCAGAAGCGCGCATTGGCGGCATTCGATCAGGCGGTGTCGCTGGCGCCGGGCAATCCGCACTTCCTGTTCAATCGGGCGGCGGTGCGCCGTTTTTTGGGACAGCTTGCAGACGCGGAGACCGATTACGACCGTGTGATCGCCCTGAAGCCGAACGACTACGAAGCCTATTTGAACCGGTCGAGCTTGCGCACGCAAACCGCGCAGGCAAACCACCTTGCGGAACTCGAGGCACTGCTTGCGCGAGGCATTCCCGATTGGAAGGGCCGCGTGCAGATCTGCTACGCGCTCGCCAAGGAGCACGAGGACATCGGCGAGTACGAAAAATCCTTTGGGCACCTGCAACAAGGCGCCCGCCAGCGCCGCCAACATATGAAATACGATGTCGGCACCGATGTCGCGACCGTCGATTGGATCATCGAGGCGTTTCCCCCTGCGCCGCGTTCAACGGCGCGCGACAGCCTGGCGGCCGCCCTCGACAGCCCCGCAACGGCACGCGCGGATGCACCCATTTTCATCGTCGGTCTGCCGCGCAGCGGCACGACGCTCGTCGATCGAATTCTGGGGAGCCATTCGGCGGTCCATTCCGCCGGGGAACTGAATCACTTTGCGCTCTGCATCGTCGAAGCTGTGCGCGGCGCGGGCGGAACGGCGCCGCTCTCTCGGCGCGAGCTCGTCGCTCGTTCCGCCGGGTTGGATTTTGCCGCGCTCGGCCGCGATTATCTTGCACGCGTACGCGCCGCGGCGCCCGCCGGCCTCCGATTTACCGACAAGATGCCGCTCAATTACCTGTATTGCGGACTGATTCGGCGCGCGCTGCCCAACGCCAGAATCGTGCACTTGATCCGGCATCCGATGGCCGCCTGCTATGCCATGTACAAGACCTTATTCGAGGATGGGTATCCGTTCTCCTACGATCTGGGCGAAATCGGCAGCTACTACGCCGCTTACCGGCGTTTGATGGATCATTGGCAGGCGAGCGTGCCCGAGGCCATTCATACGCTGAGCTATGAGGCGCTGGTCGCGGATCAACTCGAGCAGACGCGCAAGCTCCTGGAGTTTTGCGGCCTCGAATGGCAAGACGCGTGCCTGGAGTTTCACCGCAATTCCTCATCGGCCACGACGGCGAGCGCCGCACAGGTACGCCGGCCGCTCTACGATTCCTCGGTGTCGCAATGGCGAAACTACGCGCCGCAGCTCGAGCCATTGCGACGCGCGCTCGAGGCCGCCGGTATCCGCACGGATTGATCAAGCCGTGCGTCACCATTTGTCCGCATTATCCTTTATCCTGGTCACTCGCCGCTCCGTCGCATAAACCGATTCGTAAGAGGGGACAGCATGCCGCCGATACAGGAAATCCCGGCTCGCCAGGGGCGAGCCGTCAGAGTCGACGGCGGCCAGGCGCTGCAGATCATCAATACCTTCGGACATCAGGTGGTCGACTTCTGGGCGTTCGATGCGCGCAATCTGGGTGCATACCTGTCGATGGAACACACGCGCGCGGCTTTGAGTCGGCTGACGCCGCGCGCCGGCGACGTGCTCGTCGACAATCGGCGCGAACCGATGCTCAAGTTCGAGTCGGACACCTCGCCGGGCGTCCACGATACCGTCATCGCGCCCTGCGATCCGGCGCGTTACGCGAAGCTCGGGTGTGCGGAAGGTCACGCGAGTTGCGCCGACAACCTGCATCGCGCGCTGGCCACGCTCGATCTCGCCGTTCAGGTGTGCCCCGCGTCCTTCAATCTATGGATGAACATACCGGTACTGGCCACCGGAGAGCTGGAATGGCGCGAAACCGTGGCGAAACCCGGCGACAGCGTGGTCTTTCGCGCCCTCATCGATTGCATCATGGTGATGTCCGCTTGCCCGCAGGATGTCATTCGCATCAACTCCGGGCGCCCGGTGTCGGCACAATATGCGGTTCTCGGACCTGCGCCGACGGCAGCGGTGCGGCGGCCTCGCGCGACTGCGCGCGCTTCGCCAACCAGTAGTACACGGGCGAGGTGATCGCCAGGCCCACGATCCACGACAGGTCGATCTTACCCAGGGCGCGGGCGATCGGACCTGTGTAGAGCGGCGAGGCCACGAACGGCAACTGGACCAGTATGCCGAGCGCATAGCAGGTGACCGCGGCGGCGTTGACGCGACCGTAGATTCCGCCGTCCTGCAGAAAGAACGATTCCACATGGTACTTGCCGTGACGCAAGAGATAGTAGTCGACAAGGTTGATCGCGGTCCACGGCACGAGCACGTACAGGAGCAGCAGAATGAATTCCTCGTAATTGGCCAGGAACGAATCCTTGCTGAGCAGAGCGCCAGTCAACGCAAAGGCGAACAGCACCAATGCAACGATCGTCCGTGCCCTGGGGCCCGGCGACCAAGTGGGAAACAGAGTCTGGCCGAACGTCAGTGAGGAGAGCGCACCGCAGTAGAGGTTCATCGCGTTCGCCGAGGCGATGCCGACGGTAAAGACGATCAGCACCAGCGGTGCAATACCCGCGGTCAACACCGCAAGACCGTGCACCAGACTGCCCTTGGGCGCGGCCAGACCGACCATTGCGCCGAGAATCATCGGCAGCAGGGACCCCAAGGTACACCCCCAGTAGCTCGCCCAAAATGCCGGCGAGGTGCCGGTGTCGGCCGGCATGTAACGCGTGTAGTCCGAGACATACGGCGCGTACGCGATCTGCCATAGCGCGGCCACCGAAATGGTGCCGATGAAACCCGCCGTGCTGAGCGCGTTGCGGGTCATGAAATCCGCCGGCAATCCATGCACGAAGATGATCCAGAAGACCGCCAGCAGCAGCACCGCGCCCGACACATACGACATCACGCGGGTATAGGCATGAATGATGTCGTAGCCGTAAATCGTCGCCACCACTCCCAACACGCCGACGATCACGATGCCGGGAGTGTCGGTCCAGCCCGGCAAAAGACCCGCGAGGGCTTCCCCGCCCATCACGATGTTCGAGGCCAAGAATCCCACATACATGAGGATGACGATGCCGACCACGAGCAGTGCGCCCACCGACCCGAATTGGCCGCGAGTCTGCACCATCTGCGGCACCCCGAGCGTTGGTCCTTGCGCGGCGTGCAACGCCATGAAGATCGCACCCACGAAATTGCCGACCGCGAGCGCCACCACCGCCCACGTGAAGGGCAGTGCGAATGCCGTCGTAGAAAGGCCCCCGGTGACGACGGTCAGCAGCATGATGTTCGAGCCGAACCAGACGGTGAAAAGATCCCGCGCCTTGCCATGCCGCTGGTCGAGGCCGATGGCTTGGATCGTTGGGATCTCGAGCCGGGCAACGGGTTCACGGTTGTTCATTGAGAAGGCACTCTTCGCTCTGTGGGCGGCAACCTGGCGAGCATCACGATGGCGAGGCCCGACAGAAGGACTCCCACGCCGATGTACCAGGCCTGGTATTTGTCCTTTGGATCCGCCGGTTCCGCGCCCGCAGAATACATCAGGTAGCCGAGCACGGCGATGGCGAGCAGCGGCAGCAGCGACGCCGCCGCGGCTCGCGCCGCGCTAAGACGCGCGAACATCACCGCAATGAATGCTGCCAGCGCCGAGATATACGACAGCGCCAGCGTCACGACCACCGTGTTGTAATAGAAGGTCACGTCGGACAGGGGCTTGTACCAGACGAACACCAGGGCGATCGCGGCGATGGCCACGACACTGACCCACGGTGCGTTGTAGCGGTTGGTGCGGCCGAAGGCTCGCGGCAGGTGGCCTTCCTGCGCCATGCGATAGGCGGTGCGCGCGCCGGCCGTCATCGACACCTGCAGACCGGCCATGGCGGAGCTGATCACGACCAGAATCGCGATCCACGACAGCGCCGGCGGCAAATAAACCTGCGCGAT
The DNA here is from genome assembly GCA_035569355.1 of Steroidobacteraceae bacterium. Lineage (GTDB taxonomy): Bacteria > Pseudomonadota > Gammaproteobacteria > Steroidobacterales > Steroidobacteraceae > Bog-1198. The sequence continues at coordinate 21,225 of DATMNF010000133.1, forward strand.
CGCGGCGATGGGGCCGCCGTCGCCGTTCTCGGTGATCTTCGCGAGCGTCTCGACCGGCACTGCGTATTGCCATCCCACGGCGGCGACGGTGTAGATCAAGAAGGCCGAGGCGAGGACGATGAGCAGGGCCCGCTGCACCGTTCGAACCGGCACTCGCGCCTCTTCGATGTAATTGATGGCGGAATCGAAGTTGGCGAGCATCCACATGCCGAGAAGCACTCCGGACCCTAGAACCGACCAATCCTTCGGCCACGCGTACAGGCTGCGCAGCGGCACATGGACGCGCGGGGAGATGATTCCGCAGAGCCCCAAGCCGACGATCACGGTGATCTCGCACGCGAGGAATACCGTGGTCACGCGCGCGGTCAACAGCACGCCGCGGAGGCACACTAGCATGAACGCGACCGTGAGCGCGGTTCCGATGATATTCGCGGTGAGCGCCCCTTGAGTGGCGGGGAACAAGGCTTGCAGATACTCCGTGCCGATGATCGCCGTCATCGGAACGATCGCCGCGCAGGATATCGTGTACGCCCAGCCAAGAATGGTTCCCGCCCTCGGATGCAGAAAGCGGCTGCTGAAGGTGAAGATGCCGCCCGCCGACGGGGCCTGGCGGGTCAAATACACGAGACACAGCGCGAGCACGCCCATGGGGAAGAGGAAGGAAATGAGGATCGCAAGCGGTGCGGCGGATCCGACAACCGAGTACAACACCGACATCGAGACCGCGGCGATCCATGCGGGTGCGTTGAACCCCATGGCAGCAAGCGCCACATCGCGCGTGTTGAGCGCGTTCTTCTGCAGCGTCGTTCGGCATTCCTGAACCTCGCCATGCCGGTCGTAACCGAAAAGGTTCAAGATCATGGCGAGGGGACCTCGGGCAGAGTGACTGACGGCCGAAGCGGTTCGATCCGCGGCGACCAGCTGCCGTTCGCAATGCAACCGCGTACATGGGCCGCGATATCGCGCAGAGGCGCGAACCAGGTCTGACCGCGGGCGAGCATCCTGCCGATCATCCGATGGGTGTGGCGCCAGCGGGCCAGGCGGCCGGATAGAAAGGGATGCCAAACCGGAATCCACAGGCCGCCGAACTCGCACATCGCCTCGAATTCTTCCCACCAGTTCTCCCAGGCCGAGGAGGCGGACTGTATCGGCATCTCGAATTCAAGCTCGCTCGAGTGCATGAAGGGCGGCCAGTCATCCATGCCCCAATGGGAGGGCAGTTCGAGCAACGTGCCGCGCGGCGTGTCGAGAAGATAGGGAACATCGTCGCCCATCAGCGACGCGTCGTAGAGGACCCCGGCGTCCTGCAGAAGTTCGGCGGAGCGGTGCGAGAACCGGTAGAGCGGCGCGCGCCAGCCGGCGGACGGTTCGCCCGTGACGGCTTGTACGGCCGCGAGGCTCCGCAGCAACCAGTAGCGCTCATCCGCATCCGACAGCGCGTTCGGGTGCTCGTGCAAGTAGCCGTGCGCCGACACCTCGTGTCCGTCGCGCACCATGGCCTCGACCGCATAGGGGTAGCGCTCGGCGCACCAGCCGGGCACGAAGAATGTCTGACGAATCCCGTATTGGCGATACGATTCCAGGATGCGGGGCACGGCGACATCGGGCCCGTATCGCATCGACGAGGCCGCCGACACCATGCGGTGCGCGCTCTGTGGGTGCGCGAGATAGAGCAGGCTCTCCGCATCCATATCGAAGGTGAAGCAGGCAGCGCATTTGGCGCCGTTCGGCCAGGGCACGGGATTCGTGATCATCGAGCGGTTTTTCCTCCATCAACGACCCACGCCGCGCCGGTGACGAATGCCGCCGCATCGCTCGCGAGGAAGGCGACCACGGGCGCGACGTCCTGCGCAATTCCAAGCCGCCGAAGCGGAATGGTCGCGATCTCGGCGAGTCGCGCGCCCTGCGGATTGCCGTGGGTCGCGAATTCCTGTTGCAGCAAGGCGGTGTCGATCGGTCCGGGACATACCGCATTGACGCGGATGTGTTCGCTCGCGAGCTCGACGGCGAGCGCCCGGCTCCACGCGAGCAGCGCTCCCTTCGTGGCGCAGTACGCGCTGTAGTCCGGCGTTCCCACCAAAGCCAGTTCCGAGGCAATGTTCACGACCGAGCCGCGCCCGCTCGCGCGCAGTGCCGGTACCAGGGCGCGCGTGATGCGGAAGGCGGCGTTGAAGTTCACTTCGAACAGTCCGTCGAGCAGCGCGTCGTCGGTCTGCTCCAGCGGGCGCAACCGGCTCATGCCGGCGTTGTTCACCAGAATGTCGCAGCGCCGCTCCAACGCGCCGAGCAAACCTTGCAGCGTGCGGTCGACGGCGGCGCGATCGCCAAGGTCCACGCTGTGCGGCACGAACAATGCGCCGCGCGATCCTTGTGCAAGGCATTCAAGTCCCTGTGCGTCGCGATCGAGCCCGTGTACCGTTGCGCCGTGCTCGAGCAATTGCCGCGCGACCGCGAGGCCGATGCCTCTTGCGGCCCCTGTGACCACGGCGTGCAAACCCTGGAGGGACCGACCGGTGCAATCGGAGTCTGTCCCGCCGGTATTCATCGGGGTGTCCTCAAACGACCGTCAAGAACGAGACGCCGTGCGCGCCGACGAAATGATCGGCCCGGCCCTTGCCCTCGCCGGGACCGCCGTAGTCGTCCGACGTCACTCGCAGCACGCGGTTGCGGTGCCAGGTCTTGAGCAACTCCGCCAGCGGCAACACCGCGGGCGTCCGATGGCCGTAGAGATGCCGGTGAAACGCCGGCAATCGATACCAGGGCACCGAGGCACGCTGGTGATGGGCGTTGTGATAGCCGAAATTCAACGTGAGAAGGTTGAGCCAACGATAGCGATGCGAGACCAAGTTCGAATAGGTGTGGTCTTGCTCGTAGCGGCGATCTCGACCTTGCATCGGTACCGGCTGGTCGGCCTCGACGAAATACTGCTCGTAGCTATGGTGAAAGGCGTCGAAAAAATTCAGGATATGCAGCAGCAGCACCGCCGAAACGGCGTAAAGCAGCAAAGCCTTCAGCGACCAAAGACCCAGCAGCGCCAGGAGGACGCCGCGAACGGCCAACATCGCGGCAGCGCGCGGTAAATGCCGGCGTTGCGAGACGACGAAGAAGGGCCGCCAAACGACCTGCAGGTGCATGAGAATTTCGGTCGCGGGGACGTATGCCCACTCGAGCGCCTGCAGGCTCCTGCGAACGGCGGCTCGCCGGCTCATCAATCCCTTGAAATCGAAGCAGGTCACGTCGGTGCGCTCGACATGGTGCCGAATGTGCATGTGCCGGATACGCTCGAAGGTGGCGTAGCTCGAACCCGCGATGAAATTCATCACTTCGCCCGCAATCCGGTTGGCCCACGGCACGGCGAACAGCGTCTGATGCGCGGCTTCGTGAATCAGATACGCGGCGAGAGTCATGGTGTGCGTGCACAGCAGGATTCCCGCCGCATTCAGAATCTTGGCAGACGCTCCCATGAGTGCGAACGACGCCAGCCAACCGGTACACGTCCAGGCGAGCACCAGCGTGTTGGCAGCCGCCGCCGTGCGATCGCGGAACAGCATGGAAGGCCTCACAAGTCCTGCGGCGTTCATCGGTTCGAGCTCAATCTGCCTTGAAGGAATAGCCAAACCTCATACCGTAAGTTCGTGGCCGCGAGATCACGTCCTGATAGCGATTGCCCCAAAATGTGGGATCGGTAATGGCGTTGACGCCGAGCGTGTTGGTGATGTTGTCGACGTAGATGCTGCCCATCCAATGCGGGCGGGTGTACGTGACCAAGCCATCGACCATCGTGTAGCCGGGCACCTTGATCGCGGTGTTCGAAATCGAAGACAGAATCGCGCTCTGATAGTGCGAGTCGACGGCATAGCGCAGCTCGCCGCCGGCGAAATTGACGTGAGCGTATTCCAAGCTGAGCGCCACGCTGTCCTTGGGCGTGCCGGGCAAAGGGCCGCCGGCCGGCGGGAGCGGCACGGTGACATTTTGCGAAAACACGAAATTGAACGAGGTGAACTTGGTCTCGTCGTAGGTGTACCCCAGCTTCGCAGCCAGGTGGTGGGTGATGCTGGCGGTCAGATCGAGCTCGACCCCACGGCTGTAAGCGTTCCCTGCATTGGCCGCCGCCGGCAGCGATAGCGGGGTGAGGGACGTGCCTTCCTGAACGTTGTGCCACTCGATGTCGTAGATGGCAGCCGAATAGCTCAGCCGATTTTGCAAGACCCCCTTGATTCCCACCTCGTAGTTGTCCGCTTTGTCGGGCTGGATGGTCAGAAGCTGCGGATTCGTGCAATAAAACCCCGCATTCGAACTGCCCGGCGGGCAGGTCGTGCCGACCGTCCCCTGGCGCGCGGGCAAAGGCTGTTGCAGCGGCAGTGCGTTGATGCCGCCGCGCCGAAAGCCCTGCGACCAGGTTGCATACACCAGATTGGTCTTATCCAGTTGGTACGCCGTATTGACCTTCCAAAGCGCCTTTCGCCACTGATCGCTGCCGCTGTTGTTCGAAATGAATTGAGGGCCGTCGAACAAGAGGCCGGTCTGCTGTGCCTGCGTCACGGTTTGCTTGAATACGCGGGCGCCGCCGGTGACATTCCACCTGGAAGCCGGATGCCAGGTCAATTCGCCGAAGGCCGCCAAATCCTTGAAGGTGGTTTCCACATCGCCGATGTAGGTTTGGTCGACCGCGATGGGAATGCCGTCGATGACGGTCCCCGGACCATATTCGCCCGCACCGCAGGCGGATGCGTTGACGCCGCCATAGTCCGTCGGCGGATAGAGCCCTGAGTTGGCGCACGCGTTGTAGAACGCATTGTATCCCGGATAGTACTCATGCTCCTGGATGAAGGTCTTCTCGTGCTTGTAGAACAGTCCGCCAATCCAATCGAATATGCCGCCGGCCTTCGACGCCAGCCTGAATTCCTGCGCGTAGATTTTGTCGTCGTCCTGATCGAGCGCATTGATGATGTTGCGCGGATTCTGGCCGTACAGATTTTGGTAGAAATTGAAGTTTGCGTATTCGGCAGTCAGGTCGTCATGCGTGGTGTTGTTGTGATGCGCCCAGGAACTCGACGAGGTCAAGGTCGCAAATCCCATGTCGTAGTCTACGTTCAACGCAACTACGTTGACGTCGTCGGCCGTGCCTTCGAGGGTGTTGCTAGCGCTGGTCAGCCGATCCGTTCCCGCCGGCACCGTCGCAGGGGCGAGCGACAAGAGATTCGGCGGCGATGACACCGGCGTTTGCGTCCCATACGGCAAGAACTGATTGGCCGCCGCGATCGGCTGCGTGTAAGCGAGAGGGTTGGTCGCGATATACGGAAAGCCGTTGGCGGTCGATCGCTGAAAGAGGTATGAGAGCTGCGCCTTGAACTCGTCGCTCGGCTTGAACAGGACGGCGACTCGCGCGTTTCGATACTGATACGAATTGACGCCGTCCCTCGAATATGTTTTTGGCGCGATTTGCGGATTGAGGCCCACCGGGTTGCCGGGCGTCGTCGGTTGCGACAATTGCGGAACGCCGTTGGCGTCGAGCACATACAGATTGGTTTGATTGATGAAGCCGGCATCGTCGCTCGCGCCGGCGTTGATGCGTACCGCGAGGGTCTCCGAGAGCGGAATATTGATCATTCCATTGATGTCTTCGTTCGTCGTATGCGTGTGCTGGGTCTTGCTCACGCCGAGCTCGCCTTTGGCATCGAAACCGCCGAGGTCCGGCGCGTTCAAGACGAAGCGAATCGTCCCGCCGAGCGAGCCTGAACCGTAGAGAGTGCCCTGCGGTCCGCGCAGCACCTCCACTCGCTCTAGATCTTGCAGCCGCATGTTGAAGAATAGCGGCGTGTCATCGACGTAAGTCGCCACGGGCGGCACCACCGAGGTCGCGAGTCCCTCCTGGAACGCCAGCGATTCGCTATTCAAGCCACGAATGATGAGCGTACTGCCGTTGACTCCGCCGAACGGACCGCGGTCGGTGTAGTTCACACCGGCCATGGAATGCGCAAGTCCGGCGATGTCTTGGATGCCGGATTGCACCAGCGACTCGCCGGTCACCGCGGTGATGCTGATCGGAAGATCCTGCGCTGAGACCGCACGGCGGCTGGCCGTGACGATGACCTCTTGCAGAAGCGCATCCTCGGACGGTTCGGGTGCGGGGCCGGGTGCTGGCGCGGGCGCCGGCGTTGGTGCGGGCGCCGGCGTTGGGGCGGGGGCGGCGGCGCAGTGAGCACCGTACAAAGCGGTGAGCACAGCTGCGGTCACGGTGGTAGTCACCGCGCCGGGCGCCTGTCGCCGGTTTCGCGGATCGATCGAGGGATGTCGTGCTCGGAAACGCGTCTTCATTGGGACTCCTCGATCAGTTCTGGCCGTGCCGAGTGAGGAGGCTCGTACTCTCCGTCGGGATTTCCCGAGTGCGGGAGAGCATCCCGAGGACGCGCAAGCTTCCTCGACAGTGTTCTCCCGGGCTTTTGTCCCGCCGTGTATCCTTACGATTAAGGACTGCCTCTCTCGGACCAGTCGCTTGCAAACCAAGCCGGAACCCTAGACGCACATTTATTCATTGTTGTGCAAATGCCGTGCCTACCACGACGGAGCTGCAGCGACGGAATGAATTGCGGGCAAAAACGCGGTGATTTACGCGTTGCGCCAACGCGTCCAAGAGACATGAGGCGCCGGTACTCGGGTAGCTGCCGCACCACGCCCGGGCAGTTTCGGGCTCCGCTGCCCTAGATTCGCGCGCTCAGTTCGGCCAGAGCGGAAACGCCGGCAAGGTCAAAGGTACGGGATATCAAAGTGCCGCCATGTAGCCGCCGTCGACATACAGGATCTGTCCGGTAATGTAGGCGGCAGCTTCAGAGGACAGAAACACCGCGGCGCCGCCCAGATCATCGAGCCGGCCGAACCGGCGCAGCGGAATTTTGGCGAGCATCTCGTGCTGCCATTGCTCGTCCAGGTAGAACGATTCGGTGAGCGCGGTTCGAAAGTAGCCCGGTCCGATACCATTCACGCGAATACCCTTGGGCGCCCATTCGGTTGCAAGCGTCCGCGTGAGCCCGGCGAGCCCTGATTTGGACGCACCATAGGGGGCGGCTCCCGCAACGCCGACCTCGGAGGTGAGCGAGCACACGTTGATGACGCTGCCGCCATTGGGCATGTGCCGAGCGGCTGCTTGAGCACAAAAGAAAGCACCTTTCAGATTGGTATCGACAATGCGGTCCCACAGCGCTTCGGAAACCTCGAGCGACGGGCAGCTCTGCTCGACGCCTGCATTGTTGATCAAGATGTCGAGCCGCGGCATCGAGCGTACGATGTGTTCGAACGCCGCGTCGATGCTCGATTTGACGCCGACATCGGCGGTCACGTGCATGACGCTGCACCCTCGCGCGGCGAGTGCGGCATGGAGCTCAGCCAATGACCGTTCATCGCGGCCGAGCAGCGCGATCGCAGCGCCGGCATGGGCCAGGGCCGATGCCAGCGAGCTGCCGATGCCGCGGGATGCACCGGTGACCACGGCCACTCTGCCGCGGAGCGAAAACAACGCCTCATCCATCGTTCATCGATCGCAGGTACGCACGCCAGCCGCCGAATTCCGTGATGTCGGCGGCGCCGGCCGCCGCGTATCCCTCGCAAATGAAGCCCGCCACGCACGCGCCATTCTGCGTTTCGACTTTACCGATGCAGAGCGGAGCGGGAATGTCGGCCAGGAACGATCCCAGCCGCTCCGCCGGGAGAGCCCAGAGTTCGATCTCCAGCCGTGCGCCGCCGCTCGCCACGCGCATGAGGCCCGGACGATGGGGCGGGCCCCCGGGCAATGCAAACAACCGATAGTTCGGCGAAGTGTGCGCGCGCTCCAGCAGGTACGCGCCGCGATCCTGCAACTGATGATTCAGCGGCAGCCCTTCCATGTGCGCGCCGCATACCGCCAACACCACATGGCCGGCGGCGAGAACCCGTGCCTGCGGCTGCGCTGACGGAAGCGGCGCATTCGTGGCGCCCAGGGTGCTTACTGACGATCGATGCAGGGCATCGGCCAGCGCCAGCAAGGCACGATCGGTTGATTGCGGCCCGACCAAGGTGACTCCGAAAGGCAACCCGTCGGCGCGAAAGCCCGCCGGCACGGCGACTCCCGCGAGATCGAAGAGGTTCATGAAGTTCGTGTAGTAGCCCAGCGTCGCGTTGAGCCGGATGGGATCGGCTTCGACCGCGGCAATCTCATAGAGGGTGCCCGCCGTCGGGGTCACGATGAAGTCGACCAGCGACCAAGCGCTTTCAGCCGCGCGCTTCAGGGATTTGAGCCTGTACTCCGCTTCGTACGCGTCCACCGCCGAGGCGCTCTTTCCGCCGGCGATGATTTGCGCAGTGACCGGGAATGCGGCACCCGGATTGGCATCGATGAACCTGCCGACGGCCGCATAGCGTTCGGCAAGCCAAGGTCCCTCGTAGAGCATGCGCGCGGCATCGATGAAAGGCGCGAAGTCGATTTCCACCCGCGCGGCGCCCGAGGCCTCGAGCCGCGCCACGAATGCATCGAACAGACGTGCATACTCGGAGTCGCCAAAAAATTCTAGCTGCTCCCGGCGCGGTATGCCGAAGCGGCGACCCAAGATTGCCGCGTTCCCCACCGGGCGTGCGTAGGGATCTTCGGGATCGAAAGCCTCGGCAACGTCGAGAACACGCGCCGCGTCACCGGCGGTGAACGCAAAGATCGACACGCAATCCACCGAACGGCACGCAGGCACCACTCCGCGTGAGCTCAGGCGCCCGAAGGTAGGCTTCAGGCCGATGAGGTTATTGAACGCCGCCGGCACGCGGCCCGAACCTGCCGTATCGGTTCCCAGAGAGAAGCTTGCGAGACCGGTCGCGACGGCAACAGCCGATCCGGAACTGGAACCGCCCGAGATATACCGGGCGTTGAAGCCATTGCGGCACGCTCCGTAGGGCGAACGGGTGCCGACGAGACCGGTCGCAAACTGGTCGAGATTGGTTTTTCCGAGAGGAATCGCCCCTGCGTCGAGCAACCTTTGGACGACCGTCGCGGATCGGCGCGGCGTAAACGCAAAGGCGGGACAGCCTGCCGTGGTCGGCACGCCGGCCAAGTCGATATTGTCCTTGATGACGAACGGGATCCCGTACAGCGGCAATTCATCGATGGATCGCGGCCGCAGCGCCTCGACGTAGCTCATGACCTGATCGCGGGTCAGGCGGGTGATCCAGACATGCCGCTGCTCGGCGCGATCGGCGCGGTCCATCAGCTGCGCCATGACGTCAGCGGGAGTGAATCGCTTCGCAAGGTAGCCGTTGCGCAGGTCGGGGATCAATAGACTGTCGGGAGCGGCCATACGATCAATATATCGTGTTGCGGGATATGAGCGCACCGAACGTGCGCAACGAGCGCGCGCAACGACGCTGGTGCGCGTAATTAGGGCGGCGCGTTGCGGCCCCGCTCCGTACTGGTGCGCGCGAGCCGTAGGGGTCCGGTCACGCTTCACGAGTTCGCGACACGCAAGTGCCGTGTCTTGCGGGAAAATTCACGTGCGGATTGCGAGCCCCCGAGCTCGGCATGAGATTTGCACTGCCACAGAAGCAATGTGCGTCTAGGGTTCCGGCTTGGATGCCAAGCGGCTGGTCCGAGAGACGCAGTCCTTAAGTTCACTCCTTGGATTTAAGGATACACGGCGGGATAAAAGCCCGGGAGAACAACGTCGAGGAGGCTTGAGCATCCTCGGGATGCTCTCCCTTGGTGAGAAAATCCCGAACGAAACCAGGAGTCTCCTCATTGATTTGGCCACGAGGTTGGGGGGACTTACGTGTTTTACGAAACTCTCATCGAAGGCGGCAAGCATTGGTCTCTGACGGTGCGCGCAGGGACGCGGCTCCGGCTCATTGACCGGGACGGCGGCGCAAACGTCGGCATGCTGTTCTACAACCCGCAAAACCCGCTGGAGCGCTACAACGCTCCGGACACTTTGAAATGCCAACACACTTTCAAGCTGACCAAAGGCCATTGTCTGTATTCCGACATGGGCCGCATCTTTTGTTCGATCACCGACGACACGGTCGGTTGGCACGACACCGTGTGCGGAAGCGCCAATCGAGCATTGGTGGCGAGCCGGTGGGGCGAGAAGAGCTATCAAGAGCATCGAAATGAATGGACACAAAACGGCTACGACGCATTTTTGATCGAGGGTGGAAAGTACGGTCTGGGGCGCCGAGATCTTGCCGCCAACGTCAACTGGTTCAGCAAGGTATCGATTGCGCAGGACGGCGCGATGCGGTTCGACCCCGAAAATTCGCGCGCCGGCCAATTCGTCGATCTGCGATTCGAGATGAATTCCCTGGTGCTGCTGCATACCTGCCCGCACCCCCTGAATCCCGCCCGGCAGTATCCACGCAATCCCGTAGCTTTGCAGCTGAGCCAGGCGGAACCGGCGGCGGCCGATGATCTGTGCCGAAATTCCCGGCCCGAAAATGTCCGCGGCTTTGCCAATACCGAGCTGTACCGGCAATGCGGCGGAGGCGCACCGTGAGTCTCGTGCGCCGGCAGAGCGAACTCGAGACCGGCTCGGCGATGTACCGGCACATCATCCCGGCAGGCGAGTATTGGATCCGCACTCTCAAGACGGGAGACACGCTGCGCATCGTCGATGTCGAGGGTAATCAGTCGGCCGACACGCTGTTCTTCAATGCCGCCGATGCCGCAGAGCGCTATAGCGCGGTGGACACCATCCGCGAACAGCGCAATGTGTATTTGAGCTGTGGTTCGAAGCTCCTGTCGACGGCCGGACACGTGATGGCGCAGATCGTCGCCGACACGGTGGGACGGCACGATACGCTCGGCGGCGCGTGCGCTACGGAATCGAATACCGTTCGCTATGCGCTTGAAAAAAGGACCATGCATGCGTGCCGCGACAGCTACCTTCTGGCCGTGGCCGAACACGATCGGCAGAACTTGAGCAAGCGCGACCTTACTCACAACATCAACTTCTTCATGAACGTGCCGGTGACGCCCGACGGCGGCTTGACCTTTGCCGACGGATTGAGCGGCCCTGGACAATACGTGGAAATGCGCGCGGCGATGGACCTCATCGTGCTCATTTCCAATTGCCCGCAACTCAACAATCCCTGCAACGCCTACAACCCAACGCCGCTCGAGGTTCTGATTTGGGACTCGGATGTTCAATAAGGTTCTCGTCGCGAATCGAGGTGAGATTGCTTGCCGCATCATCAAGACCTTGAAGCGCCTGGGAGTGGGCTCCGTTGCCGTGTATTCGGACGCGGACAGAAATTCCCTGCACGTGGCGCAGGCCGACGAAGCCGTGCGCCTGGGGCCGGAACCGGCGGCGGAGAGCTATCTTCGCCAGGACACTTTGTTGGCCGGCGCACGCGCCACCGGCGCCGAAGCGATCCACCCAGGTTATGGCTTTCTGAGCGAGAATGCCGGTTTCGCGGCCGCAACCGAAGCGGCGGGCATGGTTTTCATCGGGCCGACGCCATCGCAGATTCGCGACTTTGGACTCAAGCATCTCGCCAGAGATCTGGCGCGCCGGAACGGTGTACCGCTGCTGCCCGGCAGCGCGCTGTTGACGGGTGTCGATGATGCGTTGATTCACGCCGCCGAAATCGGCTACCCCGTGATGCTGAAGAGCACTGCCGGAGGCGGCGGTATCGGAATGCAAATCGTGCGGGAAGAGGCCGAACTCGCGGAATGCTTTCACTCGGTCGAGCGCCTGGCGAAAAAGAACTTCAGCCGCGGCGGGCTGTTCTTGGAGAAATACATCGAGCGCGCGCGCCACCTCGAGGTGCAGATATTTGGCGACGGGGCGGGAGAGGTCATTGCTCTGGGTGAGCGCGACTGCTCGGTGCAGCGGCGCAACCAGAAGCTCATCGAAGAGACACCCGCACACGGGCTTTCGGAAACCCTGCGGCAGCGCTTGTTCGAGTCCGCCATCCGCCTGGGAAAGGCGGTCAACTATCAATCGGCGGGCACCGTCGAGTTTGTCTTCGATGTCCACACCCAGGAATTCTATTTCCTCGAGGTCAACACGCGCCTGCAGGTCGAACACGGAGTGACGGAGGAGGTGACCGGCGCGGACCTCGTTGAATGGATGATACGGCAGGCTGCAAACGAGAAATTCGAACTCAAGGCGCCGTCGCCGCACGGCGCATCGATCCAGGTGCGGCTATACGCCGAAGATCCGGCGCGGCAATTCAGGCCCTCGGCCGGCTTGCTGACGCGTGCGCGATTCGCGCCGAATGCGCGCATCGAAACCTGGGTGGAAGACGGGTCGCTCGTCACGCCGTTTTACGATCCGCTCCTGGCAAAGATCATTACCGTCGGACCGGATCGAGCCGCTGCATTGTCGCGCATGCGCGGCGCTCTGGCGGGCACCGTGATAAGCGGAATCGAGAGCAACCTCGACTACTTGAAGCAGCTCATCGAGGATCCGCTATTTACGCGCGGCGGCATGACGACTCGGGCCCTGGACGACTTCGAATACGCACCGCGCACTTTCGAAGTGCTTGCCGCCGGCACGCAAACCACCATTCAAGACTATCCGGGCAGACTTGGATTTTGGAATGTGGGTGTGCCGCCGTCGGGACCCATGGATGCATTGTCGTTCCGGCTCGCGAACCGGGCGCTCGGCAACCCTGCGAATGCCGCGGCCCTGGAGATCACGGTTTCCGGTCCGACGCTCAAGTTCAATGTCGATGCCACTATTTGCCTCACCGGCGCGCAAATGACCGCGGACATCGATGGCCGGCCGGTATCATACGGGGCGCTCGTCGAAGTGCGGCGCGGCGAAACGTTGCGCGTGGGCACGCTCAAAGGTGCGGGCTGCCGCGCCTATCTGGCGGTGCGCGGCGGTTTCGATGTGCCGCTCTACATGGGCAGCCGTTCGACCTTTACGTTGGGTAAGTTCGGCGGCCACGGCGGCCGTGCGCTGCGGGCGGGCGATGTCTTGCACTTGGGTTCTTCGCGCGCCGCCTCGACGGCCGAGTGCCCCGAGCCGCGGGCGATTCCACCCGATCTGATGCCGGCCATCGGCGATGAGTGGGAACTCGGCGTTCTGTACGGTCCGCATGGCGCACCCGATTTCTTCACCGACGGCGATATTGAGGAATTCTTCGCCGCTACCTGGGGTGTGCACTACAACTCCAGCCGCACGGGGGTACGGCTCCTCGGATCAAAACCCAAATGGGCACGCAGCGACGGGGGAGAGGCGGGACTGCATCCTTCGAATATTCACGACAACGCGTATGCCATCGGCACGGTGGATTTCACCGGCGACATGCCGGTGATTTTGGGACCTGACGGTCCTTCACTCGGTGGATTCGTTTGCCCGGTGACGCTCGTCAAGTCCGAGCTATGGAAGCTCGGTCAATTGAGGTCGAACGATCGCGTTCGATTCAAGCGCTGGTCGGCGCGAGAAGCGCTGCGGGCGGAATTGGCACAAGAAGAAATGCTTGCAACCTTGACAAAGCCGGGCGTCGCAGCCGCGGGCGGCGGTCCGGCACGCCGGCGGGTCGTGCGCCGCACGACGCGGGCGCGGCAGGCGGACACCGATACGCCGATCCTTGCGAGGATTGCGGCGCGAGGCGCTCGGCCGGCCGTGGTCTATCGGCGCGCCGGCGACAGCAATGTCTTGGTGGAATACGGTCCGCTGACTCTCGATCTCGAGTTGCGGCTGCGGGTCCACGCGCTCATGTCATCGCTGCAATCGGCCGCTCCGGAAGGGATCGTGGACTTGACCCCGGGGATCCGCTCGCTGCAAGTTCACTACGACGGACGCGCGTTGCCGCTCGAGCGGCTCCTCGACATATTGAGCGCCGCTGAGAAGTCGCTGACGGCGATCGAGGACATGCAGATTGCGACGCGCATCGTCAGGCTGCCCTTGTCATGGGACGATGAGTCCACGCAGCTCGCCATCGCCAAGTACATGCAGTCGGTGCGCGCCGATGCACCATGGTGCCCAAGCAATATCGAGTTCATCCGGCGGGTCAACGGATTGGCGAGCGTCGAGGACGTCAAGCGCATCGTGTTCGAGGCCAATTACTTGGTGCTGGGGCTGGGCGATGTGTATTTGGGCGCACCGGTTACGACACCGCTCGATCCGCGGCATCGTTTGGTTACGACCAAGTACAACCCGGCACGCACCTGGACGCCCGAGAACGCGGTGGGTATCGGCGGCGCCTACCTGTGCGTCTACGGCATGGAGGGGCCGGGCGGCTATCAATTCGTCGGCCGCACCTGCCAGATGTGGAACACATACAAGGTCACCGCAGAGTTCACGCGAGACAAACCGTGGTTGCTGCGTTTCTTCGATCAGATCCGCTTTTTTCCGGTCAGCGGAGCGGAGTTGCGCGAGTTTCGCGAGGATTTCCTGCACGGACGCGCTCGCATCGACATCGCCGACGATGTGTTCCGTCTCGATGAATACCGGCGTTTTCTGGCGCAGAACGCGTCGAGCATCGCGGAGCAAAAGGCCCGGCAGCAGGCGGCATTCGATTCCGAGCGCCGGCGTTGGGAAGCCACCGGCCAGATCGGCTATGCGGCGGATCTTCCGGCAGCCCACGAAGAGGACAAATCCGAGGACATGCAGCCGGGCTGCGTCGCCGTCGTGAGTCCCGTGTCGGGCAGCGTGTGGAAGATTTCCTCCGCGCCGGGTCAAGAGGTCAAAGCCGGCGATACGCTGGTGCTGGTCGAATCCATGAAGATGGAGTTGTCGGTCACCGCGCCGGTGGACGGGATCGTGATGCAACTGCGCTGCACCGAGGGCCGGGCGGTGCTCGTTGCACAAACCTTGGTGGTGATGCGCCCGAACGATTTGCGCGCGGTTGCGTAGCGCGTTTGAGCTCAAGGAGATATTCATGACTACTCGCCTCAAGAATCTAGCGGGACTGCTCCTGCTGTCGGGGACGCTCGCGGCCGGCGCGGTTTCGCCGGCGTGCGGCGCGGAACGCAATAACTTCAATGTCGCGTGGAGCATTTACGTCGGTTGGATGCCTTGGGACTATGCCGACCGCAGCGGCATCTTGAAGAAGTGGGCCGATAAATATGGGATCAAGATCAAGCTGACCCAGGTCAACGAATATGTGGAGTCGATCAACCAGTACACCGCCGGCACCTTCGATGCCTGCGTCATGACCAATATGGACATGCTGACGATCCCTGCTGCAGGCGGCGTGGACTCAACCGCGCTGATCGTCGGAGATTTCTCCAACGGTAATGACGGCGTGGTGCTCAAAGGCAAGGGCAAAACTCTCGGCGATATCAAAGGCCAGAAAGTCAATTTGGTGGAACTATCCGTATCGCATTACTTGCTGGCACGCGCGCTCAACTCGGGGGGAATGCGCGAGCGGGACTTGAAGATCGTCAATACCTCCGATGCCGATATCGTCGGGGCCTTCAGCGCGCCGGCGACGACCGCGGTCGTCACCTGGAAACCGCAATTGAGTGCGGTGCTCTCGCAGCCCAACGTTCAGCTGGTATTCGATTCAAGCAAGATCCCGGGCGAAATCCTCGATCTCATGGTGGTCAAGACCGATGTTCTGAGTGCCAATCCAAAACTGGGAAAGGCGCTGGCCGGTGCATGGTACGAAACGCTTGCAGTCATGTTCAGGAATGATCCGGCCGGGCGGGCGGCACAGACGGCGATGGCGCAGGCGTCCGGAACGGACCTCAACGGCTTCAGCCAGCAGCTCGCGACGACCCGCATATTCGCGACCGCGGCCGATGCCTATGCATTCGTCACGGCCGACGCGATCGTAAAGAGCATGGATTTGGTCCGCCGGTTCTCGTTCGAACACGGAATTCTGGGGCAAGGCGCGAGTTCCGTGGACGCGGTCGGTATTCAATTTCCGGCCGGCAAGACTCTCGGCGATACACACAATCTCAAAATGCGTTTCGATTCCGACTTCACGAAACAGGCTATGGACGGGAAACTGTGAGCGGCGTTCCTTAAGATCATGCGCCGCCTCATCAACCAGCAACCCGGACGGGCCGGCACGCTCTTGCTGAGTGCGATGCCCTTCATTCTGGTGCTGGCGGCATACCTCTATTGCTCGAATGCGCGTCTTGCTGAGAATCCGGGAGACAAGTTGTTACCCGCACCGGCGACCATCGCCGCGACGATTCATCGATATGCTTTCGAAGAGGACGAGCGCAGCGGCGAGTATCTGCTGTGGAACGACACACGGGCGAGCCTCCAACGGCTCGTGACGGCACTCGCCATCAGCGCCGCCATCGGCCTGTGCGTGGGCGTGGCCATCGGCGTGTTGCCGTACCTGCGCGTCACGCTGGCGCCCTTCGTCGCGGCAGTGTCGCTGATACCGCCGCTCGCCGTTCTGCCGATTCTCTTCATCGCCGTGGGGTTGGGAGAGCCGGCCAAAATTACGCTGATCATCATCGGGGTCGCCCCCGTCATCGCGCGCGATCTCGCGATGCGCGCCGCGGAACTCCCCAGCGAACAAATTATCAAGGCGCAGACTTTGGGCGCGTCCACCTGGCAGCTGGTGCTGCGCGTCGTATTGCCGCAGATGTGGCCGCGCTTGGTCGACGCCTTGCGCCTCACCCTGGGCTCGGCCTGGTTATTCCTGATCGCCGCGGAGGCGATCGCCTCGACCGAGGGTCTGGGGTATCGGATTTTTCTGGTGCGCCGCTACTTGGCCATGGATGTCATCTTGCCTTACGTGGCGTGGATTACCTTGCTGGCTTTTGCCATGGACGCTGCGCTGCGTCTGTTGCGGGCAAAGGCCTTTGCGTGGGCCGAGGCGGGTGCATAGCGCATGACTCAGGTGACCGTGAAGCGCTTGTGGAAGGAGTTCGGCTCGCAAGTCGTGCTCGAGAACGTCAATTTGCACATCGACGATCACGAATTCGTGACCATCGTTGGCGCATCGGGGTGCGGCAAGACGACGTTTCTCAGAATGCTCTTGGGGGTCGAGACGCCGAGCCGAGGGGCGTTTCTCATCGACGGGCGTCCAATGGCGTCCGAGCCCGGGCCGGATCGCGGCATCGTGTTCCAGCGCTATTCGCTGTTTCCGCATCTGACGGTCGTCGAGAATCTTCTCCTCGGCCTGGATCTGACCGGCTCGCCGTTTCTAGCCCGGTTGTTCGGCGCAAAGCGGCGCCGCGCAATGGATCGGGCCGATCAGTTGTTGGATGCCGTCGGTCTGCAGGGGGCGGCCGATAAATATCCGCAGCAGCTCTCCGGCGGCATGCAGCAGCGCCTGTCGATCGCGCAATCGGTCATTTGCGAGCCGAAGATATTGCTGCTGGACGAGCCTTTTGGCGCTCTCGATCCCGGCATCACCGCCGATATGCACGCGCTCATTCTCAAGCTGTGGAACATGACCAAAATGACCATCTTCATGGTGACTCATGACCTCAAGGAGAGCTTTGCGCTGGGCACCCGTCTCTTGGTGTTCGACAAGGTACGTGTCGATCCGCAGGCGCCGGAAGCGTTTGGCGCGACAATTACCTTCAATATTCCGCTGAAGGGCCACCGGGCCGCCGAGTAGTGCCTCCGCTCGGATCGACTACTTTTGGGCTGCGGTGTTGTCGCGCACCGCTTGACGCAACAGACTTTCGAAATCGTGCATCTTGTCATCGAGAAGATTCAGCTTTCGCGCCAGGCCTTGAATCTCGCTCTCGGCTCGGCGGTTCACCTCGAAATCGAGCTCGCTGCGCAACCGATCTCTCGTGTTCTGGCGATTCTGGCTCATCATGATCACGGGGGCTTGGATGGCGGCAAGCATGGAGAGAAACAGGTTGAGCAAGATGAAGGGGTAGGGGTCCCAGGCCTTCTTGTCGAGCAGGATATTCATCAGCGTGTACGCTACGAGCACAATTCCAAATAACGAAATGAAAGCCCAGGAACCGCCAAAACCGGCGACCGCGTCGGCAATCCGCTCGCCCAGAGTCGCTTCCTTCTCGATGACCTCATTCGGATTGCGGCTTGCACGAACCCGAGCCAGTTCCTGCGCGGCATGGAATTGACGGCCAAGCACGGTCAGGAGATCCATGCCCGCGTGCGGCTTTCGCTGCAGCAACACCGCGATGTCATCGCGGCTGATCTCGAGGCAAGAGCTTTCCTCGAGTGCGATGGCGTTCGTGTGGTGCGGCGTCTGCTCGAGCATCGAAGCAAATCCGAAGAATTCGCCCACGGAGGGTTCGTCGACGACCACTTCCTGACCGTCTTCGTCCACCGTGGACACGCGGACCTTGCCGCTGATCATCACATACGCCTGCTCGCCCGGCGCTCCGATCTTGTAGATGCGTTCTCGCGGCGAAAATGTCCTGAACTCAACCTGACTTGCCAGCACTGCGGTCTCGTCGTCGTCCAACAGGGCAAAGAGCGGAACACTTCTCAATAATTCCGGCATGCAGGTCATGGTCCCCTCCCGTTGCGGACGGCCGGCGGTTGGATTACAGCTCGGTCCCGAACGTATCGCACGCGTCGATTTTGCCCGAGTCAACGCCTTTCTTGAACCAAGAAACGCGCTGCGCACTGGTTCCGTGGGTGAAAGACTCGGGAACGACCGTGCCCCGCGCGCGCCTCTGCAAGGTATCGTCTCCGATCTGTGCAGCGGCATGCAGCGCGGTTTCGATATCGCCGGGCTCGAGGCGCCAACCCTGTTCGTGTTGCGACCGATTTGCCCAAACACCGGCAAAGCAATCGGCCTGCAACTCGAGTCGCACGCTGATCGCGTTCCCTTGCGCTTCCGAGGCGCGCTCCCGCTGCGCATCGGCTTTGCCCAAGATGCCGAGCAGATTCTGAACATGATGCCCCACCTCATGGCCGATCACGTACGCGTGAGCAAACTGTCCGGGGGCTCCGAGCTGTCTGGTCATGACATCGAAAAAACCCAAATCCAAGTAAACAATGCGATCCTGAGGGCAATAGAACGGTCCGGCGGCGGACTGCCCCAGGCCGCAAGCCGTGGGATAACTGTCGCGAAACAAGCGAAGCTTCGGATCCTGGTAGTTCGACCCGCGCTCCTGGAATGCCGCGGTCCACACGGTCTCCGTGCTTCGGAGCACTTGCCTCACGAACTTGACTTGCGGATCGTTGGAGGGGGAGTTCGCGGGCTGGTCAGCCGCGCTCTGCGGGGGTGGCGACGATGAACCGTCCCCGCTCATCAACCCGAGGATCACCAGCGGGTTGACGTGGAAAATCCAACCCCCGATGAGCGCCAGCGCGATGCCCCCGAGGCTTATTCCGTGAATGGGCCGAAACCCACCCGATCCGCGGACGTCCTCCACGTTCTCGCTTTCCCCTTGATCGTCCATTCGCATGATGTTCTCCAGATGAGGCTTGAGCCCAGGCCGCAGCGGCGAAGGGCATGCCAAACCTCCGGTTTAGTGGTTTGATATTCTAAAGGATATCGATCCGCACAGGGGTTGTGAGCATGAATCAGCCGCTGGTCTCGAATGTGTCGGATACGGCTAGGTGGGTAGCTGTCTACAGGGCATGGGAGTCAGCGCGCCCGGACGCGCTGTTCCGCGATCCTTTCGCGGAGCGGCTTGCCGGCGAACGCGGACTCGCGATCGCGAAGCTGATGCCGCGACAAGCGCGCAGCGGCTGGCCGATCGTCATCCGTACCAAGCTCATCGACGACCTGATCCTGTCATCGTTGGCGGATGGGTGTGATTGCGTCGTCAATCTGGCCGCGGGTCTCGATACGCGCCCGTATCGCATGGAGCTGCCACCCTCGCTGCAATGGATCGAAGTGGATCTGCCGGCCATGGTCGAGGAGAAGCAGCGGCTTCTTGCTGACGTACGCCCTGCGTGCCGTCTCTCGTGGCGCGGCGTGGATTTGTCGGAAGGCGCGGCTCGGGCCGCCTTGCTCGACGAATTCGCAGACAACGCGAAAAGAACCTTGGTGATCACCGAGGGCCTTCTGTTGTATCTGGAAGAGGCCGTGGTGCGTGCGCTTGCGCTCGAATTGAGGAATCGCCCCGGTATTCGCTGGTGGATCTTTGATTTGGCGAGCCCCAACCTCCTGAGACTGATGCAGAGCACCATGGGAGCGCAGTTCAGCAACGCGCCCATGAAATTTGCGCCTGCCAACGGCGTGGCATTTCTTGAAGCGCTCGGCTGGACAGCCGCCGATATCCGGACCCTTCTGCGCGAAGCAACGCGGTTGCACAGGCTGCCGTTTTTCCTGCTTCCATTCACGCTCTTTCCGGAACCGGATCCGCGCCGATTGGGAAATGCTCGATGGTCCGCAGTCATACGCCTGAAGCCCGACGGTGCGGCGGTCGATATGAGCCGCCGCGGAGCGAATGGACTCGATCACTCCCGATAGGACGCATCGATGCGGTCCAGTCGTCTGAGAAGCCCGGGCCATATCAGCTGGTCGGGCGTCAGGCCGAGCGACACGCCGCGCGCCTGCTCCATTGCGGTCTCGATGATTGCCTGTTGAACGGGTATGAGCTCGCCGCCCCCCGCTTGCGCACGTACTTGAATCGCGCAAGTGGCCTCGAACGTGTACATCAACTGGAACGCTTCCGCGACGCTGCGACCGCAAGTGAGAAGTCCATGATTTCGCAGCATGAGATAATTCTTCTTGCCCAAATCCGCGACCAGGCGCGGCTTCTCGTCGTCGCGCAACGCAACTCCCTCGTAGTCGTGGTAAGCGAGGTTGTGTAGGACAAAAATCGATTGCTGGGATAGCGGCAGCACACCGTTCTTTTGGGCCGAGACTGCAACCCCGTTCAGGGTGTGCGTGTGCAAAACGCACTGCACGTCATGGCGGGCCGCGTGAATGGCGCTGTGTATGGTGAACCCCGCCGGGTTTATGGCCCATGGACTATCCACGACTTTGTTGCCTTGTATATCGATCTTTACGAGACTCGAGGCCGTGATCTCGTCGAACAGCATGCCGTATGGGTTGATGAGAAAATGATGTTCAGGTCCCGGAACCCGTGCGGTGATGTGCGTAAAGACCAAATCGTCCCAGCGGAAGTGAGCGACCAAGCGATAGGCGGCGGCGAGATCCACGCGAATTGCCCACTCTTCGGGCGAGCAACGCGAGGCGGCTTCGCCTTGCTGAGGTCTTGACTTGATCATAGGTATCTCCGGTTGCCGCGGATTGACGCTGTAGAACAACCGCTATTGTAGCCTGTGGCGTCAAGATTGGCGGCGCCCCCGTGGCGGCGAGTCGGGATGAGTCGCCTGAACCGACCCTGAATTGTCCGTGCGCAAGCCGCCGAGGCAGGCGGTGAACTCTGCGCCAAACAGGAAGATTTGTGCGGTGTAGTAGAGCCACAGCAGCAATGCCGCGAACGAGGCTGCCGCGCCGAATGCGGACGCTTGAGTCGAGTGGGCGAGATACAGGCCCACCGCCCACCGTCCGCTGTCGAACAAGATTGCCGTAAGGATGCCGCCCCCGGCCACCACTCTCCAAGGCAGCCGCCGCGCCGGCATGTAGCGGTAGATCAGCGCGAACAAGGATGACACCAACAATAGAGAGACGATGAAGTCGAGTAGTCCCAGCGCACCGACCAAGCCTGCATGCGCGACGGCGATGCGGGTGCGCAGGTGCGACAGCGCCGTGGATACCGTGAGCGATACCAGCAGTATGAATCCGAGCGTGAGAATGAACGCAAAAGAGAGGAATCGGGTACGGATCCAACCGCGGAAACCCTTCGGGACGAGCGCCGCGCTCTTCCAGATTTGCTCCAGCGCCTGCTCCAGGGCGGCGAGCACCGTGGTCGCTCCGATCATCAAGGTGACGATGCTCACGGCAGTCGCGAGGATCCCCTGCGCTTGTTGGGATTTCTCGACGGCGTCGAGCAAGATCGTCGCCGTAGAGGGACCAAAGAGCGCATTCAATTGCGATCCGACCTGCGCATATGCCGCCTTCGCGCCGACGATCCATCCGGCCAGCGTCAATAAAATGACCAACAGCGGCGCGAGCGAGAACGCGCAATAGAATGCGAGGGCGGCACCGATCGTCGATGCGTTATCCGAACTCCAATATTGGGCAGCACAGACAAGGAGGTTGCCGCCGTTCTTCAGCGCGCGCATGGGCCCAAAATATGCCCTTGGCATCTCTCTGACAATCGAATGCCGCCGATCGAGATGTGGGCATCCTCCTACGCCGAATAGCGTTCTGCCTCTGTTGTACGGCCCGAGGACGAGCGAGATTCTTCATGGAAGCGACGAGGTCTGCCTTCCCGTGAGAGAATTTTTTCGCAATCATCGGGCCGTGAGCTGGGTCCTCGTCGGCCTTGGCGCGGCACTGTCGATCCTGGTCATTGTCCTGGCGGCGTTCGATTGGAACATGTTGCGTCCTGCGGTTGCGCGGCGCATAACGGCGTCCACGGGCCGTCCGGCCGCAATCAACGGCGACCTCAAGGTCCATCTCTGGTCTTGGAATCCCACAGCCGAAGTCAATGACCTGACCCTGGAGAATCCGCCGTGGGCGGATCGCAACGTGATGTTCGGCGCCAAGCAGATCACCGTCAGCGTCAGCCTCGGACACTTGCTGCGCGGTCAGTTCGTATTGCCGCGGGTCGATTTGCGCGAGCCCACGATCAACTTGGAGCGGGATGACGAGGGACGCGCCAGCTGGGAACTCGGCACGCGCGAGGGCAGGCCGAATCACAACACACGGCCCGCCAAGCTGCCGACGATCCAGCGCTTGATTATCGAGAATGGCCGACTGCACGTGGTCGACAAGATCCGCAAGCTCACGTTCAGCGGCTCGCTGGTTGCCGCCGAGCAAGCGGGCAAGGAAGACGAGTCTGCCCTCAAGATCGAGTGCGCCGGAACGCTCAATGCAAAGCCGTTTCACCTCGAGGCGCACGGCGGCCCGCTCCTCGACCTCGAGCCGCACAAGCCGTATTCATTTTCTGCACACGTCACAGCGTCGGACATCAACCTGCAAACCGAGGTAACGGTGCCGAAACCGTTCGATCTCGGCCGCTTGCATATCGGATTCGTCATTACAGGCGATGATCTCGCGGACGTCTTCTACTTGACCGGCTTGGCGCTGCCGAATACACCGCATTATCGCCTTGGGGCGACCGTCGACGTCGAGGGTACCGAATACAAGGTCGGCGATCTGACGGGCCGGCTCGGAACGAGCGATATTGCGGGCACCGGTACCGTGCAGACGGCAGGCAAAAACCCGAAATTGACGGCGAACCTGTCGTCCGTCAGCCTCAACATCGTCGATTTGGCACCGACCCTGGGCAAACAGGAACCGGAGGCGAACTCTCTGTCGGCGAGCAATGCCCCGGCGGGAAAGACATCGGCCACGCGGCCGCCAACCCGATCGCCGCAGCCGAATCCCGCTTCCTCGGACAATGGACGCTTGCTTCCGGATGCGGATCTGCAGGTCAAACGCGTGCGCGGCATGGATGCGGATGTCACTTACAAAGCGGCTGCCGTAATCGCCCCCAAGGTGCCGATGAGAGAAGTGCGGTTCCATCTGCGGCTCGACGATGGCGTGTTGACGATGGATCCTCTTCACTTCGTACTCGATCGGGGCAAGTTCTCGGGAAAGGTACAAATCGACGCCCGCAACGATATCCCGGTGTCGGATCTAGAAATGCGGATTGACGCCATCGACTTATCGCAGTTCAAGTCGGCGACGATGAAGCAGGCTCCGCTCGAGGGAACCGTGGCGGGCCGTATCAAGGTTCACGGCAAGGGGGCGTCCATTCACAAGTTTGCCTCATCGTCCGACGGCGCCGTGAGCGTCGTGATACCGCACGGCGAGGTCAATGAGGCGATGGCCGAATTGACCGGCATCAATGTCCTTCGCGGATTGGGCCTGCTGGTTTCCAAGGGACAGGAGCACACGGAAATCCGCTGCGGCGTCATCGATTTCAAGGATCAACAGGGCACGCTCAAGACGACCACCGTCTACGTCGATACCACCAACGTGCTCATCACCGGCCGCGGCGAGGTCAATCTCGAC
This sequence comes from Steroidobacteraceae bacterium, assembly GCA_035569355.1. Taxonomy (GTDB): domain Bacteria; phylum Pseudomonadota; class Gammaproteobacteria; order Steroidobacterales; family Steroidobacteraceae; genus Bog-1198. Next base: position 45,135 of record DATMNF010000133.1, read on the forward strand.
AGCGAGGCGTTGCAGCTGGCGCTGCAGGGGGATCCGAAAAAACTGCGGTTGCTGCGGCTGCGCTCGCCGGTCACGCTGGGTGGCACGCTGCGAAAGCCGACGGTCGGAGTCAAGCCGGAGAAGCTGGCGGAGCAAGCGGGGGTCGCAGCCGCGTTAGGCACTCTCTTGACGCCGGTTGCCGCAGCCGTCGCCTTCATCGATCCAGGGCTCGCCAAAAATAAGGACTGCTCGTCCGTTCTCGATCAAGCGGATGCAGGGGTCGACAACTGAAGCGGGTCGAGGCCTAGACATGAACAGCGGCGGCGAAGTAGCCTAGGTCCGCCGATGAATTGCGGTCGACCTGCTTGCCCTGGGAGGGTAAGAGCTATGCAACCAACTCATGTAAGGCTTATTAGGGAAGCCATCGACGCTGCGCAGAAGTTTGCACACGAGACGACTCTCGACGGGTGCGACGCAGCCGATATCGATGAGATTGCCGTTTCGCTCGGACGCGAGCTCGAACGGCCCCTGCCGAGCGCACAAATGCTCGCGACCTATATGAATTCGCTTGTGAGGAGTCTGCGTACTCAGCACCATGCCCTGCCGGTCGTGTCGCAACTCCAGGAAGTGATGAGCAAGTCCGGCATCCGCGCCGATCTCTAAAGCAGGCACCAGTGTTCACGCCAATGCATAAGCTCTGCAGTGCTCCAGATACGCGGCCTCGTGCGCGGCAGCGAGTTCTACGACGCAGGACCATAGCCAGGAAGGGGCATCCAGACTCCTCGAGCGTCGAGAGCGTAAGCTCTTGCGAAATTCACGGCGCGTGATCGGGTCCATCTGTCTGGCGTGCGCTTTGCCGACCACGCTCGCGAGATAACGTGCCGCACTGACGGCCTCGTCTCGGGTGAGCTGATCAATCTCAAGCTTCAGGTCCTGCGGCATGAGTTCACGCAAGAATACGGGTCGATTCAGCAGGCGCGCAGCCATCATGCGATCCCCCAGTGCCGGCGATAAATGCTTCGCCCCTTCGACCACGCGTTTTGCATCGTTGGAGGGCATTTTTGCATTCCGGGCACGCGGTGCGGCCGCCGGCGCCGCTTCCTTGATATCGATGAGGCAAAAGTCATCCTTATCGCGTTTGCCATTGCTCACATTCACCAGCGCGGCGAAGCGCAAGCGGCCGAGAGAACTGCATCCTTTCATCCAATAGGCGGCATCGAGTATTTCTATTTTCGCTTTGTCATCGCGCGACTTGAGAGATGCGACGAGCTGCCTGACGGATTCCGTGGCAAATAGCTCGCGAATGGCGCGCGATTCCTCGCGCGAGAGCGCCCAGAAGCGTTCCCCACGTGGAATGTTGGGCTTCAGATCTCGCAATCGCTCCTTCGCGAGGTGCTTCCAGGTGCGACTCAAGGCTTGGCGCATCACCACCCGGACACATTCGGGTTTATCGGCTGCCGATGCGCCATCGGGGCTCGCCATCAGCGCGCGCTCGTAGCCGTCCATCATGCTTTCCAACATGTGGGCGGTGGTGACGCCGGGCAAGTCTGATCCTCTCGCAGCAGAGGCCAACGATAAGGCAAGGCGAATCAAGTCATGATTGGGATTGCCGATGACGGTCTGGTCCAGATCACGTATCTGCACATGAATCTTACCTTGTGAATCAGCGAGAGGCCCGAGGTTGCCCAGGTGACAATCGCCGCAGATCCAGACCGGCGGCCCTTGCGGGACCGAGCGTTTGCCCCGCTCCTGAAGCCATTGGTAGAACTGCAGAGTACTGCCTCGCACATAGGCATGCGCCGACCCGGCCATTTTCAGGTTACGTCTCGCTGCCAGTACGCGCTGTCGATTCTTGAGCGAGGTCAAGCGTCTAGCGGCCGCTGCGGTGTAACGAGCCGACGCGAAGAATCAGCGCGGAGGGATCGATCCGCTTGACTAGATGGTCCTGAAATCCGGCGGCCAGGGCGTCAGCCCGGTCCTGCATTCGAGCGAACGCTGTCTTGGGAAGCCATACGTACCTCAATCTGGAACGGTGTTTATCCAGGTGTTCTCATGTTGCCTGGCAGGTTAACGCAATGGCGTGTTCATTGTGTACTTCGTTGATTAGCTATCAGCTCAGCCCTAGTGCACGCGATTCGGCGGCGTGATTCAACCATCAACACCCGCGCCAGCGGCGTTGATCCTCCAACGGTAGATCGTAGCCGGCCAGCAACGCGGCGAGGCGCTGAGCCTCCAACGCAGCGTCGGCATCCGGGCGGACGATGTGACGGGGCGGCAGCGCCATGCCCCGGTGTCGCAGCAGCG
>DATMNF010000134.1:0-5620 GCA_035569355.1 Steroidobacteraceae bacterium
CCGCCCGTAGGGCTCGTGGCTACGAAGATGTCGTGCTGGTCGCGCCAGTGACGGTACCGTATGTCCGCTACTCGGTCCGCAGCGCCCACTGGTTCGTCGCTCAAGCCCTGTCGCGTCTCATGAAAGAGTCCGGTCTCGGCAGGACCGACATCGACGGCTTGAGCCTCGGCAGCTTCACGCTGGCGCCGGACACGGCGATCGGGCTCACCCAGCATCTTGGGATCACCGTGCGGTGGCTCGACCACGTTCCGCTCGGCGGAGCGTGCGGCATCGTCGCGATGCGTCGTGCGCTGCGTGCGGTGCAGGCCGGTGACGCCGAAGTGGTTGCCTGCATCGGCGCCGACACCAACCACGTCGATTCTTTCCGGCAGAGTCTCGCCACCTTCAGCGTGTTCGCGCGCGACGCGGTGTTCCCTTACGGGTCCGGGGGACCGAATGCGAGCTTCGCTTTTCTGACCTCGCACTACATGCGCACGTACGGCGCAACACGCGAAGACTTCGGCAAGATCTGCGTGGCGCAGCGCGACAATGCACTCACCTACCCGCATGCCCTCTTCAAGAAGAAACTCACCTTGGAGGAGTATCTGGCCGCTCGCCTCATCGCGGATCCGATCCGCTTGTTCGACTGCGTGATGCCTTGTGCCGGCGCCGAGGGATTTTTGGTCATGACTCGGGAGCGCGCCCAGGCGCTCGCTCTACCCTACGTCCGGGTGCGCTCGACGTGTGAGCGGCACAATGCATTTCCCGATGATCCGATTCAGACTCGCGGTGGCTGGGTTCTGGAGCGCGAACATCTCTACGGCGCGGCGGGAGTCGACCCCGCCGACATCGACTTTGTCGAGACCTACGACGACTATCCCGTGATGTCGGTCATTCAGCTCGAGGACCTCGGCTTCTGCCGCAAGGGCGAGGGACCGGAGTTCATTCGCCGCCATTCCTTTTCGACGGACGGAACGTTTCCCCTCAATACGAGCGGAGGACAGCTCTCGGTGGGACAGGCCGGCTGTGCGGCGGGTTTTCTGGGAGTGGTCGAGTCCATTCGGCAGCTGAGCGGCCGCAATCTCGCGCGTGCGGTTCCCGACGCTCGCTTCGGCATTGCGGTGGGGTTCGGAATGATCACCTACGACCGTGGATTGTGTTCCGGGGCCGCCATTCTCAGCCGGGCGGACGCGTGATTCCTCCGCTCATCGGACCGAGGCGCAAGAACCCGATCGCCCGGACGCGGCAGCCGCTGCTGCCGCCCGGGGCGCGCTCGCGCGCGGCGCTCGGTCTGACCGCGGCGGCCGCCCTAGGCCGGTTCGAGCTGCAGGTATGCGGTGCCTGCGGCGCGGTTCAGTATCCGCCGCGCGAGGTCTGCCACCGCTGCCTCTCGGGTCCGCTTCGCTGGCGCGAACAATCGGGGGCGGGCGACCTGATTGCGGAGACGACCGTGCACCACAGCAACGATTTGTACTTTCGCGAGCGCGTCCCATGGCGGCTGGGTTTGGTGCGGCTCGACGTCGGGCCCACCGCCGTGGTGCATTTGCACGGGGGCTGCGCCCCGGCGCCCAGCCGGGTGCGTATCGGCGCCCGGCTCGACAAGTCCGGCCAGGGCGTCCTGCTGGCCTTCCCCATCGAAGAGGTGCCGAATATGGCTGACGATCCGCAACTGCGTGAAATGACCTGCGATCCCAAATTTCGCAAGATACTGGTGACCGACGGCAAAACAGCGGTCGGCCAAGCCATCGTGCGCGCCATCATTGGCGCCGGAGCGGACCTGGTATGGGTGGGCCACGCCGAACCATGGAAGAAGTTTCCCGGATTGACGGATATCGAGGCGTTGCCGCAGGTCTCGCTCGTGCCTCTCGATCTGACGGACTCGGGGTCCGTGAAGGAAATCGCCGCCGAAATCGGCGGCAAGGTGGATATTCTGATCAATACGGCGGAGGCGCATCGCACCCACGGGATTGCCTCTCGCAGCGGCGTGGAGGCGGCCCGCTCGGAGATGGACGTCAACTACTTCGGCCTGCTGCGGCTTGCGCAGGAAATCGGTCCGGCGATGCGCTCCCGGGGCGCGGACGGTCAATCGAGCGCCACCGCGTGGGTCAACTTACTGTCCATTTATGCGCTCAGCAACTTTCCGCCGCACGGCACGTTTTCCGCCTCGAAGGCCGCCGCGTTATCGTTGTCGCAGTGTCTACGCGCCGAGATGCGCGCCGCAGGCGTGCGCGTGATCAACGTTTTCCCAGGACCAATCGACGATGAATGGAACCAGATGTTGCCGCCGCCGAAACTGACCCCCGACGCGTTGGCCAAGGCGGTCGTCATCGCGCTCAAGGATGGTCTCGAGGATGTCTACCCCGGCGAGGTGGCTCAAGAGTGGCTGGCACGTTGGCTCGAGAATCCGAAGGTTCTCGAGCGAGAGTTGAGTATCTGATGATGCCCGTAGCTGCAAATACGCTGACGACACTGGCGGCCGATCTCTTGTCCGGAAGGATTCGAGTTGTCGACCTCACGCAAACTCTGGCGCCGGAATTTCCGCAAATCGTGCTGCCGCCGGAATTCGGACAGTGCTTGCCGTTCCGAATCGAGGAAATCTCCCGCTATGATGAGCGCGGTCCCGCCTGGTACTGGAACAACTTCTCCTGCGGAGAACATACCGGTACCCATTTCGACGCGCCCATCCATTGGGTGTCCGGCCGGGATTTGCCGAATAACGCGACCGATAGCCTGCCAGTGCAGCAACTGATCGGCGCGGCTTGCGTGATCGACTGCTCCGCCGAAGCGCTTGCCAACCCGGATTTCCTGCTCACCGTCGATCATCTGCAACGCTGGGAAGCGGTGCATGGCCGCATACCGCCGCGCGCCTGGGTGCTGATGCGCACCGACTGGTCGAAGCGCACCGATCCGGTCGCATATCAGAACTTCGACGAGGCCGGACAGCACACGCCGGGCCCCGCCACCGATGCGGTGAAATTTCTGGTTGACGAGCGCGATGTCGCAGGATTCGGCTCCGAAGCCATCGGTACCGATGCCGGGCAGGCCTATCACCTGAAGCCTCCCTATCCCTGTCACTACTACATGCACGGGGCCGGCCGGTACGGGCTGCAATGCCTGACGAATTTGGATCTTCTGCCGCCGACGGGCGCTGTGATCTTTTGCGCGCCGCTCAAAATCAAGAACGGTTCGGGAAGTCCGATTCGCGCATTGGCGCTCGTGCCCGTCCTCGCCTGAAAGCAAACCCGCCGCGGTCGCGGCGGGTCACGCTTGGGCTTTTTCCTTCAGCGTGGTCGACGGCGAAACGCCTATCTGCTCACGGTAGTACTGCGCGTAACGCCCGAAATTCACGATGCCGACATTCATCATCAGCTTCGTCACCCCCGCCGTCTCATCCGCCGCCAGCAGCGCCCGATGCAGCGCATCGACACGCGCGCGGCGGATGTATTCCGCCGGAGTCAGGTTGAACGCCTTGCGAAACCCGTTTTGCAGAGTTCGAGGCGTGACGCCGACCCGCGCGGCCACATCCGTGATCGAGATGACTTCGGACAGATGGTCGTGCACGTAGTCGCGGGCGCGGCCGACGTGCCAGGCAGTCGCGCGATTCGCCGGCTCTTCCATCGAGTCCGAGTGGCTGTGAGGCGCGGCACCGAGCATGATTTCCATCAAGGTCCGCGAGTATTGCCTGCGCACCCCCTCGCTCGCCAGCGCCGCCGGCGCGGTGGCCGAGACGTGACAAATGTGCGCCACGAGCTCGCACCAAGCGCGCGCGAAATCGCTGTCCATGGGAATTTCAAGATTGAATTGCAGGCCCTTACGCAATGGGCGCCGCAGCTTGGCCGCCAGAGTCTCGAGCAACGCCCGGCGAGACACACGTACCGTCAGGTGTTGACACTGGGCGCTCATGCGTATTTTGGTGTGCTCGGTGGGCTCGGTGATGACGAGTGAGCGAGGCGAGGTGATGGCGGTGCGCTCTCCGCACCACAGTTGCCCCTGGCCGGCCAAAGTCCATTTCACCAGGTAGGTGTCCCCGATACAGCCGGCATCGATGTCGACGTCGAACCCGTACTTCAGGCTCGTCAAGCCGCATGCGCCTAAATCCAGCGACGACAGGAAAGCCACGCTCCTTTGCGGCGGCTCATTGACGTGCAGCCGATGCGGGCAAATCGCGGCCCGCACCAGGCTCGTCGCCTCATCCAACGTATCGGCCGTGAGCACGCCGCGCGGATCGGGCACCGGCAATACGTCCGTTTCGAAGTTTATCGCCTGTACAGCCACAATTCTGTCTCCCCCGAGCGCCGCCCACCGCGAGTGTATCTCAATACCCCGGCTAGCCGCTCGCAGGCGCGCAGCGAAGCCTTCGCACGGCGGATAGCGAAGTCGTTTTTCCTATGGCAGACTCGGCCGAACAGAATGAGAATCGACAATGCGGCTCCAAGTCAACGCCCTCATCATATGCGCATTGCTGGCCGGATTCGCTCGTGCGGAACTGCCGTCCGACAGCGATCGCGGTCCTCAGGTGGCGACACTGGCGGTACCTGCATCCAAACACTGGGTCTGGGTGAACGATTTTGTGTTTCCGCACATGTCCGACGGCATGGCGTACCTGGTCGACGGCGACTCGGGCCGGTATTTGGGAACGCTGAGCACCGGCTACGGTTTTGCGCGCGTGGTGCTGTCCCGCGACGGCAAGCTCATCTATTCTCCGGAAACCTACTTCTCCCGTGGAACGCGCGGCACGCGCACCGACGTCGTCACGCTGTACGATCCGGCTACGCTGAAGGCGCTTGGTGAAATCGCGATACCGCCCAAGCGATCTTCCAACCTGCCGATGATCGCGAACCAAGTGTTGACGGACGACGATCGTTTTCTATTGATCTACAACTTCAATCCGGCGCAGAGCGTGACCGTCGTCGATACGAAGCTGCGAAAGTTCGTCCGAGAGATCGAAACTCCCGGTTGTGCCCTGGTATATCCGACCGGGCCGCGCTCGTTCTTTTCGGTCTGCAGCGACGGCTCGCTGTCCCTGGTCGCTCTCGATGAGAGCGGAGCCGGCCACCAGAAGCGCACCCCGCCGCTGTTCGACATGGCCGGCGACCCGGTGACGGAAAAAGCCGTACGCGTGGGCCATATCTGGTATTTCGTTTCGTTCGCCGGGCGGATGTTTCCCCTGGATGCCGGCCCCAAGGAAGCCGCGATGGGCGCGACCTGGTGGTTGACCTCCGAGGCCGAGCGCAAAGCGGGTTGGCGGCCCGGCGGCGTTCAGCAACTCGCGGTGGACTCGCAAAAATCCCGCCTCTACGCAATCATGCACCGCGGCGGCGTCGAGACCCACAAGGACCCGGGAAAGGACGTTTGGGTGTTCGACCTGGCGACCCGCCAGCGCGTGCAGCAATTCGCTCTGCGGAAATTGGCGACTTCGATCCAGCTCTCGAGCGACGCGCAGCCTCTGCTCTACAGCATCTTTATCGACGGCACCGATCTCGACATCTACGACGCTGCGAGCGGCAAGTTATTGCGTACCGTCGACCATGTCGGTACGACGCCGACGATCATGGTCACGCCCTAGGAAATCCGATGCTCGATCCTGCATTCGGATACGTAATCATCGCCGGCGCCGCGCTTCTGTTCGCGACCGCGGGCG